>DASXRG010000108.1:0-22308 GCA_036506735.1 Binatia bacterium | reverse complement strand
ACGATGTTTCTGCGAAAGGTGATGTCCTGGACCACGTTCCACGGCGCCGTCCCGCCCCCGTTTCGCGGCGTGAATAAAATCGCAAATCCGTTCTGCGCGTCCGCCCAGTTGTTCTCAAAAATGTTGTTCTCGATCAAAACCCGCTGCGCGCTCTTGAGCTCGAAGAGGTTTTTCACCGTCCAGTGGATCCCGGCGTAACTCGGATGGCCGACTTTCCACGACAGCGGCTTGTAAAAGTAGTTCCCCCGCACCTCGATATCGGAGGGCACTAAATTGGTGATCGACGGGTCGCCGACGCCCCACTGGAGGTTTTCCGTCGACGCTTCCATGTAGTTGTTGACGACTTTGAAGGGGCCCGGGCCGTTCCAGCCCAAAACTGCCTGAGCGTCTCCGCTCACGTCATGAAAGTCCGAGAAATGCGAATCGATGATGGCGGTGCGCGCGCTGTTGAGTGCGATGCCCCGGAGCACGTTCCCGGTGGGAGTGCCGTGAATATAGCAGCGATCGAAGATGATGTCGCTCGGCACCTGGCTCAACGAAGTCTGTCCCGGATATTCCAGCCAGATAAGATTCCACACCGTCCACGAGGTATCGGCGTGGGTGGTGGTGATCTCGACGCCGATAAAACGGTAGTGGTTGGCGGCGGCATCGGTCTTGATCGCCGGCGAGTCGTTGGTGGTTACGATTTTGGGCAAGAGGTTGGCGTCGGACGGCTTGATGCGGGTACCCTGCGGCGGCAGGCTGCTGTCGGGCGTCGATGTGCGAATGACGATCCACTGGCCGCTGTTGCCTTTGTTGGGCAGAGTAAAATTACCGGTAAACGTCGCGCCGGCCTGGAGAGAAATAATGTCTCCGGGTTGCGCGTT
This sequence comes from Binatia bacterium, assembly GCA_036506735.1. GTDB lineage: Bacteria > Desulfobacterota > Binatia > UBA9968 > UBA9968 > JAJPJQ01. The sequence continues at coordinate 21,442 of DASXRG010000108.1, read as the reverse complement.
GTTGATTGCGCCTTGAAAATCTCCGCCGGCAGGCACGGAAATCGTCCGTCCCGACGGGGCCACATAAGTCGTATCCAAAGTTACTCGAGGAAGTTCAGGATCAGCGAGGGCGGTGGAATACCAAAAACTGACTAGCGCGAGAGTCGCCATTGCGCTAATAACTGCGTGTCGCCGACCCGGCGCGGAAAAGCTCGGAAAAAACATTTAGCCTCCTCGTTGGAATGACTCCGAACGTGAGGCCCAGACTGCCTTTCAACGCTCCGATGTGATACATATATCTCTGAGGGAAAGACCTCAGGAATTGAGGGCAATGGCTGCCAAAAGACATAATTTTGAAGAGCTTTTTAGAACCCCGGACCCTTTCGTCAGCGATGGTTTTCGGCTCTTTTTGCGTGAGGTGGCGGGCGCGCGGGACTCCAACGTCCTGCGCGACTTTTTCATCCGCTTAAACGGCGAGCTTTATCGGGCATCGTGGGTCGAAAACGGCGCCAAAGTGCCCTGGGCGGATGAGATGCTGGCCGCTCTGGTGAACGCCAACCCGCAGTTGACGCTCGTAGTCCTCAGGGATTTGCTCGACGAGATGAAATTGCATTACCAGGATCCCCTGACGGAGGTCCTGTTCCAAACCGCCAGCAAGGTTCCGGTATTACTTTCTTTGTTGGGTGAAATAGTTCAGAAGCAAGGCCAGCTCGTGCAGTTGCGCGTGCGGGCTCTGGAGGCTCTCTTTACCCGGCTCTCTTTGGGCCGAAGACCGCTGCATGCGGGAACCGGAATCGAAGACACGCTACGGTCTTTCAATGAGATTCTTCAAGCGCTCAAGCGGGAGACCGTCAGAGGGGCGACAAAAGGCCACGAGCGCTTGTCCCAAGATCTGCAGGCCGTCAACCGGCTCTTACCGAGTCTCACGCGAGGCCGGCTGGCTGATTCCCCCGAAGCGGGCGCGGCCCAGACAGCTTACCGGGAGATCTTGGATATTTTGCAGAGCGTCTTGCAGCAGTCATCGATTGCTCCGCCCTCCGCCCATTCTACCCTGACGATTCTAAAAATACTCCGGGCCAACACACCGCTGCCTGCGTGGCATCCGTCCGCCTCGCCCTGGTCGCACTTACGCTCGGCGCAAAAGCAGCCCGGCAAGGGACTGAACGGTCGCGACGCTTCCCAGGCGGGCGTAGCGCCGGAGGCGGCGCCGACCATCGATTCGCCCGGCGAGGACTCGAAAGTGATTCTGGCGCTGATTATCGACCGGGCGATCGCCATCGTCCTGGAGATCGCCGTCGCCGGGTGGCGGCCGGAGACGGGGCGTCCGCCGACGCCGAAACCTTCGGACGAGACGATGCTGAATCCGTCCGATCCGCCCTTGCTGGAGTCGGTGTTGCTGGACCCCAAGTCGCAGCCGAAGACGCGCAATATGGCGGCGGCGCTGTTATCGTTGTTGAACTATGCCCTCGCTTCGGTCCAGCTTTCGCCGCGGGCGGAATTTTACACCCGCCTGTTTCTCATGCCCTACCGCAGCGGCGGAATCCATTATCGGCTGCGCGACGACGAAGATCTCGGAATCGTAGATGCCGAAGAAAAACTCGATTTTCTTTTCGAGGCGCTGGACGAAGAATCCGACTACGTGCGCTGGAACGCGGCCACCCTTTGCTATCGCTGCGCCCGAGAACATCCCGAGTGGTTCAAGCCTAAACACTACATCAAGCTGATGTCTCTCCTTTCCGACGAGCACTACGGCATCCGGCTGGACATGATGCGGACGATACGCACCTTGTCGGCTTTCCGCAATCAGGAGATCTTTACGGTCATCCATGATATCTCGGGCAAACTCGCCGAGAAAGTCTACCGGGTGAAAGACAAGGAGCGGGCCCGGGTCGACCTGGAAACGGCTTTGGGCGTGAGCTTGGCGACGTTGCTGGAGCGGGTCGACGAGTTGCAAGGAGAGGTCCTCAGGCTGGAAAACCGGCGCGAGCATTTGCTCACCTATCTGGAAAAACAGGCGCTCCGCATAGGAGAAGAGATTCATAACGAAGTCTTGAACACGCTCTGCGGTTATCTGGCGACCGCGATCGACGAGCGCGACATCGTGGACGCGCAAGGCCGCCTGAAGGACGTGGTTACCGAACTGCGCCGGATCATGAATCACCTCTATCCAAAGGATCTCGAAGCCGAAGGCTTCCTGGCGACGATTCGGAAGCGTCTCGAAGACGCGAAAGTCCAGATGCGCCGCCGCAACGCGAAATTTTCCGTCGATTTCGACTGCCCGCCCGACATCACCGACGACACCATCACGGCGAGCTTGCGCGACAAGTCGCATCTCGTGCTGCTCTACAGAATCGCCTCGGAGGCGCTGATCAACGCCCGCAAACATTCGCACGGCACGTCCATCGCCGTTCGCGTGCGCCGGCCCCGTCTCGGCGTGGTCGAATTGTCCGTCAGCGATAACGGCCGGGGCGGCGGCGGCCCTTTCGAGGAGAGTTTCGGCATCGATCTGATGCACCGTCGCGCCGAGGACATCGGCGCCGACATCGAATACAAAAAAAGCTCTCCCGCTGGCGGCACTACCGTTGTGATTCGCCTCGCCGACGCGACCAAGACGCGGTCTCACAACCCATCGAAGCTTCTCGGAGTGATTTGATTTCCGCAGCGCGTTCCGCGCTTTCAAGTAAATTTTCCCGCCGCGCCGCAGCCGAACGAATCCGCCGTTCCTTCTGCGGCTGAGCGGCTCATGCCATCGTCGGCTGCCATGGCCAGGGACAAAGCACAAAAAAAAGAAAAAATAGCGCCCAAGGAGCCGGAGCTCAAGATCCTCGTAGCCGACGACTCCCCCGACTCGATCGACCAAATCAGCTTGTGGATCCATGAGCGCTGGCCCGAGGCCGACATCCAACGGGCGCAGACCCCGGAAGAGGCCTTCGCCAAGGCGATAGACGAGAAAGTGGAAAACGTCGTGCTCGACCTCGATTTTGTCGTCCCACGCGTCTCGGGCGTGGCGATCGCGCGGAAGATACTCGAAGCGCGGTTGGGAGAGAAAGGGCTGCGCACGCGCATCCTTTTTCGCACCGTTCACGCGGGCGACCCGAGTTATCTCCATCAGATCGAAAAGCTCATCACCGATGAAAAACACAAGCCGGACGTGTGGGGCTTCGTGGACAAAGGCGCGATGCCCAAGCGCCTAGTACAAAACGCGCTCGAGCAAGTATTCGTCTACGAGCTGTCATTCACCGATATCTTCAGTCAGAACCTCAAGGACTCGCCGTCGAGAGAATTCAGCAACCTGGAATTTACCGTCTTGCTCTATCTCTGCCTTGGCGTGACCAACGACGGCATCGGCTGGCTGATCAGCGCTTCGCGGCAAAGCGTAGAGCGGATTTTGAGCGGGCTCTATCAAAAGATGAAAATTCCCACCCGGCGGGACGCGCCTCAGGGCGTTCCCGCGCTGCTCGAAACCAGGGGCCGGCTTTATTACGAGGCGTTGACGCGCGGCCTGATCAATCCGCATCTGGTCAGGGAGGAAGACGCTGCCCTGCGCGAACGGGTGAAAAAATCCGCTCTGTCGCCCGATCGCCTGTACGTCGATCGAGAATGGCTGGCAAAAAAGCCCACGCACCTGCGCCACATCCGCCAGGGCAATTCCTAGGCGGTGTGGCCGGATTAAATCGCGAGCGGCATTGGAGAAGACATGATTCACGCTGAAAAGATCGGTCACAGAATGAAATCGCGTCCGGTCTCAGCCGGGCGCGCGCTGAAATCAAGTCCGCGGCCCGCTTTATTGGCGCTGATCGCGATGCTCCTGGGAGGCGTCATCGGTCTGTTGCTGGCCGAGCTCGCGGTCCGGATCTTTGCGCCGCAGACTCTGATTTCGGACGTCATCGCCGGGGACCCGGATGTAAATTACCGGCTGCGACCCAATGCGCGAGGACGTATGACCTCGCCGGAGTATGCGGCGGACATCCGGATTAATTCCTTGGGCTTCCGCGGCCCCGAAATTCCCTTGGTCAAAAAACCCGGAGTGGTGCGGGTGCTTTTTCTCGGCGACTCCTTCACTTTCGGCCATGGTCTTGGCGAGAACGACACGTTTCCTTTTGCCGTCGGAGAGCGCCTCGAACGGGAGTATCCGGGAAAATTTGAAGTCGTCAACGGCGGCGTCTACGGCTATTCCACCGCCGACGAGTTGAATCTTTTCGCCAAGTATGGAGTGGCCCTCAAGCCCGACATCGTCGTGACGCTGTTTATGATGAATGACTTCGCCGACAATCCTACCGCCTACAAATTGGGGAATGACGGCAGCCTGATGAAGCAAGAGGTATCAAGCGACTTTAACAACAGCCGGCGAATTACGCGGTTTATTCCGGGGGCCGATTGGTTGCGGGCCCACAGCCACTTGTTCAAGTTCGTCGGGGTGAGGGTTCTGCCCGTGCTCACATCGGGACACGCGCAAAATTCGACCGACGATGCCGGCCCGCGTCAAGCGTTCGATGAAATGTCCCCTGACTTTTACAACCAAAAGGGCGGCTCCTTCGAAATCACAACCGCGATATTGGCGCAGCTTGCGAAAATCGCGAAAGAGAACGGCGCCCGCTCGGTATTGTTGACTCTGGGAGGAGCCTACGAATTCGATAACGGCAAGATAAAACCCGCGGCGATGTTGCCCCACGAGCGACTGCGTCGCGCCGCGGCTGAGGCGGGTTTTTTCCGCGCGCTTGCTCTGCCGCCGCTTTTGGCCGAGTACAGAGGGAAAGACCCTTTATTCTTTCCGGTGGACACACACTGGACGGCTGCCGCAACGAGGTTCCTCGCGCCCGCCGTGGCGGAAGTCATCGCCCGGACGGCCGCAGATCAACGGAAGCTCGAACGCGACAGGTTTGCCGGCGGCTCTTAAGGATGCTCGGGTAAACACCTAGTAAAAGTAACGGTAAAAACCCAGTTGCGTTCGACCGCGCTTGCGATTAACATTGATGATCGAATGTTCCAAAATCGGCGGGCTGACGGAATTTTTATTTGGTGGTTTCGCGACTCACCGCCTGTTTTTCAAGCGCCGTAGTTAAAAGGACCAACCATGTATATTCTCGGCGTCTCCGCGTACTATCACGACAGCGCTGCCTGCCTGGTACAGGATGGCCACATCGTGGCCGCCGCCCAGGAGGAGCGCTTCACGCGAAAGAAGTTTGACGCGAGGTTTCCGACCCACGCGATTCGTTATTGTCTCGAGCAGGGCGGCATTTCATTGGCCGATCTCAAATATCTCGTCTTCTACGACAAACCGCTGATCAAGTTCGAGCGTCTGCTGGAAACTTACGTGGCGTTCTCTCCCAAGGGAGTGAAGTCCTTCCTCTCCGCCATGCCGGTATGGCTGAAGGAAAAACTTCTCTTGAAAAGCGTGCTGCGAGACGAGCTGGTCTCGCTCGACGGCGTGAAAAAACCGGAGCTGCCGCCGATTCTGTTCGGCGAGCATCACGAGTCCCACGCCGCGTCCGCCTTTTATCCCTCGCCCTTCCAGTCGGCGGCGGTGCTGTGCATGGACGGAGTGGGAGAATGGGCCACCACCTCGGCATGGCTGGGCGAAGGCAACAATCTCACGCCGCTTTGGGAGCTTCATTTTCCGCATTCGCTCGGCCTGCTCTACTCCGCGTTCACCTACTACACCGGCTTCAAAGTCAACTCGGGCGAATACAAGGTGATGGGGCTCGCACCCTACGGCAAGCCCAAGTACGTGCAGGCGATCTACGACCATCTGATCGACCTCAAGCCGGATGGAACTTTCCGGCTGAAGATCGATTATTTCAATTATTGCACCGGACTCACCATGACCAACGGCAAATTTGACGAGCTGTTCGGCGGTCCGCCGCGGAAATCGGAGACCTACTTGACCCAGCGTGAAATGGACTTGGCGCGCTCGATTCAAGAAGTTACCGAGGAAGTCATGCTCCGTCTCGCGCGCACGCTCAATCGCGAGACCGGCGCGGAAAACCTCTGCCTGGCGGGAGGCGTCGCGCTCAACTGCGTGGGCAACGGCAGAATCCTTCGCGAAGGGCCTTATAAAGGGCTATGGATCCAGCCGTCAGCGGGAGATGCCGGCGGGGCGGTCGGCGCGGCGCTCACCGCCTGGCACAAATTGGAAGGCATGCCGCGGGGCGCCGGCGGATCGAGCGACGCCATGCAGGGCGGCTTTTTGGGACCGTCCTATACGAACGAAGAGATCGAAGAGTTTCTCCGAAAAAAAGGCGCGCCTCACCAACGGTTGAGCGATGAAGCGCTGTTTGATCGAGTGGCGGACGAGCTGGCGGCGGGAAAAATCGTGGGCTGGTTCCAGGGCAGGATGGAATTCGGCCCGCGCGCGTTGGGCGGCCGCAGCATCCTCGGCGACGCGCGCGATCCCAAGATGCAATCGGTCATGAACCTCAAGATCAAATACCGGGAATCATTCCGCCCCTTCGCGCCGTCGGTGCTGCGCGAACGGGTCGCCGACTATTTTGAAATGGACACGAACAGTCCCTACATGCTGCTGGTCGCGCCGGTCGTGGAAAAGCGCCGCATCGCGCCGACCGAGGAGCAGCAGTCGCTGTGGGGCATCGATCTGCTCAACGTGCCGCGCTCGGACATTCCAGCGGCCACCCACGTCGATTACTCCGCGCGCATTCAAACCGTGCATCAGGAGACCAACCCGCGTTACTACCGCCTCCTGAAAACCTTCGAGGCGAAAACCGGCTGCGGTCTGGTCGTCAACACGTCGTTCAACGTGCGCAATGAGCCGATCGTTTGCTCGCCCGAAGACGCGTACCGTTGTTTCATGCGCTCGGCCATCGACATTCTGATCCTGGAAAATTGTCTGCTCTACAAAGCCGAGCAAAAACCGCTGGAAGGCGATACCAACTGGCAGCAAGAATTCGAGATGGACTAAGAGTCTCGGAGAAATCTTATGAGCGATAAGATCACGGACAAGAAATTGCGTTCTTTCGGCCTCACCGTGGGCGGCATCTTCGCGCTCATCGCTTTTTGGCCGGTCGCGCTCCGGGGCGGAGAGCCGCGCTGGTGGATCGTAGCCGTAGCGGCGGGTCTTCTCGTTCCGGCCTTGGTGTTTCCCAGGAGCTTGTTCTGGATCCACAAGGGATGGATGGCGTTGGCGCATGTCTTGGGTTGGGTCAATACGAGAATTATCCTGGGCGCGGTCTTCTACGTCATCGTCACTCCCATCGGCATGCTAAGATCGTGGCTGGGAAAGGATCCCATGGGGCGGAAGTTGCGGCCGGATCTCGATAGCTATCGAGTCGTTCGCAGCCCCCGTCCCGCGTCGCACCTGACAAAACAGTATTAAGCTGTTATTTTTAAGGAGGAAGCCCAAATGGTTGAATTTCTATTGGAGCTTTGGTCGTTCATGAAAGAGCGGAAGAAATTCTGGCTTTTGCCGATCATCCTGTGCTTGGTCGTGCTCGGAAGCCTCATCGTGTTCACGTCGGGAACCGCAGTCGCTCCGTTCATCTATACCCTGTTTTAATACAGAATCTGCGCACACACTTTTTTAGGACGACAAATCGGGCTACGGAGAGATCCTACTGTTTCTCCGCAGCCCGGCCTTCTCGCTTCCCCCCAATTTACCGCGTCGCACAACGCCATCAAAAAACGTGTCAAAAACATCGATCGGCGAGGATTTGACTCCCGCAAGCGATCCATGCCAGATTGCATCGGAGGATCACCCAGCCGATGGCCACGGCCCGGATTGTCATACCTTGCTTCAATGAAGCTCAGCGGCTCGATCCCGCTAGCTTTGAAAATTTCGCGTCGCCACTCCACGACATTGCCTTCCTGTTTGTGAATGATGGAAGCACCGACGGCACGCTGGCCTTGTTAGAATCCTTGCGCAGTTCGAATCCGAGCAGGTTTGCGATATTGAATCTGCCGGAAAACAAGGGCAAAGCAGAGGCGGTGCGACAGGGCATCCTGGCCACAACTAAAACGCGCCCGGCCTACGTGGGTTTTTGGGACGCCGACCTCGCGACTCCGCTCGATGCCATCCCGTCGTTCTTGGATCTCGCAGAGAACAGACCGGACATTGAAATAATCCTCGGGGCGCGCGTAAAACTGCTGGGCAGAAGAATCGAAAGACGCGCCAGCCGGCACTACCTGGGGCGAATATTTGCAACCGCCGTGTCGATCATCCTCGGCTTGGAGGTTTACGACACTCAGTGCGGCGCGAAATTGTTCCGCGTCTCTCCCGCGATGGACGAGCTGTTTTCACGGCCGTTTTATTCCCGCTGGATCTTCGACGTGGAAATCATCGCGCGGCTGATCCAGTCCAGGCGCGGCACGAATCTGCCGCCAGCGGGGAATGTCATCTATGAGCTCCCATTGACGCAATGGCGGGATGTTTCGGGATCCAAGTTGAGGTACACCGATTTTTTAAAGGCGAGCTGGGAATTGGCGCATGTTTATAGGCGTTACTGTCTGAAAAGCCGTGGCGAACGTTCCGCAGCCCTCGGCCGCGCTCCGACGTAGCGCTTCAGAGCGCCGCCTGAAATAGTTCGCGCGCAATCCGCGCGGCGCGCGCAGAAGGCCTGAACCGATCTTCGGTTCAGGCCTTCTGCGTTTTCAAGGACATCCAACGGCGAGCGGCTTTCGCTCCCGCTTCAGCGCTTCGCTAAACGTGCCGCTCTTTATGTTTCTCCCGATACGGAACATCGCTCTCTTGGATGTATGAAACATCGCGCGCCCCCAAGCGTTCGAAAATCTCCTCGGCGCGCTCGCACTGTTCCGGATCGTTTGAATGCGCGGATACCAGAGCATTGCCCTGCTTGATTTTCTTCTCGTATTCTTTGGCTTCGGCTTCCGGAATGCCGAGGCCGATGAGCGCTCCGGTCAATCCGCCCACGGCCGCGCCCGCGCCTGCGCCGGCCAGGGCTGCCGCAAGCGGTCCGGCAGCGATGAAAGGACCCAGGCCGGGAATCGTCAACGATCCGATTCCTGCCAGCCAGCCGAGCACGCCTCCTACGACCCCGCCGGTTGCCGCGCCAGTGGCGGCCCCTTCCGGAGCTTTGGTATGTTTCTTTTTTGCAAACTCCTTCGTGTCCGACTTATCGGGCAACAAGACGGAAATTTGATCTTTGCGAAAGCCCGCGCTCTTGAGCTCGTCCACGATCTCTTCCGCTTGACCTCGCGTCTCAATTAAACAAAACACTGCTTGTGCCATACTGGCCTCCTTTGAATTGAAATTTTGGAACCTTAAATGCGGCAAATCAAAAATGCTTTTCGCCGCCAAGAGGATGAAGCTAGCGTTCGTGGAATCGGTGCAGGCGCTGTCGGCAAACGGGTGTCTATCTGTGTCCTAGTCAAACGATAACCCTGAGGCGCGAAACCACAACCAGGTATACTATCGGTTTGGTGGGGGGAAAATCCGGGAGGCGGATAAACCATTCCGTCATGGTATCCGCGAATCTCCCGTGATCAACCGCGCGGCGCGGTTGCGCCGGACGTAATACCAGGCCCATTGGATGAGGACCAGAACCTTGTTCTCGAATTCGATAATATTCACTAGGTGAACGAAGAGCCACGCGAGCCAGGCCAAAAATCCCGCTAGATGCAGTTTCCCGAGATCAGCCACCGCGGTTCCGCGGCCGACGATCGCCATACTGCCGCGGTCGTTGTAATGAAACGGCGACACGGACTTTTTCTCGATCCGGCTTTGCAACAGTTTCGCCGCGTACTGTCCCTGTTGCATCGCGACGGGAGCCACGCCCGGAAGCGGCTGGCCGGTCTGGTGCGAATAATTGGCCAAATCTCCGATGACGAATATCTCCGGATGATTCGGCAAGGTCAAGTCGGGCTCGACCAGCACCCGTCCGCTGCGATCCAGTTTTGCGCCGGTCGCCTCGGCCAAGATTTTTCCCAGAAACGATGCTTTCACTCCGGCCGCCCACACGACCGTCCGGGTCGGAATCTCTTCGACCCTCTCGCCTCGTTTGGTGACGACCACGTCGCGACGAACGTCGGTCACGACGGTGCCGGTTTGCACCGTCACTCCCGACCGGCTGAGAAACATTTCCGCCTTGGCGGAAAGTTCGGCGGGATAGGTCGATAAGATCCGGTCCGTCGCTTCCAGCAACAAGATCCGCGCGGCGGCGGGATCGATATTGCGGAAGTCGTACCTGAGCGTGTCGCGGGTGATATCGCCGAGCGCCCCCGCCAGCTCGACTCCCGTCGGCCCCCCGCCCACGATGACGAACGTCAAGTAAGCGCGGTTTTTCGCCGCGTCGCATTCGCGCTCGGCGGCTTCGAACGCCAAAAAAATCCGCCGGCGGATCTCGGTCGCGTCCTCGACGGTTTTGAGCCCGGGCGCGAACGCCTCCCAATGCTCGTTGCCGAAATAGTGATGGCGCGATCCGGTGGCGACGATCAGCGTATCGTAAGCGACCGCGCCGTCGCTAAGTATGACCTGCCGGCGGCCGACGTCGATGTCGATCGCTTCGCCCAGGAGAACGCGGGCGTTGGTTTGCGCTCTCAACACGGAGCGCAAGGTGGAGGCTATATTCGCGGGAGAAAGCCAGCCGGTCGCGACCTGATACAGCAGCGGCTGAAAAAGATGGAAATTGCGCCGGTCGATGAGCGTTACCTGGAACGGCGCGTCTTTCAGCGACCGCGCGGCGTAAAGTCCGCCGAAGCCCCCGCCGAGAATGACGACCCGATGGTCCATGCCATTAGTGTACCGGCCGGCGTGGAAATCTTCACGCGGTGTCAGGACTTTTTTTCTTCGTCGATCGCCGCGGTCCAGAGCCGGGTCTGCTCGGCGGTCATATTGCCGGTGGGAATGAGCCGCGCGTCTTGGTAGCGCCAACGCTCGACGTCCACGAGGTATTGTTCCCTCGATAACAGCGTGCCATGGCAGACGCGCTCGGCCGGCGCAGGCTCGCTCGTCTCCGCTTCCAGCCTGCGGAGCAGCTCGCGCATCACCCGGGCGGGAATTTGCGCGCGCTCTGAAGGATAGATAAAGCCGAAAAGCACGAGGTGGCTGAGCAGCACGCGCCAATGCGGGCCGAAGAGTTTGAGCAGCCGCGGCCAGTCGAGGCCGGCGGCGCGCGCGCGCAAGAGATGCGCGATGTCGGCGCCGTCATAGCGCTCGCGCTCCATAACATACGCTTTGGACCAGATGGTCTCCTCTACGGGACACAGCTTGACCGGCAAGCCGAGGATCTCCGCATCGACCGCATGCTCGAACCACCCGTCATCCACCCGCGCGGTGCCGTTGCCGGAGCTGAAAATGATGTCGGCGAAGTATTCGCCGCAAAAAGCCTTGCCGAGCCAATGCGGAAACGTGAGCTCGGTCTGGCAACCGCCTGCGGCGAGCGCTTCCAGGGCGCGCCGGCAATCCTCAGGTCGCACGAATAGGTCGACGTCTTTTGTGTCGCGCACGATTCCCGTATAGCGCCCGAGCGCAAAGGCGCCGCCGACCAGAAACGGTACGCGCGCCTGGTTCAGCATGCGCATCGAGCGGTAGTAAAAATCCGTGCCGTGATTGCTTTCGTCAGCGCCGTGAAGAGAGGAATTCAAATCGCCACCTCGCCCCGCCTTCCATCCGTCGATTGCGCCGTTGCGGCGGACGGAATCTCGACCAGGCGAAACGGCGGCCGGTCGGGAAAATTGCGTCTGAGAACTTTTACCGCGACGTTGTAGACCGGAATGTCCGCTCTCGTGCGGCCCTCGGGGCGGCCGTGATGCGCGTGGCCGTGGAACACCGCAGTCACGGGATAGCGGTTCAGCGGTTCTTCCAGGCGGCTGGAGCCCAGAAACGGAAAGATCGATTGCGGTTCTCCCTCCACCGTGGCTTGAATCGGCGCGTAGTGGAGCAGCGCGATCCGGTGCGTGGTGCGCAGTTTCGCCAGCGCGGATTCGAGCTTGAGCGATTCATCGATCGCCTCCTGGACGAATTTCTTGATCATCGGTTCGCCCCACGGCTGCAACGACTGCTCGCCAAAACCGCCGGCAAACCCCTTCACGCCCGCAAAGCCGATGCCCTGGACCTCGCAGGCGGTGCCGTCCAGGATCGTGACGCCGGCGCCGGTGAGGATGCGCTGCACCTCCTCCTGCCTTCCGGATTCCACTTCGTGGTTTCCGAGCACCGCGAGCATCGGGATTTTGACCGCGGACAATTCTTTGGCGAGGACCTCCGCTTCCTCCGGCAGGCCGTAATCGACCAAGTCGCCGCACAACAGGAGAATGTCGGCGCTTTCGACGATGCGCGCGACGATCGGTTGGAGTTTTCCGTGCGAACTCTTCGTGTAGTGCAGATCGGCCATCGCCGCCAGCCGCACGGTGTCTTTTGGCTCTTTGCTTCTCATCGTTGCGCGGTCCAGAGAATATCCGCGCCGGTGGTCGTCATGAGGCCGATCCTCCTATTCGCATGCGCCAGCCGCGCGGCCGAGTTCGCCGCCTGCCGCGCCGCGAGATCGACAGGCCGTTGCCGTTTCCGGAAAAACGATAAGCGAGCGCGCCGACGCCGACGAGCGCCAAGGTCGAGGCGAAGCCGACGAGAAATTTGGTCGCCGGGGACCAATTCTCCCGGAGTAAATCGATCGGACGGCCCGATGGTTTGGGCTTGAGCTCGCCCTGAAAACCAGGAAACGTCTCGGCTGTCTCGTGCAGTTGCAAACGATTTTCCAGCCCGTGGACGCCGCGGATCGACGACACGCCTTCGAGCAGTTGCTCGTACTCGTCTTGGAAAACCGGTCCGGCGAGCGTTACGCGCCCGTCGTCGACCTCGACCTCTATTGATCTCGGATAGCGCGCCAAAGATCCCATCTCGCTGCGCACGCGATCCTTCAGCACGTCGTCGTCAATCGAGCCGCCCAGCCAACTGGAGCGCGCTTCGGCGACGGTGCCGAGCGCCCGGTTCTTGAGGTCGCGAGCGGTCGTCGCCGCCGCGTCGCCCGCTTTTTTTTGAATCTTCGTCATCTTGTCGCGCGCGAGCGCCCTTCTCCTGCCTCCCGCGTCCGGGTCCAAGGCGTACATCGCGAGACAACCCAAACCGGTCCCCGTCAGCATCGCCGTCACAGTTTTCACCATCGTTCTCCTTTCGTTTGCGAAAAAATTTCACCCCGCCTTGCGGCGGCGCGGCGCCGCCTCCTTGGGGCCGGCATGCTTCACGCTGCGCTTCAATAGATCCATGATGTCGATGACCTTGCCCTGCCGTCGCGGCGCTTCCGGTCTTCGTTCCTCGATCATTTTGGTTTTGCCGGCTTTGACTTTCTGTTCGATCAGCTTAAGCAGGTCAGCGCGGTAATCGTCGCGGTACTTTTCCGGCTGCCATTTATCGATCATGGTTTCGTGGCCTTCGGCGTGAGATAGATCGTCATCTTGATCCGCTTCGAATTGGGTCGGGATTCCACCCGGGGAATTTGCGTCTGCGCCATGGCCGGTCTTAGCGGTCTCCTCGGGATGTTTCTCGATGCTGGTGGGGAGTGCTCATAAAATTCTCGGCTTTCTCGTTCCGACCTTCCGCCCGCTATACCGTGCCGCGCCAAGCCCCGGTTGCCGTGCCGCGCGCCTCGATAAAGTTTTTGAATCTCCCGAGATCCGCCTCGACCTTGCGGGACACCAGTCCGAGCTTGTCGCCGACTTCTTCCATTACGCCCTCCGGCTCGTAGTCGACCCTAAGAGTCACGCGCGTAGCACCGGTTCCGACAGGCGTGAACGACACCATGCCGCTTTGCACCGGGCCGTGCTCGCCCAACCAGACGATTCTCTTGTCCGGCACCTGCTCGGAAATTTTCGCGTCCCATTCCACTTTCTTGCCGCCGATGTTGGCCTTCCAATGGAGGCGCGTATCGTCAAGCTGGGTGACCTCATCGATGCCGTCCATAAAACGGGGAAAATCCTCGAACTGGGTCCACTGGTTGTAGACGGTTCGTACCGGCACGTTGACATCGACATACTTCGTGATCGTTTCCATTTCCGGCCGCCTTTCTCTCATCTTCGGTCGGTCACATTTCGGCGCGCGCGCCTTGCATTCTCGCCCAACGCGCGGGGCTTCAGATCCGCCCGATCAGCGCGAGTATGATGATGATCAAAAGAATCAATCCCAGGCCGCCGCTCGGATAGTAACCCCACCCGCCGCTATAGGGCCAGGTAGGCAGAGCGCCGATGAGCAGAAGGATCAGAATAATTACCAGAATCGTACCCATGGTTGGTCTCCTTTCCATCTGACCGTGAGAATTTTGTTGCCATAAAAATCGCGCGGAATTTTTTCCCGTTTGCAGTAATTTTTACCTACGCTTTCACGGTGCTAGCCGCCGCTTTTTACGTTCGCATGAGGCCCAAAATCCCTATGACAATGAGATAAACCGCAACAATGTAGTTCAGCAGTCTGGGGATGATCAAGATCAATATACCTGCGATTAGAGACACGACCGGCTGTAAAGCTACATGAATCGTCATCCTGGCTTCCTCCTTCCAACCCAAGCGCGCGTCGTCGCGCCGTGACGGTTAATCGTCGGCTCGCTCCGCTCATAACGAGCAAGCGCTATGCCAAGCGGCCACGGTTTCGTTTTAGCGCCGCTCGATGCTCGCATCCAGCCTCTCTTCCATCGCGGCCGTAATCGAGCGTCGGGCAGATTCGTACTCCCTCCATGGATCTCTGCGCCGGTGCGACAGACGCGCGGGCAAATTACGGACCGTAAACTGGTCCGGACGAATTCCCGCGGCGAGTTCCCGCCACGTAATCGGCACGGAGACCGGTGCTCCCGGCCGCGCTCGCGTCGAGTAGGCGGCAATCGCGGTTGCGCCGCGGCCGTTGCGAAAGTAATCGATGAAAATTTTTCCTTTGCGCTTCGCTTTCGACATCGTAGCGAGATATCGCTTCGGTTCCTCGCGTGTCACGCTCGCCGCGACTTTTCTGCAGAATTCTTTGGTCGCCTCCCAGTCGTATTTCCGGGTTACGGGAACGACGATATGAAGCCCTTTTCCGCCGGTGGTCTTGACGAACGGGATCAAACCCAGATCGGCGAGCTTGCGACGCAGCGTGTGGGCGCCGCGGACTACCTCTTTCCACGGCAGCGCCGGATCGGGATCGAGGTCGAAGATCAAGCGATCCGGATATTCGATCCGGTCGCTGCGCGAGCCCCAGGTGTGGAGCTCCAGCGTGCCGAGTTGAACGAGGGCGATCAACCCCGGCAAGGAATCGATCACCAAGTATTCGCCCCAAGAATTCTTTTCCTTGATCGCAACCCGCCGGACGGATGCCGGCATTTTTTCCGCGACGTGCTTTTGATAGAAGCACTCCTTCTGATGTCCCCGCGGACAGCGGACCAGGGTCAGCGGCCGGCCGGTCAAATGAGGCAATATCCAGTCCGCGATTTTCTCGTAGTAGAGCGCGAGCTCCAGCTTGGTAATACCTTGCTCCGGATAGAGGAGGCGATCGGGATTCGTGAGTTTGATCCCGGCAACTTTAACGTCGCCGCGCGCGTGCTCGACACTTTGACGCGGATTGACGGACGAGATCGGCATGGTACGTTCCCTCTTAATCGTTCCCGCGGGCTTATCCTCGCGCAGTCCCTTGAAGGACGGATGGCGCAAGAGCCCGTCGCGCGTCCATCCGGTGAATTCGACTTCCGCAACCAGCTCCGGCCTCACCCAATGAATCCCGTTGCGTAACGACCGGACCGGCGGATTGGAAAAAGGCGGCGATTGCGTCGCTAGGCGATCCAAGCGCGAGCGCAGCCGGTCGAGCGATTGTCGCGTGAATCCCGTTCCGACCTTTCCCGCATAGACCATGCCGTCTCGCTCGGACTGCACGCCTAGGAGAATCGCTCCCAGGCCGGTGCGCGAGCCCGACGGGTCGGTAAAGCCGCCGATGACGAACTCCTGGCTCGCATGGCACTTGATCTTCAGCCAAGCGCGGCTGCGCCCGGGGCGATACGGAGAATTCTTGCGCTTGGAAATCACTCCTTCCAAACCAAGGCGGCAGGCTTTCCGGTAGAAAGCCTCGCCTGCGCCCATGAAATGGTCGCTAAAGCGAATAGCTTCTGTTTGATTTACCGTTGAGAGAAGCCGGGCCAAAATTTCCTTGCGGACGAGGAGCGGCGCTGCGGTCAAATCGTAACCATCCAGATGAAGGAGATCGAAAACGTAATAGATCAGCCGCGCGGTTTCATTCTTGCCGAGTGCCTCCTGCAGCGATTGAAAATGGCTCGCGCCTTGCTCGTCCATGACGACGATCTCGCCGTCGAGCAACGTCTGTCGAACCGGGAGCCGGCCAGCCGCATCGCCGAGCGCGCCGAAGCGCGCCGTCCAGTCTTTCCCTTCCCGGGTAAAGAACCGCACCGTTCGCCCGTCGTTGCGGCACAGCACGCGATAACCGTCGAATTTGATTTCGTGGAGCCATTCCTCGCCGGCGGGAACCACATCCACCAATGTCGCGAGTTGCGGCGGAATGAAATCGGGAAGTTTACCGCGTCCGATGCCCGGAAGCCGGTCGAGATCCATCAGGCTCGCCGCGCGCCGGGCGAACTTGGCTTTGCTCGTTTGCCCACCCGCTCGCGGTCCGCCGGCATCCCGAGGTTCGGCGCTACGGCGAGAATCCTCCTGGTGATGAAATCGCAGAGCCATAATTGTTCGACGGGCGAAAGTCACGCGATCGCCCGGCGGTTCGGCAGCACGCACCGTCCCCGGGGGATTTTTTTTCGTCGGCCGCGCTTTTTGTTGGTGGGCTTACCGCTGGGCGGGCCGGGTCTCGATTTGTTTCGCATATTAAAAACCGCCGCTTTTCCCTCATTGTAGCTTAGCGCCGCCGCGATAAAGAACAAATCGGGTGATTTCTGAGTTTAGGGTAAGGCCTTTCCTTGAGGAAAGTAACGGCAGGTTAGCGTCGGCCCGAAACGGTCTCGGCGCGAATCTATTTTCCGCCTTGTTTGGTTGGCGCGGCCCGCTCGACGTCGGTGCCGGCGCCGATCGCGCGAAGCGCCGCCAAGACCATGTCGAGGGTGACGGGCTGCGGCCCCGGCATGTTTTCTTCCTCGGCGACTTGCAGCTCTCTCGCGTCATACTCCCAGCGGCGCAGGACCTGAATTTTCTGATCGCGCGAAAGATCGTCGCTGCGGACGACGTCCTGCGGAGTCTTGAAGACGATCCCCGGATCGACGAGCGCTTTTTCGAAATCGATCATGTCGGCACCTCCCAAAACCTTGGAGTGACTTTTTTTATGATAGCACTTCGAACCTGCTCGCACAGGGCGCCCGCGCCATCGTTTACCCGCCTCGGTAACCTACCCGAATTGCCGCTTTTGTCTGATCCCGCTAACCTAATGTAAGAGGTGTGTCCATGATTTTCGAGTCGGCATTTACCAAAGACCAAAAGGAAAAGGGGGAAGATTATGCTTAGCTGGGCAGTGACGTTCCTGATTATCGCGTTGATCGCCGGCGTGCTCGGGCTTTCCGGAATCGCCGGAGCGGCAACGCAGATTGCGTGGGTCTTGTTCGTCGTTTTTCTGGTTCTGTTCTTGGTCAGCCTGGTGACCGGTCGTCGCGCCGGCCCGCCGGTTTGATTTGAGAGGACCGGAAATTATTTACCGACAACAGAAAGGAGAAGATGAATGAAGAGGACGAAATTTTTAACCGTCCTATCTGTTTTAGGACTTGTAACGGTCGTCGGTTTTGGCGTAAACGCCAACGGCGCCGATCGCGCGAAGGAAAGCGCCGATAACTCCCGATTTAGCGATCGCGCGCACAAAAGCGCTTGGGAAAAAGGGAAAGAGGAGCTGGCGAGGGCGCTGAAGGTCGGCGAAGATCGGGACTTTTATCGGAAGGAATTGGAGAAACAAGGTTTCCAGATCACCTCGATAAACTACGACAAGCCCGACTACGTCGAGTATGAAGTTGTGAAAGCCGACCAGACTTATGAAGTCCAAATCGCCCTCGACAAGAATACTCATAAGGCAACCAAAGTCGATATCGACACCAACATGTACAAAGCTGACACGACCGACCAGGTCCTGAAAGGCAAGAAGATCGCCGCGAACGAAAAAAATGACAAGAAGCTTTTCAATGCCTCGAACAAACGCTTCAGCGATCGTGATCGAAAAAGCAATTGGGAGAAAGGCAAAGAGGAGCTAGTCCGCGCGCTGAAGCCCGGCGAAGACAAGCCTTTTTATCGCAGGGAATTGGAGAAACATGGTTATCAAATCACGTCGGTCAACTCGGATAAGCCGGACTATGTAGAGTATGAAGTCGTCAAAGGTGACCGGACGTATGAAGTCCAGATCGCCCTCGACAAGAATACTCACAAGGCAACCAAGGTGGACGTGGATACCAACCTATGGAGAGCCGACGCGACCGAGCAAGCCTTAAAGGGCCGGCAGGCGAAAGCCAATACCGACAACAACAAGAAGAAGCAATAGCGTCGATCACGCAGGACACGATTAGCTGCCGGGCTGTGTGCACAACATCCGGCAGGTTCGTCTTTGAGTCCCACGCTGCGCGGAATGTGAGACAAAAAAAACGGACGGAAGGCATTCCTTCCGTCCGTTTTTATTTCTAACTGTCGTCGGGCAAGAACGGTTAACGGTTTTCGGCTGGTCCGCCGCTGCCGCTTCCGCGAACGGAATCACTACTCCCCATGTCTCCTCCTTGTCCCATATCACCGCGGGAGCCGGATGATCCGCTCCCCGACCTCGAAGCTGCGGCTCCCGACTTGGAAGATTTGGCCGACTTGGACGATTTTCCCTCTATCCCGAGTGCCGCTTTGGTTTGATCATCCAAGGTGCCCGTAGTGTTCAAGCCTTGTTGCTGCTGGAAGGCGCGCAGGGCCTCACGCGTTTTGGGTCCCATGACGCCATCGATAACGCCGGGGTCCTGACCTTTTTCCTTCAAGGCCTGCTGAACTTTCTTGATGTCTTGGCTGCCCGCTGAGGCGCCGCCCGATCGGGTCATCCCGGTTTGGCTTGGCGGGGAGCCCGGGGCAGCGCCTTGACTACCGCTGCTCTGTCCCTGCTTCATTCCGCTCTGACTCTGGGAAGAGCTTCCGCTCGTGCTCCCCTGGTCCTGACCGACCGACGAACCGCTGCTTGAGCGCTCTCCTTGCGTGCCCACCTGCGCCCAGACCGGCAACGCGGTCAACAGTAATGCTCCGATCGCCGCTAGCGACGGGAGCCATTTGCTGCGTGCGTTCATCTTGTCCCCTCCTATGTTTAGAATTACGACTACTCGCGCCTTGCTTCGTGTTACTGCGCGCATCACGCGATGGCGAGCATACCGCGGCGCGCCTTTTTATCTTGGTGGCCGCGTTGCGACAGGTCAATTAGGGAGATACCGTAGAAGAGTTACGGTGAACTTTGGAGTTACTGATGGAATTTTTCCGACGCGTCCTTTAAATACAGCGGCGCGTTTGTCGGGATCAAAAAAACCGCCGGCTGCGCTCCGGGCCGCGCCGAGCGGGAGAAAAAAGTCTCCAGGAAATTTTCGATCGAGAGGATACCGGCGGTCCGGGCGTCCCCGTTCACGATCACGCCGACAACCCGTCCCGAAAAATCGATCACGGCTCCGCCGCTCATATGGTTTTCCACTCCTATTCCCCATTGAGTGTCGGTCGGAATGCCCACCGCTTCGAGATATCGGCTCTCGTAAACCGGGACGTCTGCGGCAAAATATCCTCGATGCTGATCCTCGGTCAAATTCAGGAAACCGCGGGCGATGGCGAAATCGCGCTCGGTTCCGTAGCCGGTGATAAAAACTTTTTTCGGCGGCACAAGGGGTCTCAATTCGAAGTCGGCTCCCGCGCGGGTGAGATCGATCATGCCTTTGTTGAAATCCCGCAGTTCCCAATAAGGAAACCGAGCGCCCGCCGGGCTCTTCAGTCGCCCAATGACGAAATCCCTCAGCTTGATAATTTCGTCCGGAGTCTGAACGTCGCCTTTCGTCGATTCTTCCCCTTTGAGATGGGAGATAAGCTCGATTTCGAATTCATGCCCGCGGTTTTGGGCTCTGTACTCGAGCACGGGATGCTCGGTCGAGCAATTGACCGCCACGGAGAACCCGGAGTTTCCCTGGTTGTTCTTCAGACAATATTTCATGACGTGATAGGCGGTAACAAAGAGGCCATCGGGCGAAATCAAAAAACCCGAGCCGACGTCGGCGCGCTTCGAGCTTCCGTCCCGATCTTTGTACTGCACGACGATTTTGACGCTCTTCGAGTGCGCTTCTTCCCAAGTAAAGGGCGCTCCTTCGGCTGCGAGCTGATTGGGTTCCGTGAGGTACGTGCTGCCCACCGCCGGAGGGAAAAAGACTAATACGCCGATTGCGCAAAGACAGAGGTTAAAAGCGCGGTAGCGAGTCATCAGGTGAATACCCTATTTATATTAAATCCCAAAAGCGTGCACAAAAAAATCTCCAGCCAGGCGGAGCCGTAAAGCGCGGCTTCGAAGTCGCCTGGCTTACTAGAAAATTATCGGCGTCTGCGCGTGTATCTTAAGTCGATCGACGGGATGGGGGGATGTCAAGCAAAGCAACTTTGGACCGTAACTTGGCCCATGGCGGGAAACATGTTAAGTTGCTGAACCCAATTGCGGAGAAGGATGCTGTCCGGTGATGGCGCTGGTCTTCAAACACGGTCGGCGACCCTCGAAAGGCTCGGCGGATCCGGAAAGGCCTGCAACACTATGGAACAGGATGATACATAATGATGGCCTTTGAGGCGGTGAAGTCTATTACTGGCAACCCAATGGCTACGGAACGTAGCGGCCACGATCGCGCGCCGACGGCGCCGCTCCGGCAATCTGCGCCCGCCGCTCGGCTTGCAGCCGCTCTAGGATCGGCGCGCAGTCAACGCAGGCGCCATTGAGGTGTTTGTAGGGGTGTAGCAGGCCATTTTCGCAACCCGCTTCTTTTCTGGCTTGAGCTTCGAGTGCTTTGTCGCGCATGATCGTGTCCCTCCCGATGATCTGTTGTCACAGAGCCGGGAGATTTGCAAGACCCGCGGACGACGGTTATTTCGGAACTCCCTTCCCCTTGTCCACCCAACCGAGCGCGCGCAAACGGTCGTTGACGTTGATTTTGCCTTCCGGCGTACACAAAAACACCTCGACCAGGAACCGGCCGTACTTTTCTCTCACGCGTCCCTTCACAGGCAGGCGAATTTCAACCGCTTTGCCGCCTAGAAGGGCCGTAAGGTCGGCCTTGGCCTTGTCATACCCGGGCTCCTTCTTTTCGGGCGCGTAAACGCGCAGGAGGCGAAAGCCGGTGGATTCCGGAACGGTCAACGACTTGGAGATCACGGTCTGCGTGTCGGCGTGGAATGTGTCGCCGTCGGAGACCCGCGCGACCTGGAGATCGCAGTCGGCGAACGCGCTAGTTACCGTCAGGAGAATCGGCGCAATCAGAAGTAGGGGTTTCACTTTGTGCCTCTCCTTTTTTCTTCTTCTTGGCCGCGGCTTCGCCGGCCAGCTCGTCGAATTTCGCCTCGAACGTTTTGTAGA
>DASXRG010000107.1:0-49705 GCA_036506735.1 Binatia bacterium | reverse complement strand
GAGGAGGATGACGAAATTATGGAAACTATGAAAAAATCATTAGCGGTTTTGCTGGCGGCGATTTTCCTATCGTCGCCGGTAGCGGGCGTGCGCCCCTTCGCTGCAGCGCCCGCAGAGGCTCAGCAATACGACCGTCTTTCGCGGGAGGAGCTGGATAACCTGCTGGCGCCGGTGGCGCTCTATCCCGACCCGCTGCTGGCGCAGATCCTGGTCGCCGCGACTTTCGACGAGGACGTCGAGGACGCGTCGGCGTTCGTGCGGCGCCGCAACGACCCCAACGCGATCGATAACCAGCCGTGGGACGTGAGCGTCAAGGCCGTCGCGCACTACCCGTCGGTGATCAACATGATGGCGGAGCGCATCGACTGGACGGTCGCGCTGGGCCAGGCGTACGTCGAGCAGCCGCAGGACGTGATGGACGCGGTCCAGCGCCTGAGATGGCAGGCGCGCCGCGCCGGCAACCTCAATTCGGGCCAGTACCACGAAGTCGTCGTCGAGCGCGACTACATCAACATCTTCCCCTATCGGCCCGAGGTGATCTTTGTCCCGGTGTACGATCCGGCGTGGATCTTTTTCCGTCCGGCTGCGGTCATCACGTGGGGCGTCGCGTTTCCGATCGGCGTGTGGCTGAACCACGACTTCGACTGGGGCGGCCACCGTGTTTTCTACCACGGCTGGAGCGGCAACCGGGGGTGGATCCTCCGCAGCCGCTCCCACATTCGCATCACCAACGTCTACGTGAACAACAATTTCAGAACCGTGGTCGTGAACCGCAACATCGTCCGGCGCAACGTCAACGTCGCCAACTTGAACCGCTTCAACAGCATCCATCGCGAGGCCAGATTCGAGCATATCGAGCGGCGCAATGAGATTCGCGGCCGCGCCGGCGACGTCAAAGGGACCCAGCGCGAAGCGAGCAATGTAAGAGATCGCGATCGCGGCGAGCGGAACCGCGAGACCAAATCACCCGGCGGACCGGGCAAGGGGTCGATCCAGTCCGAGGGAACTAAATCTGGCGATCGGAAATCCCAGCGGTCGCAGCAGTTGCCGGATAAAAACCGCGGCCCGGCCCGGGAAGAAAGGCTGCGCGACGCTAAGGAGGACCGCGGGCGCCGAGGCGGCCAGGGCCAGGGCGGCGAGGGCCAGCCGGGCGACCAAGGCGTGCGCCGAGGCGGCCAAGGCCAGGACGGCGGCGGCGAGCAGGGCGGCCAAGCGGGGCGAGCGAGACAGCGCCGGGAAGGCAAGCAGCCCCAAGAAGGCAACCAGCACCAAGAAGGCAAGCAAAAGCGGGAGAAAAAGCACGGCGACTAACCGGCCGGGCGGCAGCGCGCGGCTGATTTCACGACCGCGCTTTTAATTGCGCGCGAACTGCGCCCGCGCGGCGGGAGCGGCGGATAATTTCCGCGCTGGAGCGCGGCTGGAACCCATGCCGAAAAAACTGCGCCGGCGGCCTCTCGGAGTCTGAAACGAGACGAGATGGTGCATGATCGCTCCACGCTCCGCCGCGGTGAGCGCGGCGCCTTTGTGGCGCACGATAAATGACGCGAGATCCTCCACTCTCATCGCGGGCACGGCGGGGGCGACCACGTCGACCCTGGCGCCCGGATTCGTGAAGACCAGGACGGCGACGACGGCGGGAATCCGCTTCTCTCCTTCATAGGTCACGCTCACCAGAGCCCGTCGCAGCGCAAGGGCTTTTATACCGGCTTGCCGGTCGAGGCTCGGGATTCTGCGCCGGTCGAAGTACCAGTCATGTCCTTTGCATTTGACGTCCGCCGCGCAGTCCTTGTCCTCGATGGCAAACAGGCCGTTGGGCCCGATAACGACGCGATCGATGCGCGTCCTGCCGTCCGGCAAAACCAAATCGTTTAACACGATGTAATCGCCCGAAAGGGACTTCAAAGCTTCGACGGCGACCAAGTCCCCTCTCCTGCCAAAAATCCATTTCTGCCACATACGCAAGCTCCTTTTGCATCCGCGACGCCAGCGGAAAAGAACGCAAAGGCGATGCCAGCGCGGGCGGACAAAAAAGCGGCAAGGCGAAGACAAAACGTTACACGCCGAAACGCGATCGACAACGAGCGCTATGGAGCGCCGGAGAGCGCGGCCGTCGCCGATTGCCACGGCGCGGAATCGCGGCCGCCGCTCGACGCACGAAACGCTGCGAGACGAAAAAGTGAGAAAGTGACACAAGGCGCTGGAGCGCCGCGAAATTCCACCGCGGCTGCGCTTACCGGCGGGCGCGGCTATATCCTTTTGGTTCCTCACGCGTCTAATTAAACGTACGGAAGGAAATTAAGGTAAAAACCCGAGCGGGATTAACCCCAAGGACACACCATGAAAAACGAAACCGGCAAAAGTATGAAAAAAATATTGGCTGTTTTGCTCGCGGTCAGTTTTCTCGCGGCGCCGACGGCGGGAATCAACCGCTTCGGCGCCGCGACGGCGGCGGCCCAGGAATATCGTGATTACGATCAGGGCGAGCGGGATTACGACCGCGACCCGCGCGACAACCGCGGATATCCCGACCGCGGACCCGCGCCGGACTATTATCCGGACCAGCGCTTCTCGCGCGAGCAGCTCGAAAACCTCCTGGCGCCCGTCGCGCTTTATCCCGACCCGCTGCTGGCGCAAATTCTCATCGCCGCGACGTTCGACGATCAGATCGCGGACGCGGCGCGGTTCGTGCGCCGCTACAACGACCCCTATGCCATCGACCAACAGCCGTGGGACGTGAGCGTCAAGGCGGTCGCCCACTATCCGTCCGTCCTTAATATGATGGCCGAGAGGATCGATTGGACGGTCGCGCTCGGGCAAGCCTACGTCGAGCAGCCGGACGACGTCATGGCGTCGGTCCAGCATCTGCGAATCGTGGCGCATCGCGCCGGCCATCTGGCCTCCAACCGCTACCAGGAAGTGATTTACGAGAGAGATTACGTCGAGATCGTTCCGTACGAGCCCGAATACATTTACGTGCCGGTGTACGACCCGGCCGTCGTTTTTGTCGCCGGGGCTTTTTTCGCCCCGCTCTATCCCGTCATCACCTTCGGCCCGCCGCTCTTGATCGGGGCGTGGCTGAATCTCGACTGCGACTGGCACCGCCACCGCGTCTTTTATCATGGCTGGCGCGGCGGCGGACATCGATGGATCGACCGCAGCCGCCCGCACGTGCGCCTCACCAACGTGTACGTCAACAACAACTTCAGCCGCATCCGGGTCAACCGCGAAGTCGTGCGCCGGAACGTGAACGTCGAGAACCTCAACCGCTTCACCAGCGTGCATCGCGAGGCCCGCTTCGACAACCGCGCGCGCGGCAACCCGAACGCGACGAGCCGGAGCTTCAGGCGCGACGGCGACAATCGCGGCGATCGGTTCCGCGGGCGGGCCGCCGGCGAGCAACCGGCGGTGCGAGACAATCAGCGCCTCCGGGACGAAAGGTTCCGCGCGCAGGAGAATTTGCGCGCACGCGATCAACGTCCGCCCGAGGAGCGTTTGCGAGGACGCGATCAGCGCCGCGAACAAAACTCGTCGCAGGCGGGCGAAGAGCGGCTGCGGCAAGCGCGGGAAAGGTTGCGCGGGGCGCAGGAGCGTTTGCGCGCACGCGATCAGCGCCCGCCCGAGGAGCGCTTGCGGGGACGCGATCAAGGGCCGTCTCAGGAGAATTTGCGCGCACGCGATCAACGCCCGCCGCAGGCGAGCGCCCGGCCGCAGCCGCCGGCCGATTTCCAGCAGCGGTCGAGGGATTTCCGCCAATCGAACCGCGGCGCGGAGCGCGAAAACAGGACCTTCGATCGCCGCGCCAACCGCGAGCGCGAACAGACTATCCGCGCGCCGGCGACGCCGCAGCCCGCCCAGGCGCCCGCGGCCGATACGTCGCCGAGACCGCGGGACAGACGACCGCAGACCGAACGCTCCCGCGACGAGGGATCGCGGCTGTAAGCGATCACTAGCGCCTATTGGCCGTTGCCTGCTTCTTTAGGAAAGACGAAAGCGGGAAGGGAGAACGCGCAGGCTAAAAGCCGTAAAGCGCGCGCCGTCCGTTTTGGGGCGCAGCGAGCGGATGTGCTGAACGATGGCCTGTCTCTCTTCGCGGGCTTGGGGAACGTACTCGTAAGTTGCCGGACGGTAGTCCCGGATGAAGCCCGCCAGCTCTTCGACCCTCAGTACCGGCACCGATGGTTGGTGTAGCTTTAGCGTTGCCGCCGCCTCGGTGAAAACCAGCGCGGCGACGACCGACGGCGTCTTCCCTTGCCGCCCGGTGATTGCGGCCGCCACGTCGTTCCTGACCGCGATCGCGGCGTTTTTGGCGTGGCGGCTGATGCTTGGAATTCTGCGCCGGTTGACGTACCACTCATAGCCTTCGCACTTGACCTCGCCCGTATAGTTTTTCGTTTCGATCACAAAGAGGCCGTTCGGCCCGACGACCAAATGGTCGAGAGTGCCTCTGCCGCCCGGCAAGGCGGCGTCGTCAAGGACGACATAGTCGTCCGGCAACGAGTTCAAAGCCGCGGCGGCCGCAGAGTCTTCCCGTCTTCCCGGAAACCAGCGCAAGTATTTGCGAAAATTTTCGTGCAGCAGGGAAATCGCGACCACCGGCCCGAACATGCCCATGACCTGCGAGTTGAAAAGGAAAGATATCGCCAGAAGCCCCAGCCGCACGACGAAGCTCGCCAACGCATTCGAGCTGTAGAGCCGAACGGCGCTGTCAAAAAACTCTCCCTCTGGTCGCAAGATTTGCACGGTGACGCGCTCAAAACGCAAGAGAAATGCCAGGACAAGGCAGGAAGAAAAACGAAAACGATGAAAAATGGAAAGTGGTGAGGGATGGAGTTATATGGAGCGTTGAGGAACAATGAAGAAAGCGAAACACGGGAATCGGAGCCAACCCGGGCCGGAATCATGGTGTGCGATCCTGGCGCAGGCAAGCCGAATAACGCGAAGCGTGAGTTATAATGGTGAAAACGTGGAAAAGTGACGCAACGCGGAATCGGGTTATTATCGGTCATTACGGATGGAAGCGATGAATCAACCGAATACAAACCCATTCTTACTTATAAGATGTTTTTACCGCCGAAGCGGCTTTGCCACTGCGCGATGACCTCCTTATTATAGACGTTGTCGGGAACCTCGCCGCGGAGCGCCGCGAGCACCGATTTAGTCGCCCAGGCAACGCCGGGCTTGAGGCCGCTGCCGATGTTGGATGAGACCATGTGGGGCGAGATCAGGACTTTGTCGCCCATCTTCCTGAGCGGGCTGTCCGCGGCCAGCGGCTCGTTTTCGAACACGTCGAGCGCCGCGCCCGCGATCCGGTCTTTCTGCAGCGCTTCGGTCAAGGCCTTTTCGTCCACGCAGAAGCCGCGCGAGGTATTGACGAGAATCGCGCTCGGCTTCATGAGTCCGAGCTCGGCCGCGCCGATCATGTGGCGCGTCTCCTTGGTCAAAACCACGTGCAGTGTGACCACGTCGGCCGAGCGTAACAGCGTCGGCAGGTCCACGCGCTCGACGCCGAACTCCGCGAACTTGGAATCGGGCACGTAAGGATCGCAGGCGATGATTTTCATTCCCCACGGGCGCATGAGCTTGGCGATCCGGCTGCCGATCCGGCCGAGACCGATGATGCCGAGCGTAATGCCGGGATAGCCGTCGCTCGCGCGCGAGCCGAAATAAGTTCCCTGGTAGTCCAGGTTTCGCCACGCCTGTGGATTCTCCTTGAGATAGCGGTCTCGCTCGCGGACTTTTTTGAGCAAGGCGAGCATGTTGGTGATCGCGCCTTCCGCGACGCCGCCCCAGTTCGATTCGGTCGGCGAGTGCGCGACGAGAATGCCCAGCTCCGTCGCCGCGTCGACGTCCACGTCGTCGACCCCGATCGTGTATTTGGCGACGATGCGGAGGTTTTTCGAGCTCCGCATGATCTTTTGCGTGATCGGCGTGCTGCGGATCGACGTTCCCACCAGCGCGTCGCTGCCTTCGGACATCTGCGCCATTTCCGCTTCGCTGTCGCCTTGAGGCGTATCCCAGTTGGCCTTTCCCATCGTCAGGGCGCAGCCCTGTCCTTCGAGCATCTTGTAGCTTTCTCCGGTCGGATCGGCGGGGGCGAAAACGAAAACCTTTGCCTTGGCCATGATCAAACTCCCTTCTCGATAAAAACAGTTTCCGGTTTTGAACTCGACCATACAAGCCGGCGTCGCGGCAAGTCAAGGGATCCTGCCTGTTTCATTGCGCAGCAAATCTGCGACGTCTCGCGCTCCTGTTCGTGCCCCGCACGAGGACGGGCACGAACACGGCGTCACTCCCCCGCCTTGCAGTCCCGGGGGCCAGACGGTACAAATTAAGCAGGCAGAGGATGCGGCAAATCAATCAAGTCGGAGTCCGATTTCTTTTTTCCGCTTTCATGGTTCGATTCTTCCTCACCCTGACCTTGGGCGCAATCGGATGGGTCATCCCTCCGCTTTTGCCCTTTGTAGTTAGCGCCAACGCGCAGCTTCCGCCCGCCGTGGTGGACGGAGCGAAAAAGGAAGGCGAGATCGTGCTCTACGGCGCCGCCGTCGGCCGCGCGTCGAGACCGATCATCAACCTGTTCGAGAAGAGCTACGGTATCAAGGTCACCAATTGGCGCGGCGATTCCGAGGACGTCACCAACCGGGGCCTTGCGGAAGCCAAGTCAGGCAAAATCCAGTTCGACGCCGTGCTGGGCAACGACGTGGCGATGGCCGCCCTGGAAAGGAGAGCTCTTCTCGACTCCTTCGATCCTCCGGCGGCGCGCGGATTTCCGAAGCACCTGACCCACCCCGAGCACAAGATGACGCCGTGGCGCGCGCTGCCCTTCGGGATGAACTTCAACACCGAGCGTCTGACGCCCGACCAAACGCCCAAGACGTGGGAAGACTTGCTCGATCCCAAGTGGAAGAGAAAATTCGTCATCGCCAATCCCGCGGTCAACAACCCGACGCTCCAGTTTCTGCTCAACCTGGAAAAGCTCCGGGGAGTGAAATGGCTCGCCATGGTGGAGGGGTTGGCCAAACAAAGGCCGCGTTTGACGCGCGGGCTGCCGGAAGAGATTCCGATTCTCACTTCCGGACTCGCGCCGGTGGGCATCGGCTACCTCAAGGACAAATACCAGTTCGCCGCGCCGATCGATTACGTGAGAATGAACCGCTATCTGGCCTCGATGAGCTTTATCGCCGTCGCGCGCAACGCGCCGCATCCGAACGCGGCGCGCCTGTTTGCCGATTTTTTTCTCGGGCCGGAGCCGCAGCAGATCTTCGCCAACCTCGGCGAGTACGTGCTTCATCCGGAGGTCGAGGACCGTTTCCGCAGCGACGTTACCGACGATCAGCTCGTGGCCATGAGGGTGCCGTCGCCCGCCGAGCAGGAGAGCTGGAGCAAAAAATTCAAGGAAATGTTTAAATAACGAGCTGCCGTGCTCGTCATCGTGGTTCGTGCTCGTGGACCGAAACGAACACGAAACTTCGAAGTGACACGAGCCCGTGCTTTTCCGGCTAGTCCATCGTCGCCAGCGCGCCGCCGTCGACCAGTAAATCCGCCGCAGTGACGAAATCGGATTCTTCGAGACAGAAAAAGAGCACCGCCGCGGCGATGTCCGCGGGCACGCCCCGGCGCCCGACGAGATTTTTCACGAACCGATTCTCCGGCACGACGTCTTCGCCCACGGGCGAGCCGATGCGGTTCGGCGTGACCGAATTGACGCGAATTCCGTAAGGCGCGAGCTGCACCGCCAGCGAGCGGGTGAGGTTCAACACGGCGGCTTTCGCGGCCGTATACGCGGTCGCGTCGCGGCGGCCCTTGTAGCCGGAGGTCGAAGCGATGTTGACGATGCGCCCGCCGCGCTTTTGATCGACCATGATCCGCGCGACGGACTTGACGCAGAGAAACACGCTCTTGAGCGACACCGCCATCACCTTGTCCCATTCCGCTTCGGTCAAATCGAAAATATTCTTGCGGTCCGTCCACGCCGCGTTGTTGACGAGAAGGTCGATCCCGCCCCACTTTTGCGCGACCGTCGCGGTCATTTTTTCCACGTCCGCCGACGACGAAACGTCGCACACGAGCGGCAGCGCGCGGTCGCGGTGGAGCGCGTTGATCTCCGCCGCCACTTTTTCCGCCCTGCCCTGGTCGAGATCGACGACCGCCACGCGCGCCCCTTCCCGCGCGAATCTCCCGGCGATCTCCGCGCCGATATTGCGGCCCGCGCCGGTGACCACGGCCACTTTGTTTTGCAATCTCATCGAAATTCTCCTTTCAACCGACTTTCATGCTGAATACTTGCATAGCCGAAAAGCGTTGACAAACGAATCCTTCTAAGATAGGAACAGATGCATCGGTTTGCGCGACTGGCGTACGTGGAATTGACCACGGGGGAGTGCAAAACGCTAAGACGGCCGAACGCCTGGGTCTCTTATATGGATGCATATAGGAACCTGGGCTTTTTTGTGTGCAGCGTCCATAAACTGCCCGTAGCTTCGTTTATTTAAGTCGTCAAAACAGAGAGAACGGAAATGATCAAGCAGTATCTTCTCGCGCCGGGCCCGACGCCCATTCCCAACGAAGTCGCGTTGGCGATGGCGGAGACGATGATCCATCATCGGACGCCGCAGTTCGCCAAGATTTTTTTGCAAGTAAGAGAGGGGCTCAAGGACCTTTTCGGCACCAGGAACGACGTGCTGATCCTGGCATCGTCGGGGACCGGGGCGATGGAAGCCGCCGTTGCCAATCTCCTTTCGCCGGGCGAAAAAGTTTTGATCGTGAACGGCGGGAAGTTCGGCGAGCGCTGGCTCGAGATCAGCAAAGCTTTCGGCCTCCAGCCGATCGATCTCAAAGTCGAATGGGGCAAGCCGGTCAAGCCCGAAGACATCGCGCAGAATCTCAAGGCTCATCCCGATATCCAGGCCGTCATGGTGCAGGCGAGCGAGACTTCGACCACGGCGTGGCACCCGATTCGCGAGATCGCGCAGCTCACCAAGAACGGCCCGCTCTTGATCGTCGACGGCGTCACGGCCGTGGGCGTCAAGCCCGTGGCGATGGACGAATGGGGCGTGGACGCTTTTGTCACCGGCTCGCAGAAGGCGATGATGCTGCCTCCGGGCCTCGGCTTTATCGCGCTCAGCGACCGCGCGTGGGCGAGAACGGAGAAAGCGAAGCTGCCCAGGTTTTATTTCAATCTGAACCTCGAGCGCAAAAACCAACAGAAAGGCTCGGCGGCGTTTACGCCGGCAGTGTCGCTCATCTTTGGTCTCCGCGCGTCGCTCGAGCTGATGCGCCAGGAAGGTCTGGAGCGCGTGTACGCGCGCCACGACCGCATGGGGCGCGCCACCCGCGCCGCCGCGACGGCGCTGGGACTGAAACTGCTTGCGCCGGAGAGCCCCAGCCCGGCCGCGACGGGGATTTGGATGCCGCGCGGCTTGGACGCCGACCAGCTGCTGGATTTTTTCCGCGACCGCATGCAGATCACGTTCGCCGAAGGCCAGGACCAACTACGCGGCAAAGTCATTCGCATCGCGCACGTCGGCTACATGGGCGCGTTCGACGTGCTGGTGGCGATCGGCGCGCTGGAGATGGGCCTCAAGAAGTTCGGCGTGCCCGTGGAGTTCGGGCAGGGCGTCGCCGCCGCGCAAGAAGTGCTGATGGAAACGCTGGAATAACCCTCACCCTTCCCTCTCCCTCAGGGAGAGGGTTAGGGAGAGGGCAAACCGGAAAGATAAGTGGAACAAACCAGAATCCTCGTGACCGATCCCCTCGCTCCCCAGGGCATGGAGGTGTTCGCGCGCGCGCCGGGATTTATTGTCGATCTCAAGGTCGGCATCAAACCGCCCGAGATCAAGAAAATCATCAAGGACTATCACGGCTGGGTGCTGCGCAGCGGCACCAAAGTGACCGAAGACATTCTGGAGACCGCGGAGAATTTGAAGGTCATCGGCCGCGCCGGCATCGGCGTGGAGAACATCGACGTCGCCGCCGCGAGCAAGAAAGGCATCGTGGTGATGAACACGCCGGGCGGCAACAACGTCACCACCGGCGAGCACACGATCTCGCTCATGCTGTCGCTCGCGCGCCACATCCCCCAGGCGGTCGCCGCGCTCAAAGCGGGAAAGTGGAGCCGCGAGAAGTTCGTCGGCGTCGAGCTGTGCAACAAGACGCTCGGGTTGATCGGCATGGGCAACGTCGGCCGCATCGTCGCCGAACGGGCGCTCGGCTTCAGAATGAAAGTGATCGCGTACGACCCCTACGTCCAGCCGGACAGCGCCGCGCGCATGGGCGTCGAGATGGTGAGCCTGGACGAGATCTACGCGCGCTCGGATTTCATCACCGTCCACGTGCCGCTCACCGCGGAAACCCGCGGCCTCATCAACCAAAAGGCCTTCGCCAAGATGAAAAAAGGGGTGCGCATCATCAACTGCGCCCGCGGCGGCATTGTCGACGAGACCGACCTGGCGGAAGCGCTTAAACAAGGCAAAGTGGCGGGCGCGGCGCTCGACGTCTACGTCGAAGAGCCGCCTCCGGCGGACCATCCCCTGGTGAAAATGGATCAGGTCATCACCACGCCGCACCTCGGCGCCTCCACCGACGAGGCGCAGCTCAACGTCGCGGTCGCGGTCGCCGAGCAGATGGTCGATTTCCTGACGCGCGGCGTCATCCGCTACGCGGTCAACATGCCGTCGGTCAGCCCGGAGCTGCTGAATTCGCTGCGACCGTATTTGACGTTGGGCGAAAAGCTTGGCAGCCTCCAGGTGCAACTGCTCGGTGCGCTACCCACAGAGGTGCAGATCGAATACGCCGGCGAAGTCACGCAGTACGACGTGGCGCCGCTCACCTTGGCGGTGCTTAAGGGGATTCTCACGCCGGTGATGGAATCGAGCGTCAACTACGTCAACGCGCCGCTGGTGGCGCGCGAGCGCGGCATCAAGATCGTCGAGTCCAAGAGCAGCCGCGCCAGCGATTTCGCCAGCTCGATCAGCGTCAAGGTCAAGAACAAAGACAAAGAGTTCGAGGTCGAGGGCGCGGTGTTCGGAGCCAAGCACCCGCGGATCGTCAAGATCGACAGCTTCTATCTGGAAGCCGTGCCGGAAGGCTATCTGTTGATTCTGCACAACCGCGACGTGCCGGGAGTCGTCGGCGCCGTCGGCACGCTTCTGGGCGCGAGCGGAATCAATATCGCGGGAATGGAGCTGGGCCGGGAAAAAGTCGGCGGCATGGCGATCTCCTGCGTTCACGTGGACGGCGCCGTGCCGAAAGATACGATGGATGCGCTGCGCAGCCTGCCGAACATCGTCAACGCGCAGCTCGTGAACCTTTAGGAAAAAACCGTGATCGTGTTTCGTGATCGTGATCGTAAAGACAAAGACTCTCTGAAGTTTTTATTTTTTCCACGAGCACGAGCCGCGAGCACGAACACGAGGTATTGAAATGGCTAACGTCGCTGTCATCGGCGCGCAGTGGGGAGACGAGGGCAAAGGCAAGATCGTCGATCTCTTCACCCTCGACGCCGACATCGTGGTCCGTTTTCAGGGCGGCAACAACGCCGGCCACACCCTTGTGGTCAACGGCGAGAAAACCGTTTTGCACCTCATTCCCTCGGGCGCGCTTCATAAAAACAAACTGTGCGTGATCGGCAACGGCGTCGTGGTCGATCCGGAGGTGCTTTTGGAAGAGATCCGCGGCCTCAGAGCCAGAGGCCACTTGCTGGAAGACTCGTTGCTGAAAATCAGCGAGGAGGCCCACCTGATCATGCCGTATCACAAGTCGATCGATCAGGCGCGGGAGCGTCTCCGCGGCAAAGGAAAAATCGGCACGACCGGACGCGGCATCGGCCCGGCCTACGAGGACAAGGTCGCCCGCACCGGCATCCGCTTCGTCGATCTGCTCGACGGCAGCACGTTTCGCGACAAGCTGCGCCGCAACATCGAGGAGAAAAATATCTATTTGAAGGCGATCCTCAAAGAAAAAACTCTCGACTACGGCGCGATCTACGATTCTTACTGCGGCTTTCGCGGCGAGCTGGAAAAATACGTGGCCGACACCGGCGTGCTGCTCGACGGCGAGATCAAGGCCGGCAAGAAAGTGCTTTTCGAAGGCGCGCAAGGCACCCTCCTCGACGTGGATCATGGAACTTATCCTTATGTCACGTCTTCGAACACCGTGATCGGCGGGGTCTGCACCGGCGCCGGCATCGGCCCGCGCAGCATCCATCAGATCATCGGCCTGTCGAAGGCCTACACAACGCGCGTCGGCAGCGGCCCTTTCCCGACCGAGCTCAAGGGAGCCGAGGGCGAGCGGCTCAAGCAGGAAGGCGACGAGTTCGGCGCGACCACCGGAAGGCCGCGCCGCTGCGGCTGGTTCGACGCGGTCGGCGTGCGCCACGCCGTCAGGATCAACGGCTTGACCGGCATCGCGCTCACGAAGCTCGACGTTCTGACGGGCTTCAAAAAAATAAACGTCTGCACCGAATATCGCAGCGCCGGCAAAACCTATCGCGACTTTCCCGCCAGCGTGAAGGTCTTAAAAAACGCGGAGCCCGTTTGGGAAGAGATGGAAGGTTGGGACGAGCCGCTCTCCGGGGCGAGAAGGCTATCCGATCTGCCGAACAACGCGCGGCGCTACGTGCACCGGCTCGAAGAGATCGTCGGCTGTGAGATGGTGTTGGTTTCCGTCGGCCCGGGACGGGAAGAGACGATCATGCTAAAGAACCCGTTCCTCTAAACGAGAATTCTTAGTTTTGAATTCTGAATTTTGAATGAAAATTTAAAACTCAACATTCAAAATTCAAAATTTTTCACCCGCTCGGGTCAACGCAGCTTGAAGATTTCCAGATACAACTTCACGGTCTCTTCGAAATTCTTATAGCTTTCCGGGCTTTCGATGACGTATTTGAAGCCTCGAAAGAGCCGCGGCGGGTCCGGCTCGACGTCCGTGCGCACCGGAATGCGCTGAAAACCTCTCAGCAGCTCGCCGCCCTCTTTGGAGAGAATGAAGTCATTGAACAGCCGCGCCGCGTTCGGATGCGGCGCCTTGGCCGCCACCATCGTCGGGTTAACCTGGACCACCGCCGGTTCGAACGGCACCCAGTCGATCGGCGCCTTCCTTTGATGCATCCGCTCGATGGTCTGGTTGTAGGCGAGGATCAGCGGGTATTCGCCGGCCACCACGAGCTGAACGCGCTCGGTATTGCCGCGCTTGGCAACCGGGTCGAGCGCCGCGAGCCGTTTAAACCACGCGAGGGTTTTTTCTTTGCCCCATATGCCGATCAGACCCTGAAGCATGCCGTAGGCTTCGGTATCGACCGAGATCTGCCCGCCCTTCCACTTGGGGTCGAGCAGCGCCTCGTACGTTTTCGGCACGTCCTCCTTTTTTACCAGCTTGGTGTTATAGCCCAGGACATAGGCGTTGACGTACCAGGCGGTCCAGTAACCCTGCTTGTCCGCCAGATCCGGGTAAATCATCTTTCGTTCGGGCGAGACATAGGCGGCCACCAGCTTTCCCTTGATCAGCGGCAACACCATCTCGCCTCTGCCCACCGTCACGTCCCAGGCGTTCAACCCGCCCCGGCTCTCGGTCATAATTTTATTGAGCAGCGGTCCGCCGCCGGTGCGGAAGAGCGTCGCTTTGACGAACGGATATTTTTTCTGAAAGGCGTTAACGACTTGCTGGCTCTGGTCGAGCGTCGTGGTCGTGTACCATACCATCTCCCCTTCTTTTTTCGCTCCTTCGATCAGCTTGGCGTCCGAAGTTGCCTGGGCGGCGCGGGAGATGCCCGGTAGCAGATAAATGCCGGCCAGCAACGCGCAAAGCGCAAGCATCGGCTTGGATCGCTTCATGAGTCTCCTCCTTGGACGCTCAAAAGGGGTCTGGAAGCAGTTGATGTATAAGTGACCAGACGCATGAAGTCAACTCTAGGAGCCCGCAACTCCCCTCCGCTTCATGGACAGTCCTTGATTGTCCCCGCGCGGGTCACTATCATAGTGGATCGGGAAAGGAGGTTGCCTATATGGAAGCAACGACAGACAAATTGGTCGCCGACCTGAAAGCTCTCATCAGCGACGCGGAGGAATTACTCAGGGCGACGGCCAACAATGCCGGTGAACAGGTTGCGGTGGTGCGGCGCCGCATCGAAGAAAGCCTCAAAGAAGGAAAGCGAACGCTGTCGGACGCCGAAGATATTTTATTCGAAAAGACCAGGGACGCGGCCGAAGCGGCGAGCGATTACGTGCAGAAAAATCCCTGGAGCGCGGTCGGCATTGCCGCCGGTCTCGGCCTGGTGCTCGGGCTTCTCATCCGCCGCGATTAGATTTCGCGCTATGGCTGACGACGTAAGCGAGACGGGGACGGTTCACGAGCCCGGCTTTTTCGAGTCGTTGAAGGCGGTGATGGCGGATTTCATCGCGCTGCTGCAAACCCGGCTGGAACTGCTTGCGACCGAATTCGAAGAGGAAAAGGAACGGCTGAAGCGAACGGTTGTGCTGCTGGCGGTTTCCCTCTTCTGTCTCGGCGTCGGCGTGATTGTGGCGACGATTTTCGTCGTGGCTATTTTTTGGGATACGCATCGGCTTTTAGCTTTGGGCGGGTGCGCCCTTTTCTACCTCCTGCTGGCGGCGATTCTAGGCTTGACCGCGCGGCGGACAATAAATCGCAAGCCTAAATTTCTTTCAGCGACCCTGGCCGAGCTGGCCAAAGATCGCGAGCGCATGGAGTCGCGGGGATGAGTGATAAACTGGCTGAGTTGGCGCGGCAACGGGAAAGCTTGATCCTTCGATCAGACGGGCAGCGGGAACGGCTGGCGGATAGCGTTGACCAGCTAAGGAGATCGCTGCAATGGGCCCATCTTGCCAAGGGAATGATTCAACGGATCGCGGCCAATCCCAGCGCCCTTGTGGGCGTGACCGCTACGGCCCTTATCGCCGGCGCCCGTAAGACAAAATTCGGCAAGATATCCAACTTATTTTCGCTCGGCTGGACGCTTTTCCGCGCGGTGCGCGCGCGGCGCGCGCGCCGGGGGCGCTTCTGGTAGCTGATTACTTTACCGGTTATTGGTTACTAATGATTAGCCCCGTCTTGGCCGCGTCGTCTGCATGAATCAACCCAGTAACTATTTCCGTTCCCCCGCGGCCGCCGTCTCCTCTTTTCTCGGGTCGGGTTGCGCCGTCATTTTTGCCCCTTTGATCGCGATCGCCTCCGCCAATCCCAACGAGTTCTTTTCCTGGACCTTGTGACCGAGCCGCTCGAGCGACTTTCTCGTGTTGGGCGGGATCTTGCTTTCGACCGCGATCTCATCCGGCATCCATTGATGATGGATGCGCGGCGACTCCAGCGCCTTTTTGAGCGGCATGCGAAAATCGAGAACGTTGAGCACCGTCTGCAAGGTCGCGCTGATAATGCGCGGTCCGCCGGACGCGCCGACCACCAGCGCCGGCTTGTCGCCTTCGAGAATCACCGTCGGCGTCATGCTGCTGAGCGGCCGCTTCTTCGGCTGCAGTGAGTTGGCGTCGCTGCCGATCAGGCCGAACACGTTGGCCGCGCCCGGATGAATGGCGAAATCGTCCATCTCGTTGTTCAAGACGACGCCGGTCTCCGGCACGAGGATCTTGGAGCCGAACTGCGTGTTGACCGTCAGGCTGCACGAGACCGCGTTGCCGGATTGATCGACGACGCCGAGATGCGTGGTGCCGCCTTTTTCGGCTTTGTAAGCGGCGAAGCCGTAGTATTTCGGCGGAAAAGTTTTCGCCGGCGAGATCCGGCCCCGCATCCACGTGGCGTATTCTTTGGAGATCAGCTTTTCCGTCGGAATCTGCACGAAGTCGGGATCGCCGAGGTACTGCGCGCGGTCGGCGAAGGCATGCTTCAAAGTCTCGGCGACCAGGTGAAGATACGTCGCCGAGTTGTGCGGCAACGACCCGACCTTGTAGCCTTCGAGGATGTTGAGCATCTGGATGAGCGCGATGCCGCCGGAGCTCGGCGGCGGCATCGTGATGACCATCCACTTGCGGTAATGGCCGATGACCGGCTCGCGCCACGCGGGCTTGTAGCTCTTGAGATCGTCCAAGGTCAACACGCCGCCCTCTTTTTTGATTTTTTCGGCGATCGCCTGGCCGATCCATCCTTCGTAGAAAGCCTGCGGTCCCTGCTCGGCGATCGCTTTCAAGCTCTGCGCCAGCGGCAACTGGCGCAGCGGCTCGCTCTCCGCCGGCAGGTCGTCTTTCGCCAGCAGCACCTTCGCAAGGTCGGGATTTTTCCGAATGTTGGCGAGCTGGCGCTCGAGCGCGTAGCGCAGCCGCACTTGCGGCGAAAACCCGTCGGTCGCGTAGCGGATGGCCGGCGCCATCACTTTCGCCAGGGGCATGGTGCCGAAACGCTTGAGCGCCTCGGCGAGTCCGGCGACTTCGCCCGGCACGGCGACGGCGAGCGCGCCGGTGAGGCTCAGACTGGAAGCCGGCTTGCCGTCTTTCAGATATTGCTCTCTGCGGGTGGCCGCGGGCGCGGTTTCGCGGAAATCGAGAGCATGCGCTTTCTTGTCTTTCGATTGGTAGATCACCATGAAGCCGCCGCCGCCGAGACCGGAGGCGGATTGATCGACCACGGCGAGCGCGAAAGCCGTCGCCACGGCGGCATCGACGGCGTTGCCGCCGGCCTTGAGAATCTCCATGCCGGCTTTCGCCGCGAGCTCGTTGTCCGAAACGACGCTCCCGCCCTGCTGCCCGAGCGCAACCGACGGCGCGGCGACAATGAAACAGAAAAAAAGAAGAAAGATTCGCCGGGAGAATTTTTGACGAACGGGCATGGAGAAATTTTCTTTCTCTCTGTTTAAAGCTTTGTCGGCGGATTTGCAACAAAAAACCGGAGGGTGGTTTCCCAGATCGTAATTTATTGGTACGCCGAGCGTACCCGAGAGCGCGTCTGGGAGTCTCTCGGAGGACCCGATGCGTGGGAACGAGGAAATAAAAAGCGTATTCCACACGTCGTCCCTGCACGCACGTGCAGCGTAATACGGCCGTATCGCATCGGGTCCGGAGAGAGATTTCCGGACGCGCGGCGGTACACTTTTCAACGGCCGGCTTAAATTCTTTGACCCTCATCAATGTTGCTGTTAATCTCGATCTAAGCCCTATGGAAGTCATCCTCGGTCCGTTCCATCCTCACCTCGAAGACGCGTTGGTCGAAGAGTTGCTCCGTTCCAAAGACGCCGCGCCGCTCACTCCGCTCTTGATTCTGGTTCCCTCCGATTCCCTCCGGCGCCGCTTGAAGATCCTGCTGGCGCGCGAGCGCGGCGCGAATCTTTTAAATCTTCATATTGTGACTTTCTATCAGCTCTCGCTGCGACTTTGGGAGGAGCGCCATGGAGCGGAGACGCCCCCGCTCCGGGACAACGCGCTGCTCGAAGAGATCCTGCGCCAGATCGTCCGGACGCGTCTTCCGGGCGCCGCGCCTTTCGCCGGCCTGGACGAAAAATCCGGCGGCGCCGCGGCCCTGTGGCAAACCTTGCGCGATTTGAAAGACGGCGCGGTCGATCCGGCGATCGCCCTCGAAGCCGTACGAGGCGATCTTTTCGAAGAAACCAGCGAGCGGGTCGAGAAGCTGCTGGTTCTTTTCGAGACTTTTCTTTCGTGCTCCGCGCGATGGAACCTGCGGGACTACGCGGATCTCGACGTCATGGCCCTGGAGCAGGCCCCCGCCTCCGCGTACCTCAAGAAGTTCGAGCGCGTTTTCTATTACGGGTTCTATGATCTCACGCAGGTCCAACTCGATCTCTTTCAGGCGATCGCGCGCCAGTATCCCGCGACCTTGTTTTTCCCCCTGGTTCATCAGCAGCCGAAACATCCGGCATGGACGTTCGCCGAGCGTTTCTATGAAAGATACGTGCACGGTCTGGTCGATAGCAGCTCGAAGATCCGCAACCTGATCCAGCAGGAGCGCGCCGCTGCGCGCGCCTCGCTCCTGCCGCTTTTTTCCGCTGGCGCGGGCCGGCCGCGCCCATCCACACTCGCTGATTTTCCCATTACCGTTTTCAGCTGCTTCAGCGGGCGCGACGAGATCGACACCGCGGCAAAGGAAATTTGGCGGCTCACCGCCGACGAGGGCTACTCGTTCGAGCAGATCGGGGTCGTGGTGCGCGCCCTCGACCCTTATCTGCCGTGGATCAAAGAAATATTTTCCCAGCATGCGATCCCGATCGCCACCTCCGCTGAGGAGCCGCTGGTCGCGCACCCGCTGGCCAAGGCGACCTTGCTGCTCATCCACCTGCGCTCGAAAGGCTATCTTCGCTCCCACGTCATCGACCTGTTCGATTCGCCGTTTTTCAACGGCGCGCTATCGACGGCCGCGCCCCGGCCGGATCTCTGGGATCTCGCGAGCCGCCGCCTGGGGATCGGCAAGGGCGTCGAAGAATGGCGCCGGCTGGAAAAATATCTCGCGCGCGACATCGTCCTGGACGAGACTGCGGAGGAAGAAAACGGACCGAAGCAAATCGCCGTCCCCGCGGAACAGCTTCAGGCGCTGTGGAATCTTTTTACCGAGCTCTCCGGCGATCTGGAAAACCTGCCCAAAGAAGGATCGTGGAGCCGTTACGTGGAGTTGTGGAACGCATTGCAAAGAAAATGGCTCGGCGGCGACTGGGCGCAAAGCCCCTCCGCGCCCGCGGTCGCCGAGGCGATCGAAGAGGTCCTTGAACGCCTGAGCGCGCTCGACGCCGTCAACGAAGCGATATCCCTCGAGCATTTCCTCGAGACCTATCAGCATTGGCTGGAGCGCGCCGCGCTTCCAGTGGCGGAGCCCAACGGCCGCGGCGTCGCGGTCCTCGACGCGATGGGCGCCCGGGGAATCTCATTCCGCGCGCTGTTCATCGTCGGTCTCAACGAAGGGCTGTTTCCCCGCACGATCCGCGAAGACGCCTTTCTGCGCGATCGCGAGCGCGAGCTGTTGGAGACGGTGCTGGGATACAAGGTAGCGACCAAGCTCGGCGGCTTCGATGAGGAAAGATTGCTCTTCACCTTGCTGGTCGGCGCGGCCGGGGAAAAACTCTATTGCCTGCACCAGAGAAACGACGAAGACGGCAGACCGATGGCCCGCTCCTGGTATCTCGACGAGCTGGAGCGAGCGGTGGGCGAAGACGCCATCGATAAGATCGTCGTGCCGCGCGGCCTGGTGGAAAAATCCACTCTGGCGCCTTTCAACCGCGGCGAACGGCTGCCGCCTCGCGAGCTGGCGATCCGATTGATCCTCACCGCTAAAAATCCCCAGCCTGTCCTCGACCGTTGCCTGCCGGCGCCGTCGTTGTATCGACGCGGCAGTGAAGTGGTCGGACGATTGGAGAACATCACGGGCGGCCTTGCCGAGCATGACGGCGTCGTCGGTCCGCTGGCGGATTATTGGAAGCGCCTCGCGGACGAAGGACTCGCGCCGACCGCGCTGGAGGCATACGCCCGTTGTCCCTTCCAGTTCTTCGCGCGCAACCTTCTCGGTCTGGAGCGGCTCACGCGGCCGGAAGAGCTCGCGGGCCCCGGCGCCGCCGACGAGGGACGGATCGTGCATTCGATATTAAAGGCTTTTTATCAGGAGCTCATCGACCCTTCGACAGGCTCAGGGCAGGCCCCCTCCACAAGCCCAGGGCCGACGCCTTCGACAGGCTCAGGGCAGGCGCTTATGAGATCAGAGAAGGCAATGGAAAATCTCCAAGCCGTGACGGAAAAAGTTTTCCGCGACTTCGAGCGCAACAATCCCATCGGCTATCCGCTCGCTTGGGAAATTCGCCGGGAAATTCTCTCCACGGTGATCGAGCAGGTCGTCGCGCGCGATCTCGAAGAGCTCGCTGCGTCGGGCTATGCGCCGTGGGCGTTGGAGTGCGACGCCGCGGTGCGGCTGCCGGAGAGCTGGCCCAAACCTTTGGGCGGGCTCACGATCCGCGGCCGCATGGACCGGATCGACTATTCGCCGGCGGAAAACCGCTATCGCATCGTCGACTACAAGCTCAAGGCCGCCAAATCCAGACACGCGGCGGACAAAGACCTGTTGCGCTCGGCGCTCCGCGGTTTGCGACTGCAACTGCCGTTCTATGTCCTCCTGGGAAAGCGCCAGGCCGAAGCTTTCAACCGCCCGGAGGCCGCGATCGACGCCGCATTCTATTTTCTCGCGCCGCAATGGCCCGAAGGTCCGTTGGCGGTCGAGAGTCTGCCGGCCGAAGTCTGGAACGGGCCGTCCGGCGCCGCGCTGAAAGAGACCGTCGCGTTCCTCGCCGAATCGATTCGCCGCGGTTTATTTTTTATCCAACCGGACGATTACTGCCGCTATTGCGAAGTCTCGGAAGCCTGCCGGCGCAACCATCGACCGACCGTGTGGCGGCTCGAAAAAGATCCGCGCTGGCGGGAACATTGGAAGCTCAAGAAAAAAGTCCTGTCCGGGAACGACGAGGACCATGACATCACTCCCTGACGCGCCGGAGCGCGAGCGCGCCGCGACCACTTTCGACCGCAACGTGGTGGTGACCGCGGGCGCGGGCACGGGAAAAACCCGGCTGCTGATCGACCGCCTGACCCATCTATTGATGCGCGACCCGGAAACCAGGCTGACGCAGATCGTCGCGCTCACGTTCACCAACAAGGCCGCGAACGAGATGAAGACGCGCCTGCGCGCGCGTCTGGAATCCTACGTGGCGGTCAGATTGGACGCCGCAGCGGTGAAAGACGACGAGGCCCGCGCGGAAGTTCACGCCCTGATGGAGCGGTACCATCTCACCAAGGAAGCGCTGGACCGTCGGGCTTTGGACGCCTTGCGGCAGATCGAGCGCAGCGAGATCGGCACGATCCATAGCTTTGCCGCGACCCTGCTGCGGCTCTACCCGATGGAAAGCGGCGTCGATCCGCAGTTTGTCGAAGACGACGGCGCGCGCTTCGACCGTCTCTTCGAGGAGCTGTGGGGCGTGTGGCTCGATGAAGAGCTTTCTTTCCACGGCACGCGGCAAGAAGAATGGAAACGCGTTTTGCGCCGCGTCCGCCTCGATGAGATCCGCGCGCTGGCTTGCTCGCTGTGCTCTGAGACCGTCGATCTGGAGCGGCTGGGCGCGTTGCCGAAGGAGGGAGAAAAAGCGCTCGCCGACTGGCTCCAATCCCTGGAGAAAAAGGCCGCGCGGCTCATCGAGCGGCATCCGGAAAACAGGCGGAACGAGAAGCTCATCCGCGGCGCGCGCGACGTTCTGCAAAAATTTTGCGCCGGCGGCCCTGACGGCAACCGCGACTTGATCGGCCCCGACCGGGACGCGCTCTCCGGCAGCATCAACAAGAAGCTCAAAGGATGGACGGAGGAGGACAGCGAAGAGGCGCAGGAGGTCCTGCGCGTCGCGAAGGCGCTGTGCCAGGTGGACGATTCTCTGATCCGCTGCCTCTCCGACTTGCTGATCCCGTTCGCGGCCGATTTCCGCGCCGCCTTCACGCGCGCGGGATGGATCTCTTTCGACGGTCTGCTCGCGCGCGCGCGAGCTCTGTTGCGCGACCATCTCCCCGTCCGGGAGCAGTTGAAGCGGCGTTTTCAGGCGATCTTGATCGACGAGTTTCAGGATACCGATCCGATCCAGTACGAGATCCTCTTCTATCTCGCCGAAGAAATCGGCGGGCGGGCGATGGACTGGAAAAAGGTCGCTCTCATTCCCGGAAAAGTTTTCGTCGTCGGCGATCCCAAGCAATCGATCTACGCGTTTCGGCGCGCCGACATCGAGGCTTATCTGAAAGTCGTCGAGGGAAACATCCAGGCGCGAAACGGCATCGAGTGCCGGCTGAGCGCCAACTTCCGCAGCCATGGAAAAATTCTCGACGTGGTCAACGGGGTATTCGGCCGGCTGATCCGTCCGCGCGCAGGGCTCCAGCCCGAATACGTGCCGATCGCGCCGGCTCCCCCGGTCGGCGGCGACGACGAAACCGGCGCGCTGCCTTTTCGCAAAGTAATCTTGCGGAAGATTCGCGGCGGCGATGGCGGGCTCGACATCGAGCAAGCGCGGCGGCTCGAAGCCGAGAGTCTGGCGCGCTGGCTCGACGAAGAAGTGCTAGGCAAAGCGCAGATCGTGGACCGAGAAGGAACGGCGCGGCGGGTCAAGCCCGGGGACGTCGCGATCCTTTTCAGAAAACTCACCGACGTCCATCACTACCTCGAGCCGCTGCGCCGGCGCGGCCTCGGCTACGTCGTCGAGGGGGAGCGCCACTTTTACGCGGTTCAGGAGATCATCGACGCGGTCAATCTGCTGCGCGCCATCGACAATCCGCACGACCGGCTCGCGCTGGTGGGCGTGCTGCGCTCGCCGCTGGGCGGTCGCACCGACGCCGAGATCTACGAGCTCAATCGCCGGCAGCTCGTGGACTACCGCAGCGCGAAAAATTCTCGGGGCGTCAAGCAGCCGGCGCCGAACGTCAAAGAGCTTTACGAAATTCTTTTCCGGCTCCACCGGGAGATCCGGACTTTGCCCGTCGGCGCGGCGCTCGCGCGCGTCTTCGACCGCTTACCGGTTCACCTTTTGGCCGCCCGCTCCTTCCACGGCGAGCAGGCGCTCGCCAACCTGGAGAAGCTGCGCTACCAGGCCGAGGTCATGGGGCGGGAAGGTTTGAGCACGTTCAAGGAGGTCATCACCCGTCTGGAAACTAAAGTTCTCGAGATCGAGGAAGAAGCGGAGAGCGCGCTGGCGGAGGAAAATCTCGACGCGATAAGAATTTTGAGCATTCACAAATCCAAGGGGCTGGAGTTTCCCGTGGTCGTCCTGGCCGGATGCCACACGGTGCCGCAACCGGCCGGCGCGCGCGCGCCGGCGGTGCTGCAAGATTGGTCGACGGGACTGGCCGGCCTCTGCACCGAATCCACCTGGAGCCTCGCCGGGCTGTACACCGCCGAAAGAGCGCGCCAGCGCGAGCTGGAAGAGCAGAAGCGCGTGCTCTACGTCGCGATGACCCGGGCGCGCGAGCATCTGATGATCTCGTGCGCGCCGACCGAAAAAAAACTTCGCGGCAGCTATCTGTCGATGCTCGAAGACGCGCTCGGCGTAGACATCGCCGCGCGGGAAGAGCGCGCCGTCTTGGCCGCGGGCGATGGAGCGATCGAGATGGAGGTCGTCGA
Source organism: Binatia bacterium (assembly GCA_036506735.1). Classification (GTDB taxonomy): domain Bacteria; phylum Desulfobacterota; class Binatia; order UBA9968; family UBA9968; genus JAJPJQ01. The sequence goes on along the minus strand of DASXRG010000107.1, from coordinate 26,614 downwards.
TGAAAGCTTGAGCCCTCCGGTAAGGGCGCGCGCGTCCGAAAAAGAGGAGCCGGCGCCCGTCGATTGGGATTCCTACGCGCGGCTCTGGCAGCGCCGCGCCCGAGAGCGCGACGCGGCGATTCAGTCGGAGATCTTCGTCACGCCGACCTTGCTCAAGCTGCGCGAGGCGGAGCTGACCGAGGCCCTGCCCGAAAGAAAGAGACTGCTCGCCGCCTCGGAGCTGTCGCTTCTGATCGGAGAGCTGGCCCATCGCTTCCTCGAGAATTGGGACTTCGCCGCCGAGCCCGAGGAGTTTCGCCTGAAGTTGGGTCCGTTCCTGGACCAATGGATCGAGCCCCGCCGGCAGGCCGATCGCGGACCGCTTCAGCGCGAGCTGGAGGATATTCTTTTCACTTTCTTTAGCTCCACAGTCTATCGCGAGTTGAGCGGCGCAAAGATTCTCGGGCGCGAAATTCCCCTGCTGATTCCCTGGGACGGGCAAATCATGGAGGGGGTGATCGATCTTCTCTATGAAAAAGACGGCCGGCTTTTTCTCGCCGACTATAAGACCGACCGGGTAAAGACCAACGAGCTGGCGCAAGCGACGGCCCGTTATCACCATCAAGTCGAAATCTATTCCGAGGCCGCCCGCCGCGTGCTAAAAATGGATCTCGCCGGATTCAAGCTGATTTTTTTGCGCCTGGGCGAAATGGTCGAGGCGTTGTAGCACATGCCGAAAGCCGTCACCCCTCTCATTCTCCCCCTTGCCAAGGGGGAGACGAAGAGGGGGTCCGCACCCCCGCCGCCAGCGCGCCGAGAAAGCACAGGACGGCGGCGGTCGTGCACGCGGCTCGATAGCCTTCCATGAAGGCGCCGAGCGCGAGCGGCTTGCTTGCGCTGAGCGCGCCGCCCCTCAAGCTGTCGAGCGAAGTTTGGCCGGTGACCGCGACGAGCTTCGCGCTAACGATCGCGCTCGCCGTGGCGACGCCGATCGAAAGCCCCAGGCTGCGGACGATCGAAAGAAAGGAAGAGCCGACGCCCAAACGGTCGCTCGGGATCGAGCTCATCAAAGCATTGTTGTTCGGCGTCTGGAACAGTCCGAGGCCGATGCCGAGAAGTCCGAGCCTGAGAACGATATCCGCCGTGGACGCGCCGAGATCGACGAAGCGCAAGCTCAAGAAAGCGCTTCCCATACACGCCAGTCCGGCCGACGACAGCAGCCGCGCGCCGATGCGGTCCGAAATCCAACCGGTAAACGGCGACAGCACCCCTAGGCCGATGGACGCGGTCGCCATGAGAAGGCCGGCGCGCAGCGCATCGAGCCCCAGGCCGAGCTGAAGAAAAAACGGCATCAACAACTGATTCATGGCGACGGAGACGAAGCTCGTAAGCCGCGCGACGTTGCCGGCGGCAAACAGACGGATGCGGAACAATTGCAAATCGAGCAGAGGATGGCGCGTGCGCCCCTCCCACCCGATAAAGCCGGCGAGCGAAAGCGCCGCCACGGCGAGCTCGACGCGAACACCGGTCGTGTGCCATAGCCCTTTCTGTCCCGCGGTCAGGCCCAGCAGCAGAGCCGTGAGACTCAGCGCAAACGTCGCCGTGCCGATCCAATCGAACGGCTCTTTCGTTTGCGCATCCCGCGCGCTCGCTTCCTCGTCCCTCAGGATAAACTGCGCTCCAAGCAAGCCTACAATGCCGAGGCAAAAACTCACGTAGAATACGGAACGCCAACCCAGGGTGTAGGTGATCAAGCCGCCCAGCGCCGGGCCGATGACGAATCCGAGCGCCGAGATCATCCCGCCGGAAATTCCCATGGCGCGGCCGCGCTCGGCCGGCGAAAAAAGCGCCGTCGCGAGGGCGAAAGTATTCGCCATCATGAGCGCGCTGCCCGCCGCTTGCAGGCCGCGAAAGAAAATCACCTGGCCGATGCTTTGAGAGAAACCGGCCAGCAGCGCGGTCAGCGTATAGATAAGAAAGCCCGCGCCGAGCGTCCGCTTGCGCCCGAAAAGATCGGACAGCCGCCCGCAGGGAAGATAGAGCGATCCGGTGACCAGGGCGTAAATAAACGGCAGCCAGCCGCCCATGGCGATGTCGGTCTTGAACTCGGCGACGATCACCGGCAGGCTGATGCTCAGCAGGCCGGCGTCCGTCGTCACCATGAAGGTCGCCAGCGCCGCGACCGACAGCGCCCACCAGCGGTGATTCGCGCCGAAGATAATCTCGTGCAGCCGGTTTTTCATCGCGTCGTCATTCGTGAGCGGGAAAAGGCGCTTCAATGACGCGGCGGTGCGAACGGCCGCGCAAATCTTTGGAGTAAGGATGAGCTACAGGCGAAAAAATTTCCGCGCGTTGCGGCCCAGCACGGCTTCCTTCTCCGCCTGAGAGATATCGGCGCGGGCGAGCGTCTCGTCGATCATCTGTTTCGCGGCCACCAGATCCACCTCGTGCGGATAGTCCGACGCGTAAGCGAAAGCATCGAGTCCGATTCGCTTCGAGATATAAGAAAGAATTTCTTCGTTGCCTTCGCAGCCGACCAGCACCTGGCCGCTGCCGAGATACTCTTGCAGCGAGCGGCGCTTCCCCGCCGGCGTCGTGTAGACGCTTTCGTCGCGCTCCATCCGGTCGAGCAGCAGGACGACCCAGGCGCAGCCGCCCTCGAAAAAGCCGACGCGCAGATCGCGGTAGCGGTCGAAGACGCCGTGGTAAACCAGCGAAACCATTTCGAGCGCGAGCGGAATCGGATGGCGCAGGGTGCGCGCCGCCCACGCATCGGTGAAAGTATCGGCGCCGAGGCCGAGGCTCGAGCCGCCGTGAATGCCGAGGACGCAGCCGAGCTTGGCGGCCTCTTCGTAAACCGGCCAGTAATATTCGTGGCCGAGATGGAGCGGCAGGCCGCGCGACGGCAGCATCGCGCCGGGCAAGCCGAGATCGAGGACGATGCGGCGCAGCTCCTTGACCGCCGCCTTGACGTCCTGCAGGGCGATCAATCCGACCGGATGAAGCCGCCGGTCGACCTTGCGATAGCGATCGGCGACGTAGTCGTTGAAAGCGCGGCAGACCAGCACCGCGTAGTCGGCCTGCTGGATGAAGCCGACGGACAGTCCTTCGGAAGGAAACAGCACCGTCTCGTCGAACGACGCTTTGTCGAGAAACGCCGTCCAGTCCTCGGCCGAGCCCATGCGGTGATCGCTGGCGTTGACCCGCGGGCGCGCCGGTGGCATGACCTCGCCGGACTCCCCGAGGTTGCGTGGATAGTGAATCGCGTCGAGCCCGGCGAAGACTCCCTGCCGATTGCGCGACGGGTTGAGCGCCACGTTGCGAATCGCGGGATCCATGTAGCCGGCCAGCTCGGGAATCGATTCGATGATGTGTCCGTCGCAGTCGAAAACTTTTACGCGCGCCATTGCTTTCGCCTCCTAAATTCTTTCGCTGGTTTTAGCAGTAGTCCACCCGCCGATGAGCGTCAAGAGAAGCGCATGCACTTTTGCACTTTTGCACTTTTGCCTTTTTACCCTTCGACCCCGCTCAGGGCGTGCTTTTAACTTTTGACTTTCACTCGACGATCGGCCACCTGCGGCCGCCCTTTTTCACGACTTCGAGCGCCACGCCGTACAGTTGTTTCAGCACGTCCGGCTTGAGGAGCGCAGCCGTCTCGCCCGACGCGAGCACTTTGCCTTGCCTCAGGATCAGCGTCTTTTTGAACATCGGCAGAATCTCTTCGACGTGGTGGGTGACGTAAATCAGCGCCGGAACTTTTTCCTGCTTGCCCAGCTGGCGCAGGCCGGCGAGAAAATTCTCCCGCGCGCCGGGGTCCAATCCGGCGCACGGCTCGTCGAGCATAACGAGATAAGGCTCGGTCATTCGGGCGCGCGCGATCAGCACCTTCTGCTGCTCGCCTTGCGACAGGGTGCCGAACTCCTGATGCTCGAGCGCAGCGGCGCCCATCTGCGCGAGATATTTTTCCGCGCGCGCGTAGTCCTTTTTACTCGGCGCATCCCACGGCCATTCGAAGAGCCCGATCTGCGCGTACTTCCCCGAGACCACGGTGCGCAAGACCGGCTCGCGCGGCGGTATCTGCGCCGACAGGGTCGCACTGACCCAGCCGATGCTTTTTCTCAGCGCGGGGAGATTGATCAACGCCCTGCCCTTGCGGTAAATCTCTCCGCCCGCGTTCGGCCAGAGATAGCCGCAGGCGATTCGGAGCAAGGTCGTCTTGCCGGAGCCGTTCGGCCCGAGAATCGCCCAGTGCTCGCCGGGCTCGACCGTCCAATTCACCGAGTCGAGGATTTTTCTCCCGTCGAGCGCATAGGAGACGTTACGAACATCGAGGGCGGGAATTTTTTTCATCATCAAAACGGCGTTGGCGCCGTGCTTGTTAAGCAGCGGCAATTTAGCCTAATATATCGCAAACTGGAAGCGTCGCATGAACCGGCCGAGTCGCGTGTCCGCCGTTTTTCTTTTCGTCCTTCAGGTCGCCTGGCTATCCAGGGTCGACGCGGCCGAAGCCTGGAAATCGGAATGGGAGAAAACGATCCAGGGCGCCAAGCGCGAGGGGCAAGTCACGATCTATGGTCCGCACAACCCGATGTATCGCCCGCTTTGGGAGGCTTTTCAGAAGATCTTTCCGGGCGTGAAGATCGATTTCGTGCCGGGGAAAGGCGCCGACCTGACGCAAAAAATCCTTACCGAGCGGCGCGCGGACAAATATCTCGCCGACCTATTGATGGGCGGCTCATCCAGCTTCGTTTCCTACCCGACCGGCGCGCTCGAACGTCTCCGTCCGCACCTGATCCTGCCGGAGACTTACGATGAGTCGGCCTGGTGGCAAAAAAAATTGTGGTTCGCCGACCCGCAAAATCAATCCGCGATCCTGCTGACGGGTGAAGTGGGAACCCGCCGCGGCTCTTACAATACGACTCTGCTCGATCCCAAGGAGATTCAATCCTGGTGGGACCTGCTGCAGCCTAAATACAAAGGCAAACTCGGGACCTTCGATCCGCTCGCGGCGGGCGGCGGCGGGGAGGTTTTCGTTTTCTTCTATCACTCCCCGGCCCTCGGCGCGAAATTCATCACCCGGCTGCTCGGTGAAACCGACATTCTCGTCACGCGCGATCTCGAACAGGGAACCGACTGGCTCGGACGCGGCAAAATTGTATTTTACATCGGCAGCGGCCAGCCGGTCATGCGGGCGAAACAGCAGGGGCTGCCGGTCGACCTCCTGCCGCATCCGCTCAAGGAGGGCGAGATCATGGGCGGCGGCGCTTGCTGTATGGCGCTGCTCAACCGCGCGCCGCACCCGAACGCGGCGAAAGTTTTTATCAACTGGGTCCTCTCGCGCGAGGGTCAGATCGCCTGGCAGAAATACAGCGAGACGAATTCGCTTCGAATGGACATCCCCAAAGACGACTTGCCTTCCTGGGCCGTGCCGCAAAGCGGCGTGGATTATTTCATGCTGAACGCGTCCCAGAACCAGGATGCGGCGAAGATCAAAGCGATGCAAAAAGCGGCGACCGAAGCGCTGCGGAAGGCCCAAGGCAGCCGATGAGAAAAGTGGGAATGATCGGACTCGGCAACGCCGGCAAGCCGATTGCGGAGCGACTGCTCAAGAAAGGCTACGGCTTGAGCGTCTATGACCTGAATCCCGAGCCGGTGAACGCGCTCGCCGCGCTCGGAGCGACCGGGGCAACCTCCGCGAAAGACGCCGTCGCGGAGCTTACGCTGACGGTCCTGCCGTCGAGCGCCGAGGTAAAGGCGGCGGCCTTTGGCGCCGCGGGAATTCTCGCCGCCCTTCGACCCGGCTTCATTCTGATCGATCTTAGCGGGACGGATCCCGAGTTTACGCGGGCGCTGGGACGCGAAGTGGAAGCGCGACAAGGCGGCTTTCTCGGCGGGACGCTCCATGCCGCCGGCGCGCCGGCCGTGACGATTCCGCAAGGCCTGCTCTCGATCGTCGTGGGCGGAAAAAAAGAACCGCTGGAGAAGTGTCTGCAAATTTTCAAAGACCTCTGCCAAAAAGTGATCTGTGTGCCGGAAGCCTGGATGCCCAAGGCGTTGAAAATCGCCGTCATCATGTTCGCCGCGGCGAACAGCATCGTCGCCGCCGAGGTTTTTAGCTGGCTCACGGCGCAGGGCGTCGATCCCAAACTCTTCCACCAGCTTCTCAAAACCACCGGCTCGCGCGAATCCGCCGGGCGCGTCGAGGACTTCCTCAAGCGCAACAACACTCACGGCGGCGCGCTGAGCAACAGCTATAAAGATATCCGCCAGGCGCTTGAAACTGCGGCCGCGCTCGATATGCCGTTGCCGCTGATGAACGCGGTGAACCAGATGCAGGAGATGGGCCGCGCGCAGGGACTCGCGCGCCTCAACACGCCGGCGGCGATGGGCAAGCTGTACGAGATCTTGACCGGCCAGGATTTGAGTGCGGCGGTGACGGACGCCGAAAAGATTTTTCCTGAGGCGCGCGAGCCGGAAGTAATTTATCTGGACGATCCGAGCAAGTAATCTACCGGGGTGATAATTACGGGTTTCGGGCCGATCAAAACGTCCCGTAGGCAAGGCGCGCGAAGGTCCATGAGCGGAGGCGTACTTACTTCAGTACGTTGACGTGAAGCGGTCCGAGCGCAACGCTGCATACGGGCGTTTTCAGCGGCCCTCACTAAGAAAATGCCGACCATCGACGCCGACACCCACGTCATCGAAACCGAGCGGACCTGGGACTATATGGAAGGAGACGAGGCGAAGTTCCGCCCGAAGCTCGTGCCGACGGAAAACGGCCGCGGCGGTTGGCTTATTGACGGCAAGGTGTTTTCGCGCGGCGTCAACGTCAATCCGGACATACCGGCGGAAGTGCGCGAGATGCGCGATATTGAAGCGCGGCTCAAACATATGGACGAGCTTGAGATCGACGTTCAAGTTCTGTATCCCTCTCTCTTTCTCCGCGCTCTTACCGCCCACCAGGAAGTCGAAGCGGCGCTTTGCCGGAGCTACAACCGATGGGTAAGCGAGCTGTGCCGCGCAACCAACGGGCGTCTTCAGTGGATTGCAGCGGCGCCGTTGTTGAACGTGACGGCGGCGCTTGCTGAAGCGAGAGCCGCTAAAGACCGCGGCGCGTGCGGCCTTTTCATGCGCGGCATCATGTGCGACAAAATCTTGAGCGACCCGTATTTTCACCCGTTCTACGAAGAGGCTCAGAAGCTCGATCTGCCCATTTGCGTTCACGCTTCCAGCGGCGGATTTCAATGGGTCGACCTCTTCGAGCGCGAAAGCGGTTTCGCCAAATTCAAGCTCGCGGTCCTATCGGCGTTTCATGCCATCGTGCACGACGGCATTCCCGAAAGGTTTCCACGGCTGCGTTTCGGATTCATCGAAGTCCGCGCCCAGTGGCTGCCCTACGTCCATCACGAGCTGGCGAAGCGCTTCGAGAAAAGCGGCACGCCGCTCGGGAAAAACTGGATGCAGGAGAAGCGCCTTTACGTCGCCTGCCAGACCGACGACGATCTTCCTTACGTGCTCATGTACTCAGGCGCGGACAACATCGTCATCGGCTCCGACTACGGCCACGCCGATACCTCCAGCGAGATCGAAGCGCTGCGCTCCCTTAAAAGGAAAGGCGAGTTGGACCCCGACGCGATCGCCAAAATTCTCTACGCCAACCCGAGAGCCCTTTATAACCTTTAGTTTAAGAAACAAAACTAAGTTGTTGATTCGTAAGCGCTAATAGGAGGCTATTCATGCTGCGACTCGCCGGCAAAACGATTCCGAACACGCTGGCGGAGATCGTCGATCCATCCCGCACTGCGTTGCTCCTCTGGGACATGGAATACGCGATCGCGCCGAACGCGTTCAACTATAAGGAGATCGCCGCGAACTTGAAAATGCTGGCAGGCGTCGCGCGCCAGGCGGGCGTCCAGGTGTTTTATTCCGTCCAGACCCACTTCGATCTAGCGAAAGAGGAAGCGGGAGTTTGGGTGCGGCTCAGGATGAAGCGGGCGAACGTTACCGACGTCGCCCAACTTCTCAAGGAGAAAGACGACCCGCACGGGCGGGAGATCGTCGAAGAGGTGAAGCCCGAGCCATCGGACATCGTCTTTCACAAGCGCAGGCCCGACGGCTTCGTCGGCACCGACTTCGATCTCATGCTGCGGAGCCGCGGCATCGGCGCGATCGTCATCGGCGGCGTCGCCACGGAAGGCGGCGTCGAAGGAACCGCAAGAACCGGACGCAACCTCGGCTATGATATCGTTGTCTTGCGCGACGGCGTCGGCTCGCGCAACCGCGAGTTGCACGACATGGCGCTCAAGTTAATGGAGCGGACCCAGTTCGACATGGCGACGGCGGAGGAAGTGGCGGCGATTTGGCGGGGAAAAAGGAAATGAAAGCTTGGCAGTTGTCCCTAGTGCTCTCCCGGCATGAGCAGCTGCAGCCGGTGGCCGTCGGGGTCGGAAAAATAAATGCAGTGCGGATCGCCGCGGCGACCGTTGACCTCGATGCCCTGTTCCTCCAACAGAGCTTTCACTTTCTCGTATTCGCCGGCTTTCAAACGCAGCGCCATGTGGTTCACCTCGCTGCCGCCGTGGATCTCGTCGCCGTCATCGGTTTCGAAGAGCGCCACCCCCTGGTCGCCGCATTTTAAGAAAAGCTGCCACGAGCGCTCGTGCTCGACCGCCATCCCCAAAAAGTCCACATAAAATTTCTTCGAGCGCGCGAGATCCTTGACGTGAAGGACCACGTGATCGATACCGGTGACTTTAAGCGGCGCATTCATAACGTTCGCCTCCTATTCTGAGCCATTTTATGCCAAGCCGCCGGGAGCGTAAAGGCCCATCACACTGTACGGAGGGGAATGATCCGTGCTATTACACCAATTTATGAAAAGTTCCTTTGCCTCAGTCGGACTCATCACCGTCGCTCTGCTCTCGACCGCACCACGAATTTACGCCGCCGAGCCCGCCGATACACCCTTGCCCGCAGCGTTGAAAGAATGTCTCGGCAAGAAGACCGAAAGCAACGAATGTCTGGAACTGCTGTTTCGTGAAGCTTTGCAGGCCAAAGCGCCGGCGCAGCTTCTCGGCTTGGTTCAAAAATACGAGGACAGCGATCCGGCGCTCAAGTTGTCTTGCCACCCGGTCGTCCACGCGTTGGGCAGAGAGATATTTCGGATCAAAGGCAACATTCACGATTCTTTCCTGGCGTGCGATCAGACCTGCCACTCGGGATGTTATCACGGCGCGGTCGAGCGCTTTCTCCGCGGCGACGCACAGGGTGGGCGCCACGTGACGCAAAGCGAGATCATGAGCAAGGCCGCGGCGGCGTGCGACGCCAAAGCGCCGCAGCGGGTCTATTTCCAGTGTCTGCACGGGCTCGGCCACGCGCTCATGTACTTCACCGAAAACCAGCTTGATAAATCGTTGCAGGGCTGCGATTCCTTGCCGGACGGCTGGAGTCGGGAATCCTGCTACGGCGGCGTCTTCATGGAAAATGTTTTTTCCTCCAATCCGGAAATACGCAACGTCAGCGCGACCGACTACCACCACCCATGCAATCAGATCGACGCGAAATACCGCGGCGCCTGCTACCTGATGCAGACGTGGCGCATGGAAGAGATGGGCCTGACGACGGAGCGGCTGTTTGAGGAATGCGCGAAGGCGGGTCCGTTCGCGACGCAGTGCGCGCTATCGATCGGGCGCGATCTGTCGAACATCGCGCGCGGCGGCGCCAACCGCCCGGCGGCGGAAAAGTGCGAGCGCGGCCAGGGCGAGAGCCGGCGCGCGTGCATCCGCGGCGTCGTCTACGCGCTGATCGATAATACCTGGGACAACAGCTATGCCGCGCCTTTCTGCTCCGCGCTGCGTGACGAAGATGTCACGTACTGCAATCTCGAGAGCAGCTACTACCTGAAGACCTTCGTCGGCAAGTGAGACGATGAGAGCCGATTCAGTCGATCGGCGGCCGGCTCCGCGGACGCTCTTCCGCCTGGCCCTGCTCGTTTTCCTGCTGCTTTCGAGCTGCACGAGGCTCAAGCAGTGCGCCTATGAAGGCGTCGGCCGCGACGAGTGGCAAAAACCGGACGAAGTCATTCGCGCGCTCGCGCTTCGCCCGGGAGATCACGTCGCCGATCTCGGCTCGGGAGGGGGCTATTTTACTTTCCGTCTCGCCCAGGCGGTGGGGCCGAAAGGAAAGGTGTACGCGGTGGACGTCGATGAAGGATTGAACGAAGCCCTGGCAAAGCGCGCGCAGCAGGAAGGCTCCGCCAACGTCGAAGTGATTCTCGCCAAGACCGACGACCCGTTGCTGCCGAAGTCCGGGGTGGACCTGATTTTCACCAGCAACACGTACCACCACCTAAAAGATCGCGTGAAATATTTCGCCAACGCCAAGAAATATCTCAAACCCAACGGCCGCGTGGCGATCGTCGAGTTCAACGGCGAGGGATGGACCGAAAGCCTGGGCCATCACACGGCGAAAGAAGTCATCATGCGCGAGATGAAAGCCGCCGGCTATAATCTACAACGCGACGTCGACTTCCTGCCGCGGCAGCATTTTCTCATTTTCTCCACTTCGTGACCTTCGTGGTGATCCGCCCTCATCCCTCATCCCTTGTTTCACCGTGAAATCGTCGCAACACGGCAGCACATACATCGTCCAGCGCCTGGATTCTCGCTTCACTCAAGGGAAATCCGAACTGCTCGTTGCGCATGCGCAACCGCTGGGACGAGACCCGCCGGATAATTTCCGCCGCGCGCTCGAAGTCTTTGCGAGAGCGAACGAGCTTGGCGAGATTCCGCGCGCCGGCATTTTTGTGATCCACCTCGTCGGCGTAAATTTCCCCGAACGCCGCGGCGATCTTCTTTTCGGTCTTTCCGTTTCTCAGCCGGACGCAAACCTCGTACAGCGCTCCGCCTCCGCCTTCGGTCAGCGTGACCGCGGCGCGCTCCAGCTCCTCGTCCTGCCGCCGCATTTCTCTTTCACTCGGAGTCTTCGAGCCGTGCAGCAGCGCCGCGAACGTCCTGGAATAGCGCGCGCGGACGCGCGCGAGCTTCTTGTCCTCCGGCAGCCAGATCAGACTTCGCGCCGTCACTTTTTTTCCGCCGATCTCCTCGAGCAAATCCATCACCAGCCGCGCATGCTTGGTCTCCTCCGCCAGCTTCTCGGCGATTTCCTCGAACGCGTGGCGATCGACCTCGCCGTCGAGACGGGAGTAAAAGCTCGCCAGGATTCTCAGCAGTGGCGCGATCGCCGCATGCTCCTTGAAGCCCTGGGCCTTGAGCCAGTGAATGTGCTCCTGCTTCCGTCTCGGTTTACGGAAGTAAGTTTTTACAATCTCGGCCTCGGCCCGGCGGTAACTTTCGGCGAGGTTGCGAAGCGATTTTAGGTAAGATTTCACGGGGCCGTTATATTTAAGCAGCCGGCCGCGGCACCACCGCGCCGCATTTCTTGCAGGTTCTGAGCGCTTCGTCGCCGTAGAATCGCTCGTGCACGCGCGAGACCGGGTCCTGGCTGTAGTCGCCGACTTCGACCGTGACGTCGTAAACTTTTTCGCCGCAGCGCTCGCACAACCAGAGAAACCGATCCTGCTCGCCGGCGCGCCGCTTGCGCTCGATCACGACGAACCAGGCGTCTTCGGTGACTCGCGGCGAGTGGGGCACGCCGCCGGGACACAACAAGAGTTGCCCGGGCTTGATCACGGCGACCTTCCGCTCCCCCTCCGGCGTCATGTAATGGAGCCGCTGCTCGCCTGCGAGTTGCAAGGTGACCTCGTCGCTGGGGTCGATGTGAAAATCGGTCCGCATCTTGCGCCCGCGGCTGAGAAACGCGATCGAATCCGAATCCTGCCACAGCACGCGCCGGCCTTTGCCCGCATCGCGCACGCCTTCAATAGATTCCTGAAGATCGACGGCGGCCAGTTCCTTCATCGTAACCTCCTAGGTTCGTAACGTGGATGATGTTAGTCGAAGCGGCGGCAATCTGGCAAGGATTGTTCCCGACGGCGTCACCCTCTTCCCTTCCTCTCCCTCCGCTGGAGGGAGAGGATAAAGGTGAGGGTGGATTGCCGCGATTGACCCTCACCCCTACCCTCTCCCAAAAGGGAGAGGGAGACAAAGACTGAGTTGCTTTGACTCTTCATCCAAACCTCAATGAACTTTATTGTCCAGCGAGTCGCAGCGACGGCTTGCCGATGTGAATGTGCGCGCCGGTGGACGAGCCGGCCATTTTGCCGCGAAACGCGATGAAAGGTATGCCCGCTTTGCGCAGATAATCCATCAGCGCGCGCCCCTCGGCGCTGTCGGGATGGACTGCCACGTCGATTGCATTTTTATGATCGAATCGCATCCGCCGGTGCAACTCGGTTTCGCCGCGCGCGCTCACGGGCAAAGGATGGCCGAAGCGCGCCGCGAAAAATTGCTCGACCTTGCCGGAGTCGGCCAGCGACCACGACGCCGTGCCGTTGTAGCGGACCAGGGTTGCGCTCTCGCTGTAACCGCCGGCCGGCAGCGAAGGCAGGGCGCGCGCCTGCGCTTCGCCGAGGACCATCTCGGCGTCCTGGATCCGCTGTTCGGTGTCCCCCAATTTGGCCTGCGCTTTGGCGAGCGCGACCTTCGCCTCTTCCAGCTCGGCCTGCGAAATATATCCCTTGGCGCGAAAATCGGTCCGCCTCTCCACTTCGCGCGCGCGCCGATCCACTTCCAGGTCTTCGAGCTTTTTTTGCAGCGCGAGCTGGTCCCGGTACTCCGTCGTCGTGCGAATCACTTCCGCGTTGAGCCGAGAAGTCTGGTTGTCCACCCGCGCCGCCGCTTCGGACTTGGCCGGCGGCGCGCTGGTTTTGGTCTTCACCTGGGCGGCGGCGGGCGCGGCCAGGATGGCGCAAACAAAGAGGGCTGTGATGACGCCGGCAACACCTCTTAATCTCCGCCTTGGCAAGGGGCGACCCCCTCTTAATCTCCCCCTTAGTAAGGGGGAGAAAGAGAGGGGGTATGACTGTCCGCATCGCCGCGAGCGGCAATGTCTGCGTCTGCTTGACGTCACGAGATGTCTCCGAAAAAACACCGTATTAGTTCGTACCAGCCCGGCGCCGCAAAAGAAAGAACGCTTGCGGCAGCGAAAGAAAATTAGTAGTTTATGAAAACTGCCTCCGGAGAAAACATTTGGCGCGTAAATATGTCTTAAAGCGAAGCGACCTTCCCTCCCGCTCGCTTTCCGGGATCGACTACCGCAAGGAGCTGAACGACGCCCAGTTCGAAGCCGCCACCGCGGTCGACGGCCCGATCCTGGTCATCGCCGGCGCCGGCACGGGAAAGACCCGCACCTTGGTCTACCGCGTCGCGCGCCTGATCGATATCGGCGTCGATCCGCGGACGATTCTCCTTCTCACCTTCACGCGGCGCGCCGCCGAGGAGATGCTGCGGCGGGCGAGCCTCCTGATCGACAGCCGCTGCGATCACGTCGCGGGCGGGACTTTTCATTCCTTCGCCAACACGGTCCTGCGCCACTACGGCCGTAAGATAGACCTGATGCCTTCTTTCACGATCATGGACCGGCCCGATAGCGAGGACGTGGTCCAGCTTCTGCGCGCCGAGCTGGGTTTGAACAATAAGGAGAAGCGCTTTCCACGCAAGCAGGCGGTCGCGGAAATCTACAGCATGGCGCTCAACAAGCAGTGGACCATCCCGGATTTGATCGAGCGCGACTATCCTCATCTCTACGACTTCCTCGAAGATCTCCTGCGCCTGTACGAGCGCTACGTCGATTACAAGAAGAACCGCGCGCTGCTCGACTATGACGACCTCCTCATCAAGCTCAAAGAGCTGCTGGTTACCCACGAGGATATCCGCCGCCGTCTTTCCGAAACCTATCGCTATATTATGGTGGATGAGTATCAGGACACGAACCGCTTGCAGGCGGATATCGTCCGCCAACTCGCCGCGACCCACGACAACGTCATGGTGGTCGGCGACGACGCCCAGAGCATCTACTCGTTTCGCGGCGCGAATTTTCGCAACATCATGGATTTTCCGAAAGACTTTCCCGGCGCGCGGCTCATCTCGCTCGAAGAGAACTACCGCAGCACCCAGCCGATCCTGGACCTCACCAACGAGATCATCGACCGCGCGCGCGAGAAATACGAAAAGCATCTCTTTACGAGCAAGAAGGAAGGCGACCCGCCGCTCCTGGTGCAGGCGGAGAGCGAGCAGATGCAGTCGCGCTTCGTGTGCCAGAAGATCCTCGAGCTCAGAGAGGAAGGCGTGCCGCTCTGGGACATGGCGGTCCTGTTTCGCTCGAGCTTTCACTCCTTCGATCTGGAAGTCGAGCTGACGCGCCACAACATTCCGTTCGTCAAGCGCGGCGGCTTCCAGTTCATGGAGACCGCGCACATCAAGGACGTGCTCGCCCATCTGCGCATCCTCGCCAATCCGTACGACGCGATCTCGTGGGGGCGCGTGCTCGCGCTGCTCGAAGGAGTCGGCTCGCAGGCGAGCCAGAAGATCATCCGCTGGATTCTCGACGGCTCGAATCCGAGAGAGCGGCTGCGCTCGTTCGAGGCGAAAGGCAAGGTCGCGCACGGCCTCAAAACGCTGGCGCAGGTTTTGGAAGTCTGCTCCGAGGGGCAGCGGCCGGCGGAGAACACGCAGTACCTGATGCAATACTACGCGCCGATTTTGAAGCGCAACCATCCGGAGGACTATCCCAAACGGCTCAAAGACCTGGAGCATTTTCAGGGCATGACCGAGCGCTACCGCAGCCTGGAGCGGCTCTTGACCGACATGGCGCTGGAGCCGCCGACCGACAGCGTGGACGAGGCGCTCGCGGTCGATCCCGACGAAGGGCCGCTGGTCCTCTCCACGGTCCACTCGGCGAAGGGGCTGGAGTGGCACTCGGTCTTCATCATCTGGGCGCTCGAAGGGAGATTCCCCTCTTATTACAACATCAACACCGACGAGGAACTGGAGGAAGAGCGGCGGCTGCTCTACGTCGCGGCGACGCGCGCCAAGGAAAATCTTTTCATCACCTATCCGATCAAGATCTTCGACCGCGGTCTAGGCACGGTGCTCTCGCGGCCGTCGCAGTTCGTCGAGGGAATCCCCGAAGAGCTGCTGGAGCCGATCACATTGGTGGACGAGGGCCAGGACGAAGGCTGGGAAGAATGAAAATGGCTCGTCTGTTGCTCGATATTATCGTGTTTATCAGCGGCGCGGTGCTCATGGCGCTGGAGATCGTCGGCAGCCGCGTGCTCGCGCCCTACTTCGGCAATTCGATCTTCGTCTGGGGCAGCCTGATCTCGGTCGTGCTGGCGGCGCTCTCCGTCGGCTATTATTGGGGCGGCCGGCTTTCCGAGCGCAATCCCTCGTTCGGGCGGCTGTTGCTGCTGCTCCTCGTTCCGGGAGTCATGATCTTTTTTCTTCCCTTCTTCTATCCGGCGGTAAACCTCTGGATCGCCGAAACCGACTTCGGCGCCCGGCTCAATCCGCTGATCGTCAGCGCGATCTACTTTCTCGTCCCGGGAATTTTTCTCGGCACGATCTCGCCGTACGCCATCCGGCTCGCCGCCACGACGCTATCGACCGTCGGCAGCACGGCCGGCACGCTCTATGCGCTTTCGACCTGCGGCAGCATCTTCGGCACGCTTTTCACCGCATTTTATCTCATACCGGCGATCGGCGTCGCCAACATCATTCATGCGCTGGGCGTCACGCTCGTCGTGCTCGCGGCGGTCATGTGGCCGCTGACGCGCGCGCGCGATGAAAAAGTCGTGGCTCGGCGCTCGGCCGGGGCCAAGGCGGCGATTCTGATGGCTCTGACCCTGTCCTCGACGATACTTCCCCCGGCGGCGTGGCCGGTCTACCGAACGCTCTACGAGAAGGATTCGTTTTATCACCACATCCGCGTCCACGAGGACGACGAGGCGCGCTATCTCAATTTCGACCAGACGCTCCAGAGCGCGATGAACCTCCAGGACCCCACGGCGTTGCGGTTGACTTATTCGCGCTACGTATCCCTCGGGCTGACTTTCAGGCCGGACGCCAAAAAGGCGCTCATCGTCGGCCTGGGCGGCGGATCGGTTCCGAAAAAATGGCAGAAGGAATTTCCCGCCATGGAAATGGACGTGGCGGAGATCGATCCCGAAGTGGTTCAAGTGGCGAAGAAATATTTCTCCTTCGATGAAGGAAAAAATATCCGCGTTCACGCCCAGGACGGGCGACTTTTCCTCACCCGGACTCCGCAGCGCTACGACGTGATGCTGCTCGACGCTTACTTCAAGGACGCCATACCGTTTCACTTGACCACGCGGGAATTTTTTACCATGGCGAGTCAAAAGCTCGCGCCGAACGGAGTCGTCGTCATCAATATCATCGGCGCGGTCACCGGCCCGGGCGGCAAAATCACGCGCTCGGTGGCCAAGACGATGCGCGGCGTTTTCCCGCAAATCTATATGTTCGCCGCGCGCCGCCCCGATAACGCCAGCCTCGATTCGATCCAGAACGTCATCATCGTCGCCACCAAAGAGCCGCAGCGCGTCGATATCCGCGAGATCACCAAGCGCGCGGCCGACCTCGGGCGCGACCTGTTCCCCAAATCGGTGAACGACATTACCGTTTCCTACGTGGAGGGTAAGATCGCCGACGACGACGTCCCCGTCTTGACCGATGACTACGCTCCCACGGACAAGCTGCTTCATCCTTAGTTTTTTTCTCCTCTCGGCCTGCTCTCTTATAGGACAGGAACCGCCGGAGCGGATCGTGCGCGTCAAGATCGTGGCCGACGGCAAGCTGAGGGAAAAAGATCCGCGCTGGCGGGAGACCGCAGCCGGCCTGCTACGTTCCGCCTCCGCGTTTTACGAGCGCGAGTTCGGCATCAGGTTCGTCGCCGCCGGCATCGAGCCGTGGCAACTCCAGGAAGGCAGCCCTTACGTCGTCACGCTCATGAAACGGCTGCAGCAGTCTTACCCGCCCAACGATCCGAAGCGGGACTATGACGTTCTCGTCGGACTGACCGGCGAGCAGGTCACGTTCTACACCGGCGGCCGCAGCATGGTGAACCGCTTCGGCGACTGCAGCGAAGGTTTAGCGAATTACATCGTAAGCTCCGTGACCGCGCCCTTGCGCTACACCGGACCTGAAGAGGAGCGCACTCTGGACGCCGTCGCCCTCATCCATGAATTCGGCCACGTCTTCGGCGCCGGCCACGTCACGGATTCCAATTCCATCATGCACGAGAACTTCGACTACCGCGACGACTTCGACGCCAAGAGCCGTGGGATCGTGCTCAAGAACAGACTCTGCCCGTTTGGAAAATAACATGAGGAGTTCAAAACGTTCAATCAGTTCAAGGCGTTCAACCAGCGGTTTGAACAATTTGAACGGCTTGAACGAATTGAACCATTCTATATGTTGGAAAACATACGCGTTGTTCTTGTAGCGCCGAAGGGCTCCGGCAACATCGGCTCGGTCGCGAGAGCGATGAAAAACATGGGGCTCAGCGATCTGGCGATCGTCGGCCGCGGGCGGACGGAGAGTTTTTGGGCGCGGGCCATGGCGGTCCACGCCAAAGACACTCTGAACAGCGCGCGGCGCTTTTCCACCTTGCGCGAGGCGGTGGCGGACTGCGGCTTGGTCGTCGGCACGACCTGCCGCGGCGGGCTCTATCGCGAGCACAGCCGCTCGCCGCGAGCGACGGCGCCGGCAATCATCGCCGCCGCCCGCTCGGGAAAGTGCGCGTTGGTCTTTGGCCCGGAGGACCACGGTCTCGACAACGAGGATCTCAAATGCTGCCAGGTCTTGATCACGATTCCGACCGATGCCGCTTATCCCTCGCTGAACCTGGCGCAAGCTGCAACGATTTGCCTGTACGAAATTTTTCTCGCGGGCCTAGAACAGCCGCCCGCCGAAGACATCGGCCGCGCTCCGGCCGAAGACGTCGAGCGGCTCTTCGACCGCATGAAGACGTCCATGCTCGATATCGGCTACCTCGACGCGCAGAATCCCGAGCACATCCTGTTCGCCTTCCGCCGCATCTTCGGCCGCGCCGGCCTGGAGGAAAAAGACGTGCGCATTTTGACCGGTCTCTTCCGCC
Organism: Binatia bacterium; assembly: GCA_036506735.1. Lineage (GTDB taxonomy): Bacteria > Desulfobacterota > Binatia > UBA9968 > UBA9968 > JAJPJQ01. The sequence continues at coordinate 8,563 of DASXRG010000107.1, read as the reverse complement.
AGATCGAATGGTACACGAACGAAGGCTGGAAGGTGGTCGAAGAGAAAAAGCGGAAGGGACAAAAGATTAGGTGACAATCATTCCAGATTTTTGGATTTGCGAATGAATTACGCGTCACCCCCGAATGTCTTTATCGGGGGTCCAGTCCCGCCGTCTGGATTTCCGCCGAAGGACGGATCCGTCCGAGCCCTGTGCCGGACCCGATAGAACCATTCGGGAATGACAGACTAGAGTTCCGAGAAATCTAAATCGGCAATCGCAAATCGAGACCTGCCTGGCATTGTTGACGCGCCGAAGTCCATCTTATAAGTAAACGGTCTAGGAACTTGCGACTGCGATTGGCTTCGAAAAATAGCGAAACGCCTCATGGAACTCACTCAGGACGAAGTGCTCCAGATATTGGCCCTGATCGAAAAGTCCAATTTCGATTACATGCAGCTTCAAGTCGGCGAGCTGAAGCTGACGGTCAGCAAAGGAAATTACGTCGCCGCCCCCTCTTCCGGCGCTACGCAGCAGACGGAAAATGCCGCGAAGGCACCCGCGAAAGCCGGCGCTGCCAAGCCGAAAGAGAAAACCCCGGCGGCCAAGCCGAAGGCGGCCGCGAAAATCGACGGCGGCGTCCAGATCACCGCGCCGATGGTCGGCACTTTCTACGCCGCGCCGGAGCCCGGGGCGAAGCCGTTCGTCACGCTGGGATCGGAGATCGACGAGGAGACGACCGTCGGCCTCATCGAAGTGATGAAGGTCTTCAACGCCGTGCAATCGCGCGTGCGCGGCAAGATCGTCGATGTCCGCGTGCAAAACGGCCAGTTCGTCGAGTACGGGGCGACGCTTTTTATCGTCAGGCCGAACACCACCGCGCCGAAGAAAAGATCCACCCTTCGGCAAGCCCAGGGTGGGAGTTCGACTGAGGCTCGATCGAAGTCTTCGCGAAACCGAACCCAATGACCATCTCCCGCGTCTTCGTCGCCAACCGGGGCGAGATCGCGCTTCGCGTTGTGAACGCCTGCCGCGCCCTCGGTGTCGAGACCGTCGTCGGTTTCTCCGAAGCCGACAAGGACAGCCTTCCCGTCCGCGCCGCGGACCGCGCCGTATCCATCGGCCCGGCGCGCGCGGTCGAGAGTTATCTCAGCGTCGAGGCGATCATCCGGGCCGCACGGAAAAGCAAAGCCGACGCGCTCCATCCGGGCTACGGCTTTCTCGCCGAGCGGCCGGAGCTCGCCGAGGCCTGCGAGAGTAACGGCATTAAATTCATCGGCCCTTCGGCGCAGAGCATCCGGCAGATGGGGAACAAGCTCTGGGCACGCGCGCTGGCAAAAAAATTTGGCATTCCCGTCGGCGCGGGCTCGGAACAAATCCACAATTCGAAGGAAGCGGCCAAGGTCGGCGCGAAAATCGGTTTTCCCGTACTCATCAAGGCAGCCGCGGGAGGGGGCGGGCGCGGCATGAAGATCGTCACTGCACCGAGAGAATTGCCAAGCTCTTTTTCAACGGCCGCCGCGGAAGCGAGAGCCGCCTTCGGCGATCCGACGCTCTACCTCGAGCGCTACATCCCGAACGCGCGCCATATCGAAGTGCAGATTCTCGCCGATAGCTTCGGCAACGTCATCCACGTCGGCGAGCGCGACTGCTCGCTCCAGCGCCGCCATCAAAAAGTCATGGAAGAGGCGCCCGCGGCATCGCTTGCCGCGGCACTGAGAGAAGAGATTCAGGCGGCCGCGGTTAAGATCGCGAAGAAGAGCGGCTACGAGAACGCGGGCACCATCGAGTTTATTCTCGATCAGGACGCAGAGCGTTATTATTTTCTCGAGATGAACACCCGCATTCAAGTCGAGCACCCCGTCAGTGAGCTGATCTCCGGGATGGATTTGGTTCAAGAGCAGATACGGATCGCGGGCGGCGCCAAGCTCAGCCGCGCGCAGTCGGAGATCAAGTTCAGCGGGCACGCGATCGAGTGCCGCATCAACGCCGAGTCGGCGGCGCACGGCTTTCGTCCTGCGCCGGGACTCATCACCGATTGGCAACCGCCGCAGGGACCTGATATTCGCCTGGACAGTCATTGTTACAAAGGCTATCGCGTGCCACCTTATTACGATTCGCTCTTGGCGAAGCTGATCGTGCGCGGCAAGCATCGCGTCGAAGCCGTCGCGCGGATGCAGGAGGCGCTGGATAATTTTCACGTCGCCGGCGTCGATACGACGATTCCGTTTTTGCGCTTCGTGACGCAGCGGCTGCAATACGTCAAGGGAGAAGTGAACACGAGGTGGCTGGAGGCGTTGCTGGCGGCGTCGCCTTTTCAGGCGGCCGCTGAGAGAGGATCGGCCCCTACCCCCTCTCTTTCTCCCCCTTACCAAGGGGGAGATGAAGAGGGGGTCGCCCCTTAGCAAGGGGGAGATTAAGAGGGAGTCGCGGTGTTTTCCGCGACCGTTTGTTAGGAAAACTTTCCATGGACGAAATTCATTTTGTCGACACTACGATTAGAGATGGCCATCAGAGCCTCTGGGCCGAGAATATGACCACGGGCATGATGCTGCCGGTCGCCGAGCGGATGGATAACGCCGGTTTCGAAGCGATCGAGCTGCTCTCCAGCTCGCACATGAAAAAATGCGTGAAGGAGCTCAAGGAAGATCCATGGGAGCGCGTCCGCCAGATCGCCAAGCGGGTTACCAAAACGCCGCTCAGATTGATCGCGGGCAGAGTGAACACCTTCGAGATCACCCCGCTCTCGGTCTACCTTCTCTTCATGGAGCGCATGGCGGCGAATGGGCTGCGCCAGGCGCGCATCTCCTCGGAATGGAACGAGCTCGAGAACTGGCGCTACAAGGTCGCGGGCGCACGCCAATACGGAATGGAGACGATCGTGAACCTGATCTATTCCGTCTCGCCCAAGCACACCGACGAGTACTATGCCCGGAAAACGCGCGAGGCCGCGTCGCTTAAACCGTACCGGCTATGCCTCAAAGATCCCGGCGGTTTGCTCACGCCGGAGCGCACGCGCGCGCTGGTGCCGATCATTTATGAAAACGCCCCGGGCATCCCGCTCGAGCTGCACACGCACTGCACGACGGGACTTGGAGGTCTGTGCGCTTTGGAAGCGATCAAGCTCGGCGTGAAATCGATCAACACCGCGATTCCGCCGCTGGCCAACGCGTCTTCCAATCCGTCGCTGTTCAACGTCGCGCAGAACGCCCGCGCCCTTGGCTATGCAACGGCGATCGATGAGGACTCGCTCAAGCCGGTGTCGGAGCATTTCACCATCATCGCGCAGCGCGAAGGGTTTCGCATCGGCGCGCCGGTCGAATACGACTATTCGCAGTACCAGCACCAAGTGCCCGGGGGAATGGTCAGCAACCTGCGCCATCAGCTGAAAAAAGTCGGGCTGGAAAATCGCATCGACGCGGCGCTGGAAGAAGCGACGCGTGTCCGCGCCGAGTTCGGGTATCCGATCATGGTCACGCCGTTGTCGCAATTTGTCGGCAGCCAGGCGGCGATCAACGTGATCGTCGGCGAGCGCTACAAGCAGGTCACCGATCAGGTCATCCAATATGCGCTCGGCCTGTGGGGCGAAGAAGGCGCCACCGACATGGATCCGGAAGTGAAGGATAAGATTTTGAATCGCCCGCGCGCCAGAGAGCTGGCGCAATGGGAGCCGCCCCAGCCGTCGATTCACGAAGTCCGGCAGAAGATCGGCGGCCCGGGAGTCTCCGACGAAGACCTGCTGCTCCGCTGGCTCTTGCACCAGGAAGAGATCGACGCGATGCGCGCCGCCGGACCGATCAAGGAATATTCCACCGCGATCCATCCGCTCGTGGCGCTCATCGAAGAGCTGGCGCAACGCGCCGACACCGATCGAATTCACATGGAGAAGCCGGGGTTCACGCTGACCTTGGAAAAAACAAGGAGGACGTAACATGGAAGTCACCGCGATCGACGTGCACGTTCATCTTTCAGACGAGCTGACTCTGAAAGCCAAGGGGCCGCGCACGCAGCAAATGGCCAAATACTTCGGCCGCGAGCGCAAACCGGTCTCCATGGACGAGATGGCCGATCAATACCGCCAGCGCAAAATGATGGCGGTGATCATGAACACGCGCGACGAGACCGTGACCGGGCTTCCACCCGTGCCCAACGATCACGTCGCCGAGTACGTGCGGAAATATCCCGATATCTTTTTAGCCTTCGGCGCGATCGATCCGTGGACGGGGAAATTGGCCCTGCAGGAGATCAAGCGCTGCAAGGAAGAGCTGGGACTCACCGGCATCGGCGAGCTGAATCCGGCGCGCCAGCATTTTTATCCCAACGACACGCGCTTTTATCCCCTCTGGGAAGAATGCCAGCGGCTCAAAATGCCGATCCTGTTTCACGGCGGCATGGCCGCGGCCGGCGCCGGCACGCCCGGCGGCATGGGGACGAAGCTCAAATACAGCCAGCCGATCTTGCTCGACGACGTGGCGGCGGATTTTCCCGAGCTGAATATCATCTCCGCCCATCCGACTTGGCCGTGGACGGCGGAGAGCCTCGCCATCGCGCGCCACAAGGCGAACTACTACATCGACCTCTCCGGCTGGGCGCCGAAATATTTTCCCGCCGAGCTGGTACACAACGTGAACACGCTCTTGCAGGACAAAGCGATGTTCGGCTCGGACTGGCCGGCGATCGGCGTCGAGCGCTGGCTGGAGGAGTTCCAGCAGGTGAACATCAAGCCGGAAGTGCGGCAGAAAATCATGTTGGATAACGCGAAGAAATTCTTCGGGTTGAATTTCTAGAGACGACTCATCATGGCGGATCTGGACGTTCTCGACGTTCTCATAGTGGGCGGCGAGGTCGTTACCGCTTCCGGGCGGCGCTTCCTCGACGTCGCGGTCCGCGACGGAAAGGTCGGCGCGCTTTTGAATCCGAACGCACCGAGGCCTGCGGCCGCGCGCGTCATCGACGCCCAGGGCTGCTACGTGCTCCCCGGCGCGATCGATCCGCACACCCACATCGGCGGCGCCGCCAAAATTTTCGGCAGCGTCGCGGCGGGAATGAAAGCCTGCACGCGGGCGCTCGCCTTCGGCGGAACCACGACCGTCATGGAGATGATCTCGCCCCCAAAAGGCGAGACCCTGACCGCAGGACTCGCGCAGGCGCGCGCCGAGCGCCACGGCAGCATGGCCGTCGACTTCGCCTTTCATCCTTCGCTGCCTTCCATCGACGACGGCATTTTGACGGAGCTGTCGCGCTGCGCCGAGAACGGCGTTCCCTCTTTCCACGCTTCGTTCGAGGGCTCGAAGGGACGGGAGCCCGTCGACGAAGCGAGCCTCTATCGTCTTTTCACCCTGGCACGGGAGCGGCGCATGATCGCGATTCTCCATGCCGAAGATCCCAAGCTCAACGCCGAGCTGATCAAGCGGACCGAAAATGCCGGCGCGCTGGAAAACGTGAGCCGCTGTCGCCCGTGGTTTTCCGAAACCGCTGCGGTGAGGCGCGCTGTTTTCGTCGCTCAGGTCGCGCACGGACCGGTCTATTTCGAGCACGTCGGCGCGGGGCCTTCTCTCGACGCGGTACGGTCCGCGAGAGACGCCGGCGCGCCGGTTTATGCCGAGACCTGCCCTCACTATCTCTGCTTCTCCGAAGAGGTTTACAAAACTCCGCGCGGCGCGGAGTTTCTCAAATCCCCGCCGCTCAGAAGAAAAGAAGATTCGGAAGGACTGTGGCGGGGCATCCGCGACGGCACGGTCTCCTCGGTGGCGACGGACGAATCGACGGCGTCGCTCGAAAAAAAGCGGCGCAGCATCGAGCAACTTCCCGCGTATCAGGTCTCCGGCGGTCTCAACGCGATCGAGTTGAGACTCGCCGTCATGCACACCGAGATGGTCGTGCGGCGCGGCATGGCGCTGGAAAAACTCGTGCATTGCCTCTCGACCGGACCGGCGAAACTTTTCGGTCTTTATCCGCGCAAAGGAACGATCGAGGTCGGCAGCGACGCGGACCTGGTTCTCTTCGATCCTGGGATAGTGAAAAAAGTGAAGAACGAAGACCTGCACCAGGGAACGGACCACACGATCTTCGAGGGCTGGGAGCTGCAAGGCTATCCGCGCACGACGCTCCTGCGGGGACAAATTCTCGTCGAAGACGGCCGCTTCGTCGGCGCCGACAGCGCAGGCGAATGGATGCCGCGCAATATCGATCGCGCCATTATCGAGGGACCGGCGGCATGAAGCGCGCGGCCTGGGGAGTGCTCGTTTTGCTCGCATCGTTGCTGAGCGCCGCGCGCGCTTTGGCGGCGGACGCGGAGACTCTCGCCAAGGCCAAGGGCGAAAAGAAAATCCATTGGTACGGCTCGACGGCGTCCGACGATGCCCGCGCGTTGATCGAGGCGTTCACTAAAAAGTATCCCTTCCTGGAAGTCGATCACGTACGAGGCGGCACGGAGCAGGTGCTCCGTCGGGTGGACACCGAAGCGAGAGCGGGCGTGCTGCAAGCCGACGTGATCGACATCAACGGCCTTTATGCCGGCGTCTTGCTCGAGAGAAATTACTGGATTCCCTACGTGTCGATGGAGACGAAGGACTACCCGCAAGAATTGAAAGATCCAAAGGGACGATGGTCCAGCACGTTTCTTCTGACCCTGGTCACGTCGTTCAATACCCGGCTCGTTTCTCCGGAGAACGCGCCGAGGTCCTGGGACGATCTCCTGCGCCCGTCATGGAAAGGAAAACTCGCCGTGGTCGATACCGCCGTGCTTTTCTATGCCGGGATCAAAAGCTATATGGGAGAAAAAAGCGGCGAGCAGTACCTGCGCAAGCTCGAGGCGAATGAACCGACGATCGCGAACGGCTTCACCCTGGCGGTGAATCAACTCGCCGCAGGCGAATATCCCGTCTCGGTCACGACCTACGGCCACCGGGTCGAACAGCTCATCGCGCGCGGCGCCCCTATCGACTGGGTGAGGTCCGACGTCGTATTCGTCATGCCGCAGCTCATCGGCCTGAGCGGGCGGGGCAAGGCGCCGAACGCGGCCAAGGTGTGGATCGATTTTCTAATCTCGCAGGACGGGCAAAAAGTCTTTCGCGACCTGCGCCGCATCCCCGCGCATCCGAAGATCGACCCTATTCCGCCGCGATTGACGCGCGGTGTCAAGCTTCACTACGTGAAGCCGACAGAAAAGGCGGACAGCTACAACCAGATGATGAAAGGCTTTCGCGATATATTTCACTATTGAGGAGGAGGCCCACGTGAACGTCAACGATTTGGATTTGAAGAAAACCGCCATTTTGTTCTTCGATATCCTGAACGGTTATTACCACGACGCCGCGCCGGACAAGAAGGCGCGCATGAAGCCGTGGATCGACAACGCCGTGCACCTGATGAAGGCGGGACGCGCCGCGGGCCTGCCGATATTTTTCGGCAAGGGCAACCACCGGGCCGACGGCGCGTCGTCGGCGACGATCATCACCGACACCGACATGGCCTTGAAGCCGTGGCCCGGCGGCGAGATGAAAAGATTCAGCCCCCACATCGTCGGCGGGACGAAGAATTCGGACGTCATTCCGGAGCTGGAGCCGCGGCCCGACGACTACTATATCCCCAAATACCGCTGGAGCACTTTTCACCAGACTTATTTCGATCTCGCGCTGCGCGCGCGCGGGATCGATACGATCATCATCTCGGGCGGCTCGACCGATGTGGGCGTCGTCTCCACCGTTTTTGCCGGACGGGATCTGGACTACAATATGATCGTCGTGCGCGACGCGTGCGGCAGCTCGCACGACGTGCGGGCGCACGATGCACTGATGGATCTCATGTTTCCGCGCATGGCGCGGGTCCGAAGCACGGACCAGACGATAAAGATGATCGAAGGAGCAAAGGGAAAATAACCAACCCGCGGGCGCGAGTGAGAGCGTCGCGCGGTCGGAGAGCCCGCGCATCCGACACTGCCGTCGCGGAATAAGCACTGCCCCATTGCGCGGGCTCGGAGAGCGAGTGACGGATCGAACCCGGTGGCGCGATTCATAGAAGGAGGTCACATGGCAACGAACGGAACCAAATTCGGGACGCGTCATAAAATCAAACAGGTTGCACGAATGGATTTACCCGGCGGCGGCTTGGTCGCCGTGGAAAACGGCTACGCCTACGTCGGCCACATGGACCCGCCGTACGGCACGTCGATCATCGACGTGCGCGATCCCAAGCATCCCAGGCTCGTCGCGCAGCTCGAAGTGCCGGAGGGAATCCACTCGCACAAGGTAAGAATCAGCGGCGATGTGATGCTGGTGAACTACGAAAGATTTAAAACGAAGAAAGAGCCGCAGGGCGGCCTCAAAATTTTCGACGTGTCGGACAAAGCGAAGCCGCGCGAGATCGGCTTCTTCAAAGCCGCCGGCAAAGGCGTCCATCGCTTCACGTTCGACGGACGCTACGCTTACATCTCGCCCGTGATGGAAGGCTACGTCGGAAACATCGTGATGATCGTCGATCTCAAAGATCCGACCAGGCCGGTCGAAGCCGGACGCTGGTGGATGCCCGGCCAGTGGAGCGCGGGCGGCGAGACGCCGACCTGGCACGGCACGGATCACCGCTG
>DASXRG010000106.1:0-10601 GCA_036506735.1 Binatia bacterium | reverse complement strand
GTTAGCCGTCTTTGGAAATGAGGTGAAGGGTGCACCGGTACGAAGCGCGAATTAGCTGGAACCGCAACGGCGCGAAGTTCACCGACAATCGTTATAGCCGAGGCCACGAGTGGTCCTTCGATGGCGGCGTGAAGGTTCTCGCCTCCTCTTCTCCGGCTGTGGTTCCGACGCCGTACTCCGTCGCCGAGGCGGTCGATCCGGAGGAGGCCTTGGTCGCCTCCGCGTCGAGTTGCCACATGCTCTGGTTCCTGTCGCTCGCCGCGAAGGCAGGCTTCGTGGTGGATAGCTATGTCGACGAAGCGTTCGGAGTGCTGGAAAAGAACGCGGAAGGAAGGCTCGCGTTCAGCCGCATTACGTTACGGCCGAAGATTCGGTTCTCGGCGGAGAAGTCGCCCTCGGAACGGGAGCTGGAATCTCTGCATCATTCGGCACACCGGGAGTGCTATATCGCCAACTCGCTCAAGTGCGAGATTGTAGTCGCCTCTTAGTCCCGTCAAGCTTGCGGCGGAATGATCGGCAGAAGCAGATAAGCCGCGCGCTCAGCGCCGCAGTGCAGAGCTACCTTGCCCCCGAAAATCTCTCGCGGCCGGTCGCGCGGGTCGTCGTGGAGAAACGGCCCGCAGCCTCTGAGCTCGTTCTTGAAGCTCGCGATCCGCCCGCCGCTCGGCCCCGGATATTCGTAATCCTTCCCGCGCACGGTGAGGCCGATCTTGTAGCCGGCCGGCACCATGATGGACGTCGGCCAGATTTCCACATCCAGCTCGACTATCTCACCGGGCCGCAGCGGCTGCTTCTCGTCGTGCGTATGATAAGGCCGGTAGGGAGCGCTCAGCTCGCTATCGAGCTTGCGCTGCGACGCCCGGAGCCACCCTTGGGCGATCGGAGTGTGAGGGTCGATAGCGCCCTGGAAGACGATTTCGTTTCCATCGGGGGAGAAGACGCGGAGCACGACGAAGATGTCGGCGTCTGTCGTCGAGGACGAAACGAACAGCTTAACCGCCGAAGGTCCGGTGATTTCCGTCTCTTGCCCCAGCGGCGGCGATACAAATGTAATGCCGTCGCCCGTCGTATCGTATTCGAGGTATCCTTCGACGGCGGGAGTCCAGCTCAAGCTCCGAGCGCGTGGATCAAGATAGAGCTTCGTCCACTGCGTGCGCGCAATGGGCCACTCATTTTCCGTGCGCTCGACAAATCCATCAATGCGGCGAACCTGGAGCCGCACGCGCGGCTCGTTCCGCCAGCCATTATCCACGCCTTGCAGAAAATAATCGAAGAAGCGCTTCTGCAGTAGCCGGCCGTAATCGGTGTAAAAGTGAGTCCAATGTTCCAGGCCGTGCAGCTCGAGCCATTTCTGCGTCGCCGCCGCGCGAACGAAGCCTTCGACGTTCCCGCGCAGATGAAGGCCGTGACCGCCCCAGTTGCCGGCGGAGAAAAGCGGCGCCGTGATCTTCGACCACACGGGCGACCGGGCTTTGTGGTAGTCATCATCGAGCGGGTGGGCGAGGATTTCAGCGCCAAGATCGCATCGGTTCCTCCCAAGCTCCTGCTCGGAGAGCGTCTCCGGTCCGCAGACGGGTTCGTTTGTGACGCGGCTCCGTGGACCGCGCTCGCCGACGCCGTACTGGACGGTCTTGACCTGCATGTCGTACCAGTTCGCCCAGAAGGTAGAGACAATTCCGCCGTGGTGGGTCATGTCGCGATACCAGTCGGCGGCGCCCTCCCATACGCACATGGCCGCGAGGTGCGGCGGCTGGAGCGAGGCCACGTGCCATTGATTGATCGCGTAGTAAGAGATGCCGTTGAGACCCACCTTGCCGTTGCTCCATGGCTGGATTCCCGCCCACTCGATGCAGTTATAGAAATCTTTGGTCTCGCGCGGCGAGAAGTGGTCGATGTATCCGGGCGAGCAGCCGCAGCCGCGCGAGTCCACGCGCACGCAGGCGTAGCCGTCCGGCACCCACTTCTCCGGATCGACGACTTCCCAGTTCTGGTACTTGTTGGATGAACCCGCCGCCACGTCCGGATGGTGCGCGACCATGCGCTGCCACTGATTCGGATAGCCATCCTGGAACGAAAGCCCTTTCGCGTAGGGGCCGTAGGTGAGAATAACGGGATGCTTACCATTCTCGACGGGCCGGTAGATGTCGGCGCTGAGGACAAGACCATCGTCCATCGCGATCGGCACGTTCCAGTCGATCCGCATGCCGTCCCGTGTTTCGGATCGATATTCCATCACGGCGATGCTGCGTCCTACTTGAGTTAACGTTGCGTTCCTTTAGACCGCATAGTAGGCTACGCGCGAATCATAGCGGGAGTGATCTGCGAAAGGAAGTCCGAACCGAACAGAGAAGCTCCATGGCGATTCCCCAGACGATGACGGCGGTGGTGCTCCACGGCACCGACGATATGCGCGTGGAACAACGGCCGGTGCCGCAGCCCGGACTCGGTGAGGTCCTCCTGAAGGTGGAAGTCGCCTCGATTTGCGGAACCGACGTCAAGGTCCTGCACCGTACGCTCCAGGGACAACCCGCCGGGGAGTTCATCATGGGCCACGAGTACGCCGGCACCGTCGCGGCGTTGGGGCCGGGCGTCGATGAATTCCAGATCGGCGACCGGGTCGCCGTCGAAGTGCACAAGGGGTGCGAGCGCTGCGAGAACTGCATCAAGGGCTGGTACACCTCATGCCTGAATTACGGCAATCTCGAAAAAGGACATCGGGCGAAAGGCCTCACGTGCGACGGAGGCTTCGCCGAGTACGCCGTCAATCACATCAACACGCTCTACCGCTTGCCCGACAACCTCACATTCGAGCAGGCGTGCATGGTGACGACGGCCGCCTCGCCGCTGTGGGCGATCGATCTCATGGGAGGCTACGTCGCCGGCGAGACGGTGCTGGTTCTCGGGCCGGGGCCGATCGGCCTCATCGCGGTGCAGCTCTGCAAAGCCCTTGGCGCGGAACGCGTCATCTTGAGCGGTACCCGAGACCCGCGTCTGGAGATCGGCAAGCAATTGGGCGCAGACTTCACGATCAACGTGCGAAAAGAGAATCTGGCCGGGCGCGTCCGCGAGATCACGCACGGGAAGGGCGCGGACTCCGTCCTCGAATGCGCGGGCGGTCCGACCTCGATGCAGGAAGCGCTGGAGAACGTCAAACGCGGCGGCCGCATCGGCGTGGTGGCGTGGTACACAGGGCCGGTACAGATGGACATGAACCTCGCGGTCCGGAGCAACGTCCGCATCTACGCCGCACGCGGCGAGGGCGGGATGAACTCCGGCCGCTCGCTGGCGCTCATGAGCGCGGGGAAGATTCTCGCAGATCCGATCATCACCCATCACTTCGAGCTGGATCAGATTCACGACGCGTTCCGAACCTACGTCGAGAGGATCGATAATGCGCTGAAGGTCGCCATCCATATTTGAGCTAGGAGACCGGAATATGCGAATACGTCTGGCAATCACAGCGCTGGTCATCCTCGCCGCCCTGGCGCCGGCGGACCTCGCAGTGGCGCAGGCTCCGCGGCGGAAGCTCGTCATCGGCATGCCGGTCACGCCGCCCAACCTGCCTCACGTCGGCGTCTATGTCGCGAAAGAGCTCGGCTACTTCGACGAGGAGGGAATCAACGTTGAGCTGGTGGCGTTCGAATCCGGCCTCCAGTCGCTGCGTGGCGGTATCGCCGGAGGGCTGGATATCGTGGGAGCCAGCAGCGAACCGGTGATCACGGTCATCAGCCGCGGCGCGAAAATCCGCAGCATCTTCAGTTACGCCCACAGGCTCACGGTGGTCATGGCGGCTCAGGAAAACATTCGCAAGCCCGGCGACCTGCGCGGGAAGAACTTGGGCATCCAGGAAGTCGGAGCATTCCGCGAGGTGATGACGCGGGCCGTTCTGCAGAGTGCCGGACTCACGCCGCAGGACGTGAATTACATCTCGGTGTCGAGCGCCGGCTACATCGCCGCCCTTATCAGCGATAAGATCGACACAGCGGTACTCCACATCGATCAGGCCTACATGGCGCAAACCAAGAAGGCATCACTCCATCCCTTGGTTCCGCTCTGGGAGGTCATGCCCAGCTATTGGTATGGGACCTTCAGTGCCAACGAAGAGCTGCTGCGCAAGGAGCCGGATCTTTTCGCCCGCGCCGTCGCGGCGATCATGAAGGCGCACCGTTTCATGTACCGCAACAAGGAGCGCACGCTCGAGCTGGCGAGCAAGCACACCGCCTATCCGAAGGAAGTCTTGGGCCCGGCCTATGATGCGCTGGCCGCCGCGAAGGTCTGGCCGGTGAATGACGGGATGCCGGTCGAGATGGTAAACACGACCATCAACAAGCTGGTAGAGATCGGCGTGCTGAAGGAAAGCGAGAAGCCGAAGGTCGAGCAGGTGGTGGAGCGCGGGCCGGCTAACGCCGCCTTGGCCAAGCTCGGCCGATGGACGGACGACCCCGGCTGGAAATAGGGACACGCACCTAACGGTGTCGCTTCCAGCGAATAATCCCAGCTAGCAATACTTGCACGGTGGATAGTCCCGGGCGTAGACCGGGTTTTTCAAATACTCCTCAGGCTTGTAGGTCCAGAACTGCGAGACGTTCGGAAACGTATGGATCACGCTATTCTGAAGTTTCCCACCGACCCGCTCCACTTTTCGTACATAGATGTTCTGGATCGGGTTGCCGTAGTCGTCGAAGCGAACGGGGCCGCGCGGAGTCTCGGCCAGCTCGACTTTGCGGAGCGCCGCGATGAGCCGCTCGCCGTTCTCCGCCTCTCCGCCGGTCGCTTCGAGCCCGCGCTTGAGCTGGAGCCCAGCGACGTAGGTGCCCTCGGAGTAGTATGAGGGGATCTGCTTGAACTTTCCCTCATAGGCCTGGGCGAACTTTTTATTCGCGGGAGTCGTGAGCGCCGCCGAGTAGTGAAGCGCCGTGACAACCCCGAGGACCTCGTCGCCCATGGTTCTGAGCACGTGCTCGTCGGTGAGCGTGCCGCCGCCGATGAGCGGAATGCGCGTCTTGAGACCGGTCTCTTCATACTGCTTGGCAAAACGGAGCGCGTCGGCGCCTGAGAAGACGGCGTAGACCGCGTCCACATCGCGCTTGAGCTGGGCGAGATAGGGGCCGAAGTCCGAAGTCCCCAGCGGCGACCAGAGTTTTTGCACCACCTGCCCGCCGGCCTCTTCGAACGTGCGCTGGAATCCTCCGGCGACTTCCCAGCCGAAGGCGAAGTCAAAGCCGGCCATCGCGATTCGGCGGTACTTGAGGTTGTCATACGCCCACTTGCCGAACGGATGAGACGGCTGAGCGCTCGCCCAGCCGGGGCGGACGATGTAGGGGCTCCGCTTCCGCTGCGTGATGTCTTCGCCCGACACGATCGGATAAATGGCCGGAAATTTTTTGCCGTCGATGTAGTCGCGCAGCGCGTAGCCGACGGCCGCCGAGAGCGGTCCGATGAGCACGTGAATGCCTTGACTCTCGACCATTCCCCGAAGCTTGGTGAGGCCGGTCGCGGGCTTTGATTCATCGTCCTCGATGATGACCTTCACCTCGCGGCCGGCCAGTTTCCCGCCTTGCTCGTCGAGAAAGAGCTGAAAGCCGTTGACCATATCCTTCCCGTTGGCCGCTTGCACCCCCGTGACGGGAAGCAGCAGTCCGACTGTGATCGGCCCTTTTTGCGCCGCGGCCGGCGCGACGCCGAAAAGAGCGGTTAGAGCCAGAGCGATAACGACAACAAAGCGCTTGCGCATACAAGCCTCCTTTCAATCCTTCTTTACCGATGGACGATCACGTCGCAATCCCGCGAGCGCCTCCAGCGGGGTCACGATGGAGCCCAAAATCTTAAAGTAATTGGCTGCGCTAACATCAGAATCCGAGGTATCTCGACTTGATCTCTTCGTTCTGCCACAACGCTTGCGGCGCCGACGAGTGCACGATCCGGCCGCGCGAGAGGACGTGGACCTGATCGGCCACGCGGAGCGCGAGCGGCAGGTTCTGCTCCACGAGGAGGATCGACAACCCTTCCGATTTGAGCTTCTCGATCACGCGTCCGACCTCGCGCACGAGAAGCGGCGCCAGTCCTTCGGTCGGCTCGTCCATCAACAAAAGCTCGGGGTTGGTCATCAGGGCGCGGCCGATCGCCAGCATCTGCTGCTCGCCGCCCGATAGCTTGCCCGCGGGATTCTCGCGCCGCTCGTGAAGCCGCGGGAAGATCTCCATCACGCGCTCGGCCGTCCAGGCGCCGCCGTTTCTTCTCGCGGCCACCGCGAGATTTTCGTCGACGGTGAGCGAAGGAAAGATCCGGCGTCCCTGGGGCACCAGCCCAAGCCCGAGGCCCACCACGCGGTTCGAAGCCCACGCGGTGATGTCGCGCGTCTTAAACAGCACTTGTCCGCTGCGGGGCGGGGTAAAACCGATGATCGAGCGGATCAACGTGGTCTTTCCCATACCGTTCCGCCCGAGCAGCGCGACCACTTGGCCCTTCTCTACCTTGAGAGAAACTCCTTGTAGGATATGACTGTCGCCATAGTACGTTTGAATGTCCCTCACCTCCAACATCATGCAGTCTCCCAAGCGGCGCCGAGATAGATCTCCTGCACGAGCGGGTTAACCTTGATCTCGTGGCCGAGGCCGTCGGCAATGACCCTGCCGTAGTGCAGCACGGTGATGTGCTCGGTGAGCTGGAACGCGACGTCCATATCGTGCTCGATGACCAGCAGAGTGATGCTGGGATCAAGCTTCTTGAGCAGCGCGGTCATCAGCTTCGACTCGGCCGGCGAGAGACCGGCCGTCGGCTCGTCGAGTAAAAGGATCCGCGGATTTCCGGCCAGCGCGAGGGCGATCTCGAGCTGGCGCTGCTCGCCGTGCGAGAGGTTCCGCACCTCCGTGGCGGACTTCGCGCCGAGTCCCACCTCCTCCAACGCGCCCCGGGCCCGCTCGAAGAGCTCGGGATATCCGGTGAGCGACCGGTGCAGGTGGAACTTCACGGGCGACAGCGCCTGCGCCGCCAGGAGACAGTTTTCCAGAACCGTCAGCCGAGGAAACAGGTGGGTGATGCAGAACTGATACGTCCGGCCGAGTCCCAGCGCCGCCCGCCGGTGCGGCGCCAGCCGGGTGACGTCGCTGGTGAAAAGCGTGATTTGACCGGCGGTGAGCGGCTGCTCACCGGTAATCAGGTTGAACAGCGTCGTCTTGCCGGCGCCGTTGGGTCCGATGATGGCGCGCCGCTCGCCGAGCCGGACCGTCAGGTTGACGCCGTCGACCGCGCGGAGCCCGCCGAATTCCTTGGAGACGTTCGTGAGACGCAGCGCGAGAGCCGGCGGTTCAGTCATACCTCAGTTCTCCACCAGTATCGACGCGGGTAGCGCGTGAGGAGTGAGGGGTGAAACGTCAGGCGAGCCAGACTCGTTCATCGCCTTACGCCTCACGCCTTACGCTTCACCTAACAGTATTTACACGCCGGGTTGTTCCGATCGTAGACCGGCTGCTTCAGGAATTCTTCCGGCTTGTATTTCCAAAATTGCGAGACCGCCGGGAACGTTTGAACCACGGTGTTCCAGAGCTCGCCGTCTCTCTTCTCGACCTTCCGAACATAAATATTCTGGATCGGGCTGCCGCGAGGATCGAGCTTGACCGCGCCCCTGGGCGCGTCGGCGATCTCGACTTTTTTGAGCGCCGCGAGAAATTTATCTTTGTCCTCGACGTTGCCGCCGACCGCTTTGACGCCTTCGTTGATCCAGCGCGCGGCGGTGTAGCAGGTCTCCGAGTAGTAGGACGGGACCTTACCGTACTTCGCCCTGTATTCCTTGACGAAGCGTTTGTTCGCCGGAGTGTCGATCGCGGCGCTGTACATAAGCGGCGTGATCGCCCCGATCGCCTCGTCGCCGAGCGAAGGCAGCACGAACTCATCGAACGTCGTTCCGCCGCCGATGAGCGGAATTCTCGCCTTCAACCCCGTGTCCTGGTACTGCTTGGGGAATCTCAGCGCCGAGGCGGCAACCATCACGGCGAAGACGGCGTCGGCATCGCGCTTGATCTGCGCCAGGAAAGGACCGAAGTCGGTCGTGCCGAGAGGCGGCCAGAGCTTCTGCACGATCTGGCCGCCGGCCTCTTCGAAAGTTCTCTGGAATCCACCCACCTGCTCCCAGCCGAAAGCGTAGTCCATCGCGATCGTCACGATCCTCTTGTAGCCGAGCGTCTTCGCCGCGTACTCGCCGAACGGATGGTTCGACTGGCTCGAAGTCCAGCCGGTTCGGACCAACCACTTGACCGGCTTGCGCTGCGTCAAGTCGTCGGCCGACACCACGGGAAAGAGAGTGGGGATCCCGTACTCGTCGATCTTCGGCGCCAGCGCATATCCCTCGCTGGCGAGAAACGCGCCGGCCACGAAGTGCACCTTGTCGCTCTCGACCAGCTTCCTGAGCTTCGTCAACGCCTGGGCCGGATCTCCCTGAGTGTCCTCGACGATCACTTCCACCTTGCGCCCGGCGATCTGGTTGCCGATTTCCTCGAGGTACATCGAGAAGCCGCTGGTCATGTCCTTTCCGACCGCCGCGCCGCCGCCGGTCACCGGCGCGAGGAAGCCGATCCTGATCGGCGCCTTCTGGGTCCATCCGGGGCTTGGTCGCGCCACAACCAGCGCCACGACGGCTAACAGCGCGATGATTAATTTCCGGTTCATGTCCGGCCTCCTTTTTTCTTCACGTCTCTGAACGCAACGGCTCCGGTCTTGCCCGCCGCGTCCACTCCTTCACGGCGCCGAGAATTCCTTCAGGGGCATAGACGATCGTGGCGATGTAAACGGCGCCGAGAATCAACAGCCAGCGATGCGTGTAAACTGAGACGAGATTCTTGAGAAATACTATGATGCCCGCTCCGAGCGCCGGCCCGAGCAATGTGCCGCGGCCGCCCAAGGCGACCATAAGAAGCGCTTCCACCGAAGTTGCCAGCTGAAGATCCACCGGGCTCACGAAGCCGTTGTAGTAGGCCCATAGCACGCCCGCGAAACCCCCGAAACCGCCCGCGATAACGAAGCCGATGTACTTGTGGAGCCACACGTGATAGCCGAGCGTCCTCATGCGCGACTCGCTCTCCCTGATTCCCACGAGCGATTGGCCGAAAGGGGAGCGAACGATCACGCGAAGTATCCCGAAGGCGATCAGGAAACCCGCGAGCGCAAAGTAGTAAAAAGGAATCGAAAGAGCGAGCGACCACGGCAGACCAAGGTCTGGACGCGGGACCGCCGAGATCCCGTTGTCGCCTTGCGTCATCGTGACCCACCGATGAGCGAGTCCCCAGACCACCATCCCGAGGGCGAGCGTGATCATCAGGAAGTAAACGCCGGCGGCGCGCAGCGCCACCAGACCGAAGATGGCGGCGACCGCGACTGCAAGCAAGACTCCGAACGGCAGCGCGACCCAGAAGCCGGCGCCGTAGCGCGTGGTCAGGATTCCGACGCCGTAGGCGCCGAGGCCGAAGTAGGCGGCATGGCCGAGCGACGCGAGACCCGTATAGCCGAGAATGAGGTCGAGGCTCATCGCCAGGATCGCGTAGATCAGCGCCTGCGTCAGCAAAGTGAGCAGGAACGAGGAGAGGAACGGCGGCGCGACGAGGAGGAGAAAAAAAATAATCGCCGGCGCCGCGGCGCGCATTCCTGAGAGCAGAGCGAGTTTCATCACGCGCGACCGTAGAGCCCCGTGGGCCGCAGCGCCAGGATCGCGGCCATCGGAGCGAAAAGCGTGAAATACGACAGCTCGGGAAAAAGCGCCTTGCCGAAGTTGTCGAGGAGCCCGACCATGAGGCTGCCGATCAGGGCTCCCTTGAGGCTTCCCATGCCGCCGACGATCACGACGACGAAAGCGTACGGGAGGATCTCGAAATCGGCGCCCGGATAGACACCGACGAATCCACCGGCGACGACGCCGGCAACCGCCGCCAGACAAGCGCCGAGCGCGAACACGGTCATCGAGATCCCGTGCACGTTGATCCCGACGCCGCGCGCCATCTCGGGATCGTCCACCGTCGCCCGCATCATCGCCCCGACCCGCGTTTGCTCGAGGACCAGCCAGAGAATCACGGCTATGGACGCGGCCACCGCGATGATGAAGAGCCGATAAACCGGAAAATAGAGCTGGCCGATCCGATAGGCGCCGGAGAGCACGGCCGGCACGGGAATCGTGTAAGGGTCGCCGCCCCAGACGATCAGCGCGAGATCCTGGAAGATCAGCGCGAACCCCATGGTGGTGAGCACCTGGCCGAGCTCCTGCCCACTGAGCCGCTTGAGAAACGCGTTCCACTCGGCGACGCCCACGAGGGCGATCGCCAGGGCGCCGGCGAGAATCGCCAGAGGAAAATTGCCGCCGCGCCAGATGGCGCTGAGCCCGACGTAGCCTCCCAGCAAATAGTAGGAGCCGTGGGTCATGTTGACGATCCGCATCATGCCGAAGATGAGCGAGAGACCTCCCGCGAGGAGGAAAAGGAGCGCGCCGTAGGAAATGCCGTTGAAGGTCTGCGTGATCCAGAATTCCATGGCGTTATTTCGTCGGGGTTAGGACTTGAGCGACCTTGTGCTACCACCGGCCGCGTCTTCTTGTCAATGATTCAGGCGTCGGGTAGCAT
>DASXRG010000105.1:0-4110 GCA_036506735.1 Binatia bacterium | reverse complement strand
GCCGCCTCGCGCGCGATCGCGATGCGGCCGGTGCGGACGAGCTCTTTGATGCCGAGCGGCTTGAGGAGATTGATCAACGCCTCGACCTTGTCGGTGTCGCCGGTGATCTCGATTGTATAGGTCGTCGGCGACGAATCGACGATCTTGGCGCGGAAGATATCGCAGATCCGAATCGCTTCGTCACGATGCTCGGCTTTGGTGTTGGTGTTGATCTTGATGAGCGCAGTCTCGCGGTCGAGGTGGCCCGACTCGGTCAGGTCCGTCACCTTCAGCACTTCGACCACCTTGTTGAGCTGCTTGATGATCTGCTCGACGATGCGGTCGTCGCCGATCGTGACGATCGTGATGAGCGACGTCTCCGGGTCGAGCGTCGGCGCGACCGACAGGCTCTCGATATTGTAGCCGCGCGCGCTGAACAGCCCGGCGACCCTGGCGAGCACGCCGAACTTGTTTTCGACCAGGATCGATATGATGTGTTCCATGTTGGGTTACTTGTTACTGGTTACTCGCTACTAGTTAATCGTCCGCCGGCACCGCCACCCCTCGAATCAACCGATAACCAATCAACAAATAACCGACTCAGGCGGGAAGCTCGCCTTCCCTCTCTTCCGCGGGCTTCTTCTTGGCGCCGCTCTTCATCTCCGGCGGGTCCTCCAGAACCATCTCGTGCTGCGCCCCGCCCGCCGGAATCATCGGGTAGCAATTCTCGAATGGATAGACCTGGAAATCCAATATCGCCGGCCCTTTGTATTTCAATCCCTCGCGAATCACGGATTCCACATCGGCCGGCTTCTCGGCTCTCCAGCCCGGAATGCCGTAGGCCTCCCCGAGCTTGATAAAGTCGGGGATCTTTCCGAGGTCGCTCGAAGCGTAGCGGCCTTCGTAAAATAGATCCTGCCACTGCCGCACCATGCCGTGGAAGCCGTTGTTGAGCATGATGATTTTGACCGGCAGCTTGTAGATCGCCGCGGTCGCCAGCTCCTGCAGATTCATCTGGAAGCTGCCTTCGCTGGTGATGCACATCACGAGCTTCTCGGGATAGGCCCGCTGCGCGCCGAGCGCGGCGGGAAAACCGAAGCCCATGGTTCCGAGCCCGCCGGAGGTGATGAAAGTGCGCGGCTTCTTGCCCCTGAAATACTGCGCCGCCCACATCTGGTGCTGGCCGACGTCGGTGGCGACGATGCCCTCGTTCTTGGTGATCTCGAAAAGCTTCTCGAGCACGTATTGCGGCTTGATGGCTTTGTCGTCTTGCTCGTACTTGAACGGATGCGCCTTCTTCCATTCTTCGATCTGGCGATGCCACGGCTTTAGCTGCTGCTTGCGCTCGTTAGCGTTGCCGTCGAGCGAGCGCAGGAGAACGTTCAATTGCTTGAGCACGGCGCGCACGTCGCCCACGATCGGAATGTGCGCGTGGACGTTCTTCTTGATCGAAGTCGGATCGATATCGATGTGAACGACCCGCGCCACGGGGCTGAACTCCGAGAGTTTTCCGGTCACTCGGTCGTCGAAGCGCGCGCCGACGGCGATCAACAGATCCGCCTCATGCATCGCCATGTTGGTCCAGTACCCGCCGTGCATGCCGAGCATGCCCATCGAGAGCGGATGCGTGCCGGGAAAACTCCCGAGTCCCATCAAGGTCATCGTGACGGGGATCTGGGTCAGCTCGGCCATCTCCAGCAGCTCGTCTGCGGCGTCGGAGAACAGCGCGCCGCCGCCGACGTAGATCACCGGCTTTTTGGCCTTCATGATCTCTTCGGCCGCCTGCTTGATCTGATACTTGTTGCCCTCGTAGGTCGGATTGTAGCCGCGGAGGCTGACCTTGTCCGGATATTTGAACTCGGCTTTGTCGGTACTCACGTCTTTCGGGATATCGACGAGAACGGGACCCGGTCTCCCCGTGGTCGCGATGTAAAAAGCTTCCTTGATCGTCCGGGCGAGATCGTTCACGTCCTTCACCAGCACGTTGTGCTTGGTGCAAGGCCGGCTGATGCCGACGTTGTCCGCCTCCTGAAACGCGTCGTTGCCGATGAGATTGGTGGAAACTTGCCCGGTGAAAGCGACGAGCGGAACCGAGTCCATGAAGGCGTCGGCCAAACCGGTCACGATGTTGGTCATGCCGGGTCCGGAGGTCACCAGGCAAACGCCCGCCTTGCCGGTGGCTTTGGCGTAGCCTTCGGCCATGTGCGCGGCGCCCTGCTCGTGGCGAGTGAGAATGACTTCGACGTCTTTCTGCTGGTGGAGGACGTCGAAAATTTTCAGGACCACCCCTCCGGGGATCCCGAAAACCACATCGACGCCTTCCTCTTTCAGCGATTCGACGAATATCTCAGCTCCGGTCTTCTTCATTGGCACCTCATGAGTCCCTCGGTATTCCACCGTGGCGGTATCGTCCCACGATCTCCATGATCTTGTCCTTGCCGGCGAGTTTTAACTTCTGCAGCCTCTTTTTTTCTATTTCTTCCAGGGGGGTTAGATGCAATTTGTGCTGGAATTCGTCAAGTTGTTTTTCCAGCTCCTGATGCTCGTCGTAGTATTTCTTTAGTTCGGGGTCCTTATCCAGCAGAGAGACGATAAACTCTTCCTCTCTTCTCTCCATAGAGAGCCTCCCTTCGCCTTGAAAGTTTCAATTCATACTTTAGAAGTCAACAACTTAGCTTACGTCGGCATTTTTGTCAACGCAAGTAGTTTGAACCCCGTGTGAGAATTTTTCGGTCGTCTTGCATGCCGAATTGAAGCGGGCTATATCTCTGTCTTCAGAGCTTTTTCCACACTTGGAGGACTGTCCATGGCTTACGAGAAATACGGTTCCGACGTCATCATCGACATGATGCGGGCGTACAAGATTCCCTACGTCAGCTTGAATCCGGGCGCGACTTATCGCGGCTTGCACGACTCGCTGGTCAACTACGGAAAAAACGAGATGCCGATCATTACCTGCACGCATGAGGAAACCGCCGTGCAGATCGCGCACGGTTATGCGAAAGCCACCGGCAAGCCGATGGTCGCGATCGTTCACGACGTGGTCGGCCTGCTCCATTCCTGTATGGCGCTTTTTTACGCCTATATCGATCGCGTCCCGGTCATCGTGATGGGCGCGACCGGCCCGATGGATTACACGCGCAGGCGCCCGTACATCGATTGGACGCACACCGCGAACATCCAGGGCAACGCGATCCGGGACTACGTTAAATTCGACGACCAACCCTACAACGCCGCCAGTATTCCGGAGGCGTTCGCCCGCGCTTATCGCGTCATGATGACGGAACCCAAAGGCCCGGTCTATCTATGCTGGGACGCCGGCATACAAGAGGACCGGCTCACCGCGGACGTTCCGATCCCCAACGTGGCGCGCCTCATGCCGCCGTCGCCGATCCAGGGCGATCTCAAAGCGCTGGGGAAAGCGGCCGAGATGCTCGTCGCCGCAAAAAATCCGGTTATCCTGACCGATTACTCCGGAAGAAACCCGGAGTCCTTCGACAATCTGGTAAAGCTCGCGGAGTTACTGGCGATCCCGGTCATGGATTTCGGTCACAGGCTCAATTTCCCGACCAACCATCCTTTGAACCTCACGGATTCGGACATGATCCAAAAAGCGGATTTGATTCTCTCGCTGGACGTGCGCGACCTTTACGGCCCGCTCGTCAAACTGGATCGGATCACGAGAAAAACCGTTTATATCACGCGGAAAGATTGCAAGATCATCGACATCGGCTTTGCCGACATCAACATCAGCAAGTGGTCGCAGGATTTTATGCAGCTCCAGGAGATCGACCTCCATATCGCGGCCGACACCTTGGTCGCAATTCCACAGCTCACTCTCATGTGCGAAGAGGTCCTAGGAAAAAACGGCAAAAAACGCGAGGAGATCCGCAGCCGCTTCGAAGAGCACAAGCGGACGCATGACGCGCTCCGCGCCGGCTGGCAAGAGGACGTCAAAAAACAATGGAAGGGAGAGCCCATGTCGCTACCGCGGCTCGCGCACGAGATCTGGCAGGTCATCAAGAACGAAGATTGGGTTCTGAGCTGTAACACGTTGGAAGATTGGACGTTGGGTCTGTGGGATTTCGACAAGGCCTATCGCCACCCGGGAAAATCCCTCGGCACTTCGAC
>DASXRG010000104.1:0-11761 GCA_036506735.1 Binatia bacterium | reverse complement strand
GCTTCCTTCCATCTATTCGTCGACAATAAATTGGATGTTCTTTCCGGACTCAAGCCGCGGCTCATCATGGATACGCAGAAGCTCCCCGGATCGCGCATCCTCGACGGCCGCTTCACGGCGGTCCAGCAGGCCGTCGGCATTCCCAAGGGGCGCGAAGCCGGCGCGACGTTCCTGCGCGAGTTCGTCGAGGATGTCAAGGCGTCGGGCTTCGTTGCGCGGGCGATCGAACAGCACGGCGTCGGCGGCGTCTCGGTCGCGCCGAACGCGACCCGTTAGATTGTCAATCGCTAAAAAGCCGGCCTAGCTCCCGCCTCTTCTCCCCACTATAATATTGGGGATGAACCCGGAGTCGAACGGCGAGTTCTCCGTCGCGCGCGTTACACGCGCCTGGTACGTCGCCTGCGACTCGCGCGAGCTGCGCGCGCGACCCGTCGCGCGAACAATTCTGGAAACGCCGCTCGTGCTGTTCCGCGGCCCCGACGGAAAACCCGCCGCGCTCCTCGATCGCTGCGCGCATCGCAACGCCCCGCTTTCGCTCGGCCGTTCGGTCGGCGGCAATCTCGAATGCGCCTATCACGGCTGGCGGTATGATACCGCGGGCACCTGCGTGAAAGTCCCCGGCCTCGTCGGCGAGGGACAAAAAACCACCCGCGAAGTGCCGCGTTTTCCCGCGCGCGAGCAGGACGGGTTCGTTTGGATCTATGCGACGCCGGGCGCGGACCCGGCGACTGAGCCGTTTCATTTGCCTGCGGCAGGACCGGGTTACATCGAAGTGCGCCGCGCCGTCGAGGTCGAAAGCACACTCCACGCCGCGCTCGAAAACGCCCTCGACGTGCCGCACACGGCCTTTCTTCATCGAGGACTCTTTCGCGGCGCCGGCCGCACCCACCGCATCCACGCGCGCGTTACGCGGAGCGCCGATCGGGTCGAAGCCGAGTACAGCGGCGAACCCCGGCCGGAAGGCCTTGCCGGCAAAATTCTTTCCCCTTCGGGCGGCGTGGTTACGCACTTCGATCGTTTCATTCTGCCCTCGATCGCGCAGGTCGAGTATCGGCTCGGCGCCGAGAACCACCTCCTCGTTACGACCTTGTGCACACCGGTCGAGGATTTTCGCACGCGCATGTACGCGGCCGTCCTTTTGCGCAGCCGATTCCCCGGCTGGCTCGCGCGCCTTTTTCTTGAGCCGGTGGCGTTGCGCATCTTCCGGCAGGACGCGGAAATACTCAAGCATCAGAGCGCCGCCCTGCGCCGCTTCGGCGGCGAGCGCTACGCCTCGACCGAAGTCGACGTGCTCGGCCTGCAGATCTGGCAGCTTCTCAAGCGCGCCGAGAAGGGCGACGCCGCGCCGGCCGAGGAATGGGCGCGCGACATCGAGATGGAGGTATAAAACTGGCCGCGGTCGCTTAGCCTTCTCCACCCTGCCGCAGATCTAACTTTCTGCTTCCCCGAAGAACTTCTCGGGAACTAAATCAAAGCCCGGTTGTCTAATGGGTATCAAGGAGGCGATACTCATGCACAACTGCGCTATCCCAACTCGTCGTCTGATTGCGGCCCTCATGGCGGCGTTTCTGTTTCTGGGCGGCTGTATGCAGAAGGCGGAGTTGGCGACACCCGTGCCAAAATCCGAGCCGTCACCCGCTCCAAGCCCGCCGGCGGCACAGCAGGCCGGCGCAGCTCAAGCGCAATTATTCCAATACAGCTTGCGAGACATGCAGGCATCGTTGTCGAGTAGTCCTTATGCGCCGCCGCTCCATTATTATCGTTACTACCCCCATCCGCCGGCCATTCCGCCCGGCGCCGATCGTTTTCCCGACAAAGAACCGACCAGCGTCCTCAGCGCCGCCGAGCATCCGGTCTCGACTTTCAGCATCGACGTTGACACGGCGTCCTATGCATTCGTTCGGCGCAGCCTGACGAGCAGTGAACTGCCGCCACGCGAGGCGGTGCGGGTCGAAGAGATGATAAATTATTTTCCTTACGTCTATCCGGCGCCTGTGGATCGCGCGCGGCCGTTTCGGGTCACGACCACGGTGATGCCGAGTCCGTGGAGCGCGGACAACCAGCTTCTCCACGTCGCCATCCGCGGCTACGACATCGCGCGCGCTGAGCGGCCGCGGGCGAACGTCGTGCTGCTGATCGACACCTCGGGATCGATGCAGCCGAACGATCGGCTGCCATTGATCCAACAGGGCTTTCGCCTGTTCGCCCAGCAGTTGCGCGACGACGATCGCGTCGCGATCGTGGCCTACGCGGGTGAGGCGCACATCGCCCTCGAGCCGACCTCCGGGCGCGACAAGCACAAGATTTTGGAAATCATCGACAATCTGCGCGCGAACGGCTCGACGGCCGGCGGCGAAGGTTTGCAGCGCGCTTACGGCCTCGCGGAGCGGCACTTCGACAAGCAGGCGGTGAATCGCGTGATCCTTGCCACCGACGGCGACTTCAACGTCGGCATCACCGATCCCAAAGAGCTCGAACGCTTCATCGTCGCCAAGCGCAAGAGCGGAATCTATCTCTCGATCTTCGGCGTGGGCGTCGGCAATCTGAACGACGCGCTGATGCAGCGGCTGGCGCAGGCCGGCAACGGCAACGCCGCCTACATCGACTCGCTGCTCGAGGCGCGCAAGGCGATGAGCGAGGAGCTGGCCTCCACGATTTTCCCGATCGCCGACGACGTGAAGATCCAGGTCGAATTCAACCCGGCGCTGGTCGCCGAATATCGCTTGATCGGCTACGAGACGCGCATGTTGCGCCGCGAGGACTTCAACGACGACAAGGTCGACGCGGGCGACATCGGCGCCGGTCACACGGTCACCGCCATCTATGAGATCACACCGGTCGGCGCGAAGCAGCGCCGCGTCGATCCGCTGCGTTATCAGACGGAGCGCGACCGCGTCGCGCCGCCGACAAACATCGGCAAGGACGAGCTCGTTTTCGTCAAGCTGCGCTACAAGCTTCCCGGCGAAACGGCGAGCCGGCTCATCGAGGAGCCGGTGCGCGCCGCCGACGCGCTCGCCAAGCTCGACACGGCGCCCGGCGAGCAGCGCTTCGCGATCGCCGTCGCCGCCTTCGCCCAGCGCCTGCGCGGCGAGAGCGCGCTCGACAGCTTCACCTACGCGAGCATCGCCGAGCTCGCCAACGGCGCGCGCGGCCCCGATCCCGACGGCTACCGCGCCGAGTTCGTGCGGCTGGTGAAAATGGCCGAGACGCTGGACGTCGTGGCAAGGCGGTGAGCTTTGCTCGCCAACAGAAACGTCGGAAAGAAACGTTCATGGTTCGACAAAGCTCACCACGAACGAATCAACTCCGATAAAGACCAAGCATAATTAGCCGTTCGTCCTGAGCCCGGTCGAAGGGCGGACGGCGGATTTCACACAGCCTGCGCCCACCGTTAGACTTCCCTTCCCCTTCCGTTTAGACTTACTTCGACAAAATTCCAATGCCGAACTTTACCGTCATCACTCTGTTTCCGCCGATGTTCGATTCCCCTCTGGGCCACAGTATTTTGAAAAAGGCCAAGGAGAAGGGATTGATCTCGGTTCGGCTGGTCGATCCGCGGGACTACACGACGGACAAGCATCGGACGGTCGATGACTCGCCCTACGGCGGCGGGCAGGGAATGGTGCTGAAGCCGGAGCCGCTGGTGGCGGCGATCGAAGACGTGAAAAGGAAATTGGACCGCCCGCGGGTCATTCTTTTGAGCCCGCAGGGAAAGCTTTTCGATCAAGCCGAAGCGCAGAGACTTTCAAACGAGAAAGAGCTGGTGCTGGTCTCCGGCCGCTATGAGGGCGTGGACGAGAGAGTCAAAGCGTTCGTCGATGAAGAACTTTCCGTCGGCGATTACACGCTCTCCGGCGGCGAGCTGCCCGCCATGGTCGTCATCGACGCCGTTGCGCGGCTCATCCCCGGCGTGCTCGGAAATCTCAAATCGCCGGAAGAGGAATCGTTCACCGACGGCCTGTTGGAATATCCGCAATACACCCGCCCGGAGAAATTTCGCGGCATGAAAGTCCCGGAGGTGCTTCTATCCGGCGACCACGAGCGGATACAAAAATGGCGCCGGGAGCTGAGCCGCGAGCTCACGCGCGCGCGGCGGCCCGATTTGTTGGGCAAAGCGCGGCTCGGCGCGGCGGAGAAAAAAGTTTCACGCGCGACCGGACGCGTGTACATCGCGCTGCTGCACCATCCGGTCTACGATAAAAACGGCGAGGTGGTCACCACGGCCGTTACCAACATGGATATTCACGATATCGCCCGCTCCGCCCGGACTTACGACCTGAAAAAATTTTATGTGGTGACGCCGGTCAAGGCGTTGCAGCGGCTGGCGCGCAAAATCATCGCGCACTGGGAGGAAGGTTACGGCAGCCAGTACAATCACACGCGCAAGGAGGCGCTCGCGCTGGCCCAGGTGACGGACACCCTCGACGACGCGATCCTCGACGTGGAGCGGGAATGCGGCAGCAAACCGGTACTGGTCGTGACCTCGGCGCGCTCGGGGAAAAACCGCGCCTCTTTCGCCGAGCTCAGGAACATGCTAGGAGTAGGTTCTGCGCCTTTTTTGCTCCTCCTGGGAACCGGATGGGGCCTAACCGACGAAGTCCTGGCGCAATCTGACTACATCCTAGAGCCGATCGAAGGCGTAACAGACTACAACCATCTGTCGGTCCGCTCGGCGGCGGCGATTATTTTGGACCGCTTGTTCGGGACCGAATAAAGCGAGGAATATTTTATGAATACCCTGGAGCAGCTCGAAGCCGAGCAGAGCAAAAAAGAAGTCGCCGACCTGCGGCCGGGAGAGACGGTCCGGGTTCACGTCAAGGTCGTCGAAGGAGAAAAAGAGCGAACGCAGGTTTTCGAAGGAATCGTGATCCGAATAGCCGGCAAGGGAAACCGCGCGACCTTCACCGTGCGCAAAATCTCCTATGGCATCGGCGTGGAACGCATTTTCCCGTTTCATTCGCCGCGCGTCGAAAAGGTCGAAGTGATGTCGCGCGGGAAAGTCCGCCGCGCGAAACTTTATTATCTCAGGGAAAGATCGGGAAAGGGCGCCAGACTTTACGAAGACGAGAGCTGAGAAGCGCTGAGACAGCCCTTTCCTTCGAAGACGCCGCCGTCATATATCTTGAGCCGTCCGCGTTCGATCTCGCCCTGAAAACGTCCCCCGGGCAAGATCTCTATCCAACCATCGACGCGAACGGTTCCAACCAGATTTCCCTCGATCCTCAATTGGCCGGCCGATATTTTCGCGGCGACCTCGGCGTTCGGACCGAGCACCAGCAGCGCGCCGGCCTTCACTTCACCCTTGAAGCGGCCGTCGATTGTAACCGGCAGATCGAAAGCGAGCTTTCCGGAGACCGCGGCGCCGCGCTCCAGCACCGTGCGCGGCGCTGGCTCGAGAAACGAAGGGTCTTTGCGCTTTTCTTTCACTACTCGCGCGTATTCTACACGAATCGCGCCGCAGATTCAAAAAAAATCTCGGCCTACACCTTGCCCGGAAAACTGTGCTAGCATGGTTTCGATGGACCTCTTCGACGCGACTCACGCCACAAAACAAAATCGGCCGACGCCGCTGGCGGAGCGGATGCGCCCGTCTACGCTGGACGAGTTCGTCGGGCAGCAGCATCTGCTCGGCCCGGGCAAGCTGCTCCGGGAAATGGCCCGCGCGGGCGAGCTCCGCTCGCTGATTCTCTGGGGGCCGCCGGGAAGCGGTAAGACCACCTTGGCGCAAATCCTCGCCGGCTCCAGCGGCGCCCACTGCATTCATTTTTCCGCCGTCTCCTCCGGCGTCAAGGAATTAAAAAAAATCATCGAGGAAGCGGAGCGGCTGCACCGCCTCGGAAAGCGCACGGTCCTGTTTGTCGATGAGATCCACCATTTCAACAAGGCGCAGCAGGACACTTTTCTGCCGCACGTGGAGCGCGGCACTTTGATTTTGATCGGCGCCACGACGGAAAACCCTTCGTTCGAGGTGATCTCCCCGCTGCTCTCGCGCTGCCAGGTTCTCGTGCTGCAGCCGCTCGCGCCCGCGGATATTAGTACGATCATCGACCGCGCGCTCCGCGACGCCAAGGCGGGGCTCGGAAGCTACGGGCTGAAGCTGAGTCCCGAAGCCCGCGAGTTTTTGGTCGAGCAGTCGCAGGGAGACGCGCGCGTCGCCCTGAACGCAATCGAGGCGGCCGCCGGTCTCGTCGGCCGGAACCAAGGCAAAAAAGAAATCGATCTCGCGTCCGTCCAGGAAGCGTTGCAGAAAAAAGCCTTGCTCTACGACAAGGCGGGCGACGAACACTACAACGTCATCTCGGCCTTCATCAAGAGCATGCGGGGCAGCGATCCTGACGCCGCGCTTTACTGGCTGATGAGAATGCTCGAAGCGGGCGAAGACCCGCTGTTCATCGCGCGGCGGATGATCATCCTCGCCGCGGAAGACATCGGCAACGCGGATCCCCAGGCGCTGCAAGTCGCCGTCGCGGCGAAAGACGCGCTGCATTTTGTCGGCCTGCCCGAAGGGCGTATCCCGCTGGCGCAGGCGGCGACCTATCTCGCGAGCGCGCCGAAATCCAACGCGTCTTATAAGGCCATGCTCGCGGCGGCCCAAGACGTCGAAGAGAAAGGCGCGCTGCCGGTCCCGCTGCACCTGCGCAACGCGCCGACGGCGCTGATGGAAAAACTCGGCTACGGCAAGGATTATCGCTACGCGCACAACTTTCCCGATCACGTCGTCGAGCAGCAGCATCTGCCCGACGCGCTGGCCGGGAAAAGATATTACTCCCCTGCCGATTCCGGCTACGAGAAAACGATCAAGGAGAGACTGAAGGAATGGGAGGAAAAAAAGCGGGGGAAGAAAAGCTAGCAGCGCATTTTTGTTCTTGCCAAGCTCATTTCGGTTATAGTACTTTTTCGTCGTGGTTTGTTGTCTTTAGTGTCAACCTCTAGGGCGGCATCATGAATCGACGACGGCGAATCTTTCTCACGCTCGGCCTCGGCGCCTTGCTGGCCTGCGTGAGCTTTCACGCCAACGCCGCGGACCGCTCGGCGGAAGTTAAAACCATCTCTTTGGGATTCGTCTCTCAAAGAGCGCCGGCGGAAGTCGAGCCGCAATTCCGCGACTTTGTGGACTACGTCGCCCGAAAGCTTTCCATGGAAGGAAAAGTGGTCATCGCGACTTCCCCTTTGCAGCTCGCGAAACTCCTGGAAGAAAAGAAAGTCGATTTTTACACCGACAGCCCGTATCCGACCTACGTCATCAACACGCAAGGCTCCGCCCTCCTGCTTCTCCGCCGCTGGCGCGGCGGCATGGCGGAATATCACAGTGTCCTTTTCGCTAAAAAGCAGGGCGGCGCCACACGCCTTGAGGATCTGCGCGGCAAGCTCGTCGCGTTCGAAGACCCCGGCTCGACTTCCGGTTATTTCCTGCCCAAAGTCCACCTCCTGAAAAAAGGCTTCAGGCTGACCGAAAAGCCCGCGCTCGAAGCCAAAGTCGCTCCCAAGGAGATCGGTTACATCTTCACCCGATCCACCAATAAAACGATCGATCTGGTGCTCGGCGGCAAAGCCGCGGCCGGCGCCTTCAGCAGCGACGACTACGCCAGGCTCGACGACAAAGGCAAAGCGGAGCTCGCCATCCTCGCGGAAACCGAGCCGTTCCCGCGCAACCTCGTTTCGGTTCGAAAGGATCTGGATGCGGCGACGACCGAGCGGTTGAAAAAAGTTTTGTTGGGAATGCATGAGGACCCGGAAGGCCGGCAAATTCTGGAAAAATTCGACCACACGACCAAGTTCGATCCGCTTCCCGGCGGCGAAGAAGCGGTGCGGCGAAAACTCATCGAACTATTTCGCAAGCACGAGAAAAGTTGAAATGATGAAACCCGCTGAGCGACATCCTAACGCGCTCATCTATGGCGTCGCCGTGCTCATTTTCCTCCTGGCCCCGGGAGCGGAGACATCGGCGCAGACCGGCGCCAAAACGATTTCCTTGGGAGTCGTGTCGCAAAGACCGCAGGCGGGCGTCGAGCCGCAATTCAGGGATTTTGCCCGCTACGTGGCGCGCAAGATTTCGCCCGCGCTCGAAGGGCGGGTGATGGTCGCGCCTTCGGTCTGGCAACTGGCAACCCTGCTGGAAAAAAACGAAGTCGATTTTTACATGGACAGTCCCTATCCGACGTATCTCATCAACCGGCAGGGCGCCGCGATCGCGCTGCTCAGGCGCTGGAAAGGCGGCGCGGCCGAGTATCGCGGCGTCATTTTTACCAAAAAGGGCAGCGGCGTCGACCGGCTCGAAGACCTGCGCGGCCGGCTCCTCGCCTTCGAGGACCCCGGATCGACCTCCGGCTACTTCCTGCCGAAAATATTTCTTGTCACCAACGGGTTGAAGCTCGCCGAGAAGACCGGCGTCGACGCGACGGTCGCTCCGGCCGAGGTCGGCTATGTTTTTACCTACTCCGCCGCAAAGATCGCCGACCTGGTTCTGTCGCGGCAACTGGATGCCGGCGCGTTCAGCAACGAAGACTACGACCGCCTCGACGCCAAGAAAAAATCGGACGCGGTCGTTCTCGGCGTCACGGAGTATTTTCCCCGGCACTTTCTCTCGATCAGGAAAGAATTGGACCCGGTCTTGGCCAACCGCCTCGAGGAAATTTTACTCTCGATGCATCAAGACCCGGAAGGGCGCGCGATTTTACAGAAGCTCGATAACACCACGAAGTTCGACGTCGTGCCCGGCGGCGACCAGGCGGTCCGGCTGAAGCTCCAGGAAGTTTTCGGCCTGCGGTAGCGTGCGATTGTGAAAACCATTTTCGTCGCGGCGCGACAGCGGCTGGGCACCGTCAGAATGGCAAGATCCGTTTACCGGACTCTGCCGTCGAAGAAACGCTGCAAAGAGTGCCTCGTTCCTTTCCTGGGGCTATTTTCCATCCCCTTTCGCTTCCTGCAAATCCGCCCGTCGCGCAAGAATCCGAGCCTCTGCACTCTCTGATACGAGCTGGCTCCCCCGGGCGGGGAGACGCGGATCATCTCGGTCATGTTTGTCGACGTACGCGGTTTTACTTCCCTGGCCGAGCAATTGAGTCCGGCGGAAGTCGCGACGCGCCTGAATCGCTTTTATGCTCTGGCCAGCGAAGCCGTCTTTCATCACGACGGCACTTTGGACAAGCTCGTCGGCGATCAGGTGATGGCTTTCTTCGGCGCCCCGGTCCACGAGCACGATCACGCGCGGCGGGCGGTCGACACGGCGCTTCAAATCATGCGCGGAGTGATGGAAGAAGTGAACGGCCTTAAAGTCGGCGGCGGCATCGCCACCGGCGAAGCCTTCGTCGGCAACGTCGGCGAAGGCGCGGTCAAGGACTACACAGTGCTCGGCGACACGGTGAACGTGGCGGCGCGGCTGCAAGGCGCCGCGGCGCCGGGAGAGATTTTGCTCACGGAAGAGACGTATGCGTTCGTGCAGTCCCAATATCCCAACGCGCCGCGAAGAGAGTTGGAGCTCAAGGGAAAAACCGGCACGGTGGCAGCGCGAGTGATCGCACTACCGTCGCGAGAAAATCGCGCTTGACCTACCCTAACGGTTTGGAGTATGGCTTGCGGAAAGTTTCCAATTCGCACATTTGGAAAGCACCTATGCGCATTTGGTGGCCATGGAAAAGATAATCTCTTGTCTCGCGCACAGCTACGTGCTTGCTGGTGTTATCCTCTCCTTGAGCTCATCACTCTTCGCTGCGGAGGTAACGGAAACAAAGAATGACGGAGCCGTCGCGATCATTGACACCCATGCTCATATCATCCGAGGCTATCGTAGGAGAGACCCTCTCCCGACAGGCGCGCAGGCGCTTCGCGCGATGGACAGCCATAAAGTTGCAATGGCGATGTTGCTACCGCCGCCATTTCCGCCCAACCACCTGGGCATCTACGGTCTGCGGGAAATTGAACCAGTGGCCCGTGCGAATCCAGGTCGTTTCGGCTTCGCTGCCGGTGGTGAATCGTTAAATCCGATGATCCAACGCATCGCGCCCGATAAAGTCACACCCGACTTGAGCCGCCAATTTCAGCAGGAGGCGGACGCGATCGTAAAAGCCGGATCCGCAGGTTTCGGGGAAATAGCCGCGGAGCATTTTTCCTCTGGACGGGGCAATCATCCCTACGAGTCCGCTCGGCCCGACCATCCATTGCTTCTGGCGCTGGCCGATATCGCCGCGCAATATGGGATGCCGATCGACCTGCACATGGAAGCGGTACCGCAGGATATGGCGTTCTCACGGCGGGCAAGTGGCGGGCGAAATCCGGAAACCCTGCGGGAGAATATCTCCGGCCTAGAGCGTTTGCTGGCGCACAATCGTAAAGCGCGCATCGTGTGGGCGCACGCCGGCTGGGATCTGACGGGCGAGCGGACCGTGCCGCTGATGCGCTCGCTGCTCGAGAAGCATCCCAATCTTTACATGAGCGTAAAACTCGACGAGAGCGGTTCCCGGCCGACTTCGCCATTTGATCCTGATGACGGGCTTAAACCCGGCTGGCTTACGATGTTGCGCGACTTCCCGGATCGTTTCGTGATCGGCAGCGACCAGTTCTTCGATGAAGGTACCGAGCGACAAATTCGTCGACGCATTGCCGCCGGAGGTGGCGCGTGTCGTAGCGAGCGAGAATGCCAGACGGATCTATCGGCTTGAGACAAAGACAAGATGATTTGATTAGGCAGGAAGAAAAAGGGATATTCTGAAATTTTAGGCCTAACCTTTCGCTTCAGATCGCTCAGACTGAACCACTACCGAGCTTTGCGTTAGCTATCAAACGACAAACGCGCGTGCCGCCGAGCGGCAGAATGGATGCGCGCCGCGGCTGCTATGGCTTGTTCAACATCGCACATCATTTGAATGTAATCATCCCCAGATTCGTAAACTGAAACAGCTTGTTGGCCTCAAGGTCTCCTCCTGACGCGTTAAACAATCCTTATCGCGGCCTCCCAATAGCTCAGAGCCGCGATCAGGTAACCAAAAACGGGCCGCCTGTCTAATGCTGAACCTGCCGCACCATGGCCTGATCCGGGCAATACGTATACGTCTGATGATCGACGATTTTACCGCCGTCCCAGTACACCCAATAAAATTCCAGGCAGTGCGGCGCTCCCTGATGAGTGAAATCGAGTTGCTTGATCGTGATCGATTCGGTTCGAGTCTCGGCTTTACGGCCTTCGTAGCGCTTCTCGGTGAGCTGCCTTGTCTCCCCTTGCTTCCAATAGCCCAGCGGAAATTTGAGTCCGCCCGAGAACGTCCGCGTCCCGAAGGCGGTTCTCGAATCGTAAACTCTCCCGAGACCGTTCTTTGCTTCGTTGATCGCGAACAGCTCCACTTTTAGTCCGGTCTTTTCCTGATTCGTCCTTTCGTAAACGAGCAGCGTTTCCCCGGTGACCGGATGCTTCCATTCAGTCGGACCCTTGATGTTCTTTTGCCCTCGATCTCCGAAGCGCGTGTCGGCGTCCGTCGTCTTTAGTTCACGCGCACCGTCCCACTCCGAGCCCGTCCAGAGCTCGACCGGGATGAACCTCTCCTGCTTGGCCGCATCGAAGGCGCCGTCCCACACGCTCTGCCCGGCCGGTGCCGTGGGTCCCACCGTAGCGACAACGGCGACGACCAATGCGACTATGATGACTCTGAACGTATTCATATTTGCAGCGCGCTGCGGCGCGTTAAAAACCCCTTCCCCAGGCCGGTCAGGAAGGCCCAGAGGCGAGGCGGTCGAAGGTCCGCGAGCGGAGGCGTACTCTTCTTTAGTA
>DASXRG010000103.1:0-59046 GCA_036506735.1 Binatia bacterium | reverse complement strand
AGATACGAGTGGAAAAACTGACGATCATTGTCACCGCACGGGACAAATTTTCAACCACAAATCGCTGCCTCGATACCCTACTCGCGCATACGCCCGAACCATTCGATTTGTTTGTCGTAATCGGCGGCGCGCCGAATAGTTGTCGGGAAGAATGGATGCGTAGGTTCGGCAGGGCCGCGCATTTTATCTTCCGCGATCAGTTTCTTAACCAGAGCGAATCTCGAAATATCGGACTACGCGCGGCAAAGACTCGTCTTGCCGTATTGATGGATAATGATGTCTACGGTCGTCCCAACTGGATGGAAGCTCTCCTCCAATGCGAGCGGGAGACCGGCGCCGTGATGGTCGTTCCTCTCATTCTCGAAACACAGGAGAGAATCCACACGGCGGGAAATGATCTTTACATTTCGTACGAGAGCGGAACGGCTTTCGGCCACAAGTACCTCCGCTTTTGTGGCAAGCCTTTTTACGAAAACACGAATTTGAAACGACAACCCACCGACTACGGCGAGCTCCACTGCCAACTGGTTCAGGTCGAACCGACGATTAGACTCGATGCGTTCGACGAAAACTTGCGAGAGGTCGGGGAAGTCGACTCCGGTCTCATCTGGGCCAAGGCCGGGCACGTGATGTGGTTCGAGCCGACTGCGGTGGTTTTTTATGACAAATACGCCGGAATCAAACGCGAGGATATCGCCTTTTTCGCTTGGCGTTGGGACATGCACGCCATACTCGAAGGATACCGGTACTTTGAAAGGAAATGGAATATTGACATCACCGAGTCCGGTCTGTTCCAACGTTTTCTCGTCGACATGAACAGCCGCCTAGGCATGGCCGCCCGAGCCTTTCCATCGGATTTTGGATTAGCATGTGACCGCTGGCTGGGATGTCTCTATCAGTGCGTCACTTTCCCGCATCGACAGCTCAACTGGTGGATTACAAAGTACATGCAGCGCCGTTTCGGATACCACCAATGGCCGAATTCCGATCGCCTTTCGTCGTGAAACCGACCGCAGGCTGTTACAGACAGTTGTCGTCGCGCTCCTTCGCCGTGCATTCGTTGCAGACCTCGGCGCCGGCCGGCAGCGTTAATCGTTCAACGTAGTTGTTGACGGGCCAATCGGCGCAGTTCGTGCACAAATGCCACGTCTCTCCGGCCCGGGCTTTTCTGTAGACGTGTCCCAGTTTTGGCCTTACATCGATGATTCGATGGAGTTTCGTGCCGGCCCCAGGCGGTCGTCCCGAGACAACGATAGGCCGCGCCGAGCAACGGGGGCACGGCGTCACCTGTGGGATTAACCATATTCTTTCGCGGGTAACGTCGGGTATTACGAATCTCTGGTCGCAAGCGTGGCAACGAAGCACGATCGACCAAAGTTTCGGCCGGCTCGCCATTTAGTGAGTTCGGACTTATCGGGGGAGAAAAGTCAAAGCCGGGAAATACAGGAGTCGTGTAACAGGGCGAAAAATCAGCGACCGGCCGCGCGAATTGGCGGGGTGTTTTGGCGCCTCATCGTTTCAACAGCACGCCGATAAACTGCAACAAAAATCCAACGAGCAGACAAGCGAGACCCCAGAGCGACGGCCGCGGGGCGTCGATCTCGAACAGTTTGCCGAGCCAGCGGAGCGCCGGCGGCCAGGTGGCCGCCTCTTCCCAAAAGCGAGTAGCGACGAGAAGGAAATAGGCTCCGGCGAAATTAATCGCCAGGCCCAGAGCCGTGGTCCAATCCGCGGCGGACATGGAGCACCTCGTATCACGACCCGGAGTGAAACGAAACCGTGCGGACTGGATGGAGCGCAGTGATTACGGCGGGTTTGTCGGGTGCTAGTGACAGATATTGTGCCCAGCGAGGACTTTTAAGGCAAGCAAAACTTCGAGCTATGGCGCTCAGTGAGAAGAAGTGGCGGAAATAGCGTCCGCTTCCTTCGCCTGCGTGAGCTGCCTGGCGCTCGCTCGGGCGGCGCGGGCGATGCTCGCTAGACTTCGGCGCGAGACGACGGAGCGATTTTTCGCCGCCGTGACGTCTTCGGTCGAAGCGTACCTATCGCGGTGCTTGATCAAAAGCCACTGGCGGTTACGCGTGCGCACGAGCACCCATGAGCCGCGGAGTTTCTTGCCGTAAAGCCTGAACTTGAGGTCGCCTTTTTCTAGCGCGCGATCGACGTCGTCGACCTCGGGCTCCCACGTGCCTTTATCCCAAATCATCACGGTGCCGCCGCCGTATTCGCCTTCGGGAATGACCCCTTCGAACTGGTTGTAGTCGATCGGATGGTCTTCGGTCTGCATCGCCAAACGTTTAACCGACGGATCGAGCGCCGGGCCTTTGGGAATCGCCCAGGAGAGCATGACGCCGTCGTGCTCGAGGCGAAAATCATAATGCAGATGGCTCGCGCGGTGTTTCTGGATGACGAACTCGCGTTGCTTGTCTTTGACGCGCCCCAGCTTGCCCGCCGGCTCGGGCGTCACCCCGAAGCGGCGCTTGCGATTGTACTCGGCGAGCCTGCCGTAGCGGCTGAGATCGAGCGGCTGTGGATGGGCTTTCTTCATGTGCTGCGTTCAGTGTAGCAGACGATTGGAAAAAGAGGATGGCCCGACATATTCGGCAGGCTCAGAGCGAAGGGACCGGCTCTTCACCGTTCAGTTCAAATGTGGCCACGACCGGCGCATGGTCGCTGGTTCCCACTTCGCGGTAAACCTGGCACCGGGTCGCCTTCGACGCCAGCGTCTCGCTCGCGAGAACATAATCCAGACGCCAGCCGATATTGCGTTGGCGCATGTTGCGCCACGGCGCCCACCAGGTAAAAAGCTCGTCGTTGTCCGGATCGAGCCTGCGGCCGACGTCCACGAGACCTCGCGCCAGTATTTGCTCGAACATCTCGCGCTCTTCCGGCCGCTGCCCGACGAGCCGGGGATTTCGCTCTTTTGGATGAACGTCGCGTTCGGTGCGCGTGATGTTGATGTCGCTGCAAATGACCAGCCGCGCGCCTTGCGCGTGGATCCCGGCGACGTAGCTTTCCAGCTGGCGCAGAAAATTCATTTTGGCGGGAAAATCTTTGCCGCCGTTGGGAACGTAGACCGATGCTATGATAAGGTCGCCGATCTGCGCGGTGACGATGCGGCTTTCGTAGTCGAACGGAGGATGGACGAAACGCGGCTCGTCGGGGAACGCCTCTCGCCGGATGTGCAGCCCGACGCCGGAGTAGGCCTTCTCGCCGTGCCAGTAGCATCGATATCCCTGCAGCTCGCAGATCGACGCCGGAACTTGCGCCAGCGGCGCTTTGATTTCCTGCAGGCAGACGACGTCGGGCCGCTCGCGCTCGATCCATTCGAGGAACTGCGCCTCGCGCGCTCGAATGCCGTTGACGTTCCAGGTGGCGATCTTGAGAGCAGACATCTACGGCCAAGATATTCTTTGCGGCGCATGCAGGTCAACACTTCCGGCGGCACTGGACAATTTATCCCGTGTGAAGTATTGGAACGGTGGTCGCGCTTGAATGACGAGCGCGCGACCGGGTAACGATGAGGAAGAGCGCGGCGACTTTTATTTTGATCGTCCTGCTGACCTTCGGCACTTCCGTGTTCGCGCAGGAGGTCAAGAAGATCAGACTGGGCTATCCGTCCCTGGCTTTCACGCAAAGCCACATATGGGTCGGCAAAGAAGAAGGTCTGTTCAAAAAGAACGGCGTCGACGTCGATCCGGTCTTCCTCCGCGGCGGGCAAATCGCGACCCAGGCGCTGGCCGGCGGCGATCCGCCGATCGTCAACGTCGGCACGGTCGTGCAGGCCGGTCTCACCGGCTACAACCTCGTGCTCGTCGCGGCGATCGAAAACACCTACTATCAGGTCGTCTTCGCGCGTCCCGAGATCAAAAAGCTCGAAGAACTAAAAGGAAAGAAATTCGGCATCAGCGGTTTCGGCTCGGCGACGCACTACGCGGCGCTGATTCTTCTCAAACACCTGAATCTCGAGCCGAACAAAGACGTGGCGCTGGTTCCCGCGGGGCCCGACGCGGAGCGGCTGGGCGCTTTGGTCGCGGGAAAACTCGACGCTTGCTTCTTTAATCTATCGACGGCGCCCGTGGCGCGCAGGATGGGCTTCAACGAGCTCATCAACGTCGCCGATCTCGGCGTCGAGGTGCAGGGCAACGGCCTCGCCACCTCCCGCGCTTACATCAAGAGCAATCGCGACACGGTAAAGGCCGCGCTCAAAGGCTACATCGAGTCGATTTATTTCATTCACGCCAACAAGCAGGCGGCGCAGAAAGTCTTCGCCAAATACATGCGCACCAACGACCCCGAGGTGCTCGAAAACTCCTACGTAAATTACGTCAAGACGATTCCGAAAAAACCGTACCCGACGCTCAAGGGAATCCAGTTCATGCTCGACATGCTGGCGCCGCAGATGCCGCAAGCGAAGAGCGCCAAGCCGGAACAGTTCGTCGACTTGAGTTTCCTCCAGGAGCTCGAGAAAGAAAATTTCTTCGCCGAATTGGCGAAACGGTATCCGTCCAAATGACGGCGGACAACGAAATACAAAGGAGATAGGCCGATGGCTTCATCAGGAGCGCAGTTCAACATCCTCGAAGCGTCCATCGAAAGCATCCACGCGGCGTATAAAGCGCGGCAGCTCGCGGCGCGCCAACTGGTCCAGATATATCTCGATCGCATCGAAGCGCATGACAAGAAGGGGCCCGCGCTGAACGCGATCATCACGCTCAATCCCAAAGCTCTCGATGAGGCCGACCGGCTCGACGCCGCCTTCAAGGTGTCTGGTTTTGTCGGTCCGCTGCACGGCATTCCCGTGATCATCAAGGACCAGGCCGACGTCAAAGGCATGCCGACGACTCTCGGCTCGCTGTTGTTCAAGGATTATTATCCGGATCGAGACGCCTTCGTCGTCGAGAAGCTGAAGCAAGCCGGCGCGATCATTTTAGCCAAGGCCACCTTGGGTGAGCTGGGCGGCGGCGACACGCATGGGTCTCTTTTTGGCTCGACGCGAAACCCTTACGCGCTGGATCGAACCGTCGGCGGATCGTCCGGCGGTTCCGCGGCGAGCGTTGCGGCGAATTTTTCGACGGTGGCCGTCGGACAGGAGGGCCTGGCGTCCATCCGCAGGCCGTCGACCTGGAACTGCATCGCGGGAATGCGGCCCACGGCCGGGCTCGTGAGCCGGAGCGGAGTTTTCGCCGGCTGGCCGGAAGTCAATGGTTCTCTCGGCCCGATGGCCCGGAGCGTCGGAGACCTGGCTATTTTGTTGGACGCGATGGTCGGCTATGATCCCGAGGACCCGGTTACGGCGCGGGGCGTGGGGCACATCCCGGACACTTTCAATCGATTCCTCGACAAGGATGGTTTAAAAGGCGCGCGCATCGGGATCTTGCGCGAGCCGATAGGTCTTGGGTCCGAGCCCGAGTCGGAAGACTTCAAAAAAATTACAGAAGTTTTCGACCGAGCGGTCGCAGAGCTGAGAGCCGCGGGCGCCGAGATCATCGACCCGATCGTCATCCCGAAGCTGAAGGACTTGCTCGCGAAGCGAGCCGGAAGCCCGGACGGAACAGAGGAAGGATTCAGGTTGTACTTCGGCCGGAGCGCCAATCGGCCGTACCGGTCGCGCGAGGAGGCGATGCGGTCGGCGGACTTTGCCAAAGTGACGCGACACTCGCAAGAGCGTTGGAAAAGATCATCGGATGCGACCAGACATTACGAGTCGCTCAAGGCGCAAGACGAGCTGATGACCAATCTGCTGAAAGTCATGGCGGATCATCGTCTCGACGCCGTAGCGCACAAAACGATCGAGCACCAGCCGACGCTGATTAAGGACGGAGTGAACCCGCCTTACGTCGATCAGAAAGGGGC
Organism: Binatia bacterium; assembly: GCA_036506735.1. Classification (GTDB taxonomy): domain Bacteria; phylum Desulfobacterota; class Binatia; order UBA9968; family UBA9968; genus JAJPJQ01. The sequence goes on along the minus strand of DASXRG010000103.1, from coordinate 53,190 downwards.
GCCGCATTTGAACACCTTCTTGGCGTTCGTTCCCACGATTACCGTCCCCTCGGGGTTCACCCGCGACAACCTTCCCGCCGGGCTCTGCTTTCTTGGACGGCCCTATGACGACGGCAACATGATCAAGCTCGCCTACGCTTACGAGCAGGCCACGCACCATCGTCGGCCGCCGGCCAGCACGACGCCGCTCTAGTAGAGAAGGCACGAGGCGTGAGGCGCGAGGAAGAGAAGAACGTCCACGCGCCGCGAAGTTCCGTGATTCGGGCTTGATTTTTCCCGGCCCGATCGGTTATGCTGCTCGGTAATTAACCCGAGACAGGTAAACAAACGAAAGGGCCTTAATGAAAGATCTGTTAAAAGGATATCTCTTGTGCCTCTGGGACGCGGACGCCGCCCGGCAACAGACCAGCCAGTGGAAGCGAAAGCTGCTGATTTTTATGAGCGGCGTGTGTCTGGAAATCGCCGCCTTGCCGTACTTGGCCGGCTGGATCGGATACGAGGCCGCATGGCCGGCCTGGATTCTTACCTTGGTCTTTTTGCCCTTCGGTCTCGTCGGGTTTTACGCCAGTAAATTCGGCAACGACCGGTTTGTCGAATATCTCTTGGTCATGCCGTCGCTTGGACCCAAAGCGTAGGCGCTACTTCCTTGTCTCCCGCCTTTTTGCCGCTCTAAACCACGGGTAGGTGCCCAAGCACAGGCTCGGTGAGAGCCTGTGCAATCCATTTGTTTCTCGGCTTTACATCGATTTGCCAAAGCGTTACTTATTGCCGAAGAGAATCTTGGCAAATCAAAGGAAAGGCGCGCAAAAATGGCAACCGAAACCGTCTCCCAGACTTTTTCCGACGAAGTCCAGATCTTCGACGTCGCCGAAGCCGTGAAGAAAAGAGACCACCTGAGCGGCCGGGTGGACATGGCCAAGTCGCCCAACAGCTTTGTCGCGGTCTTTCAGACCAAGCCGCGCGGCGGCGAAGCGCACATCCATCAGCATCCCGATTCGGATCAGATTCTTTTCCTGCTGAAGGGCGAGCTGACCCTCGAAAGCCTCTCGGGTAAATACACGCTGAAGCCCGATCAGGGGGTGATGATCCCCGCGGGAGTTCACTACGGGTTTATCAATACGACGGACCAAGACGCGGTTTTCCTTTCGATGCGAACCGAATCGAGCGGCGGCCGGCGCGTGGCGCACGTCGCCAACGTTTCATCCGACGTCCGAGTGCGCGTCCCGGCGAGCGCAATAACATCCCGCGGTCTCGGCCGGCATATTTACGTCTATGCGCTGGACCGGACTTCGTTCGGAATCTCAGCGGTTTTACTGGAGGAGTGGAACAAGGCTTCGCTTCTTAGAATGCATTGCGACTACGCGCGCGAGGGAGATTCCGTCGTTGCCACGTTGCCGCTCCGCATCGTGCAGTGGTACAGGTTAGAGACCTTGAAAGAAGGGGATTACGATCTCACGCCCGAAAACGACGGGACGCGAGTGCGAGTGGATCTTCAGCCGATGATCGAGCGCCAGGCAGGCCGCAAATAGCACACCGCCCTTCGACAAGCCTGCCCTTGAGCCTAGTCGACGATGGAGCGCTTCATGTCTGTGTGCAGCAAGGATGAACTTTTCCCATCATGCATTTCGCCCCCGCTTCCGCCAGCGCCTGCTCGAACTGACGATGAATCTTCGGGTCTTCGTCCTCGTATTCGAGCTGCGTGCCGCCTTTTTTGATGCTCTCGCGCCGCGAGCCTTCGACCATCTTGACGAAAGGGTAGCGCCAGTTGTTCCAACGCAGCGCGAGGTAGCGCGCCTGTTTTGCGCCGGCGTTGAAGTGCTGGTGCAGCCAGAGCTGGGGCGGAACAATGAGGCTGCCGGGTCCCCACTCGACTCGCGTCATTTCATCGCTATGCTGCGGCCATAGAATCGAATAACCGCGGCCCGTCAAAATCAGCACATGCGCGCCCGGCCCGTGAAAATGGGCTTTCTTATAGGTCCCGACGGGAAACTCGGATATATGCGCCGCCATGATTTGCCCGGCGAGGTCGAATTTCATATTTCGCGCGCCGGGGCCGCGCTCGGACTGATCGCTTAGCTCCAAGGAATGGGTGTCGGCGACGAAGTTGATCGACAACCACGAGCGGCCGTAGAGTTTGCCCTGGCTCAAAAAGTAAGCTTCGTCCGTCGGATCGAAGCGGTCGGTAAAAACAAATTCATTATCGAAGACGAAATCCGGATTGTGAAACAGGTTCATGATAAACGGTAGGTTGGTGACGGCCAGATATCGCGCCGGCTCGGCGCCGCTGCCGTTAAAATGCTGGTACCAGGCGTTGAGCGGGATCGCGAAGAGGCTGCCGCGCTGCCATTCGAAGCTGTGCTTCTTGCCGTTCCGCTGCCAGACGGTCGTGGCGCCGCGGCCGCTCGCGATGTAGATCATCTCCTCGTAAAGATGTTTTTGCGGCTTGAGCGTTTTTCCGGGAAGGATCTCGCAAACGTACGCGTCATTGGTCCCACCCGCGCCGTCCAGATTGATGAACGCGCCGAGACCGCCTGTCAATTTCCACGGCCCGACTTCGACATTTTTGATGTCCGGCACATAGAAGCCGCGAATGACGGGGATGTCTTGGCTTTCCTGCCACTGCTTGTAAGTATCGACTCTTGGAGCTTGGGCCTGATCGAGTCTCTCGAGTTGAGGTGTCATGGCTTAACGCGGGACTCATCCGCTTCCAGCTCGGCGAGCGCTTCGAGCGCGAGATAGTTTCGAACGATCCGGTCGGCGGAGAAATCAGCGCCGATTTTCTTCTTGGCTTTGAGCTCGCGAATGTGGACTTCGAGGCCCTCGACGCTGGTGACGATATTTTTGGGCTCCGCGGCCCAGCTTTTTGGTATGCCGTTTTCCACGCCGCTGCCTTCCAACGAATCGACGTTGAGGGCTTTTTTCAAAATCTTGACGGATTCCGTTCCCGTCGGATCTTCGTTTTTCAAAAAACGATGCGAGCGCATCACTCCTTTGATAAATGCCCGGACGGCGTCGGGCTTCTCCCGAATCATCCGGCCGGTCGTCGCCATGGAGCGGACGACGTAGTAGGGGAAGAGAGTGGAGAGGTCGATCACATCGACCAATTCGCCGCGCCTGACCAGCTCGCGGACGACTCTGCCTTGAGGGCCGTTGTGATGATAAAAAAGAAAATCGCCGCGGCCTTCCTTTAAGGATGCGACTTTCTCGCGCACGCCTTCGTTATCGACCAGCACCACCTCCATGTCCTTGTCCGGGTCCATGCCGAGTTTTTCGAAGACGAGCCGCATCGTGCGCTCGCCGGCGCCAAGGCGGCGGTTGGTTGCGAAACGCCTGCCTTTCAAGTCCTGCGGGCCTTTGATCGCGCCAGGCAAGGCGGCGACGCTGAAGGCGAGGCCGTTCCGGTAAGAGCCGATGATGTAGAGGTCCTCGCCGCGCGCGCTGGCCTCGACGAGCATCGCCGGATGGGCGTCCATGGTGAAGTTGGTTTTCCCCTGAATCAATAAATCGATCGAGCCGGTGTTGTCGCCGGCAATCTGCAGATGGCTGCGCGAGATTGCCGTCTTCGCGAAATAGCCGTGGTCCTCGGCGGTGAGAGGGGCGATCGGATGGCCCGGGTGTTTCGGGTAGAAGTGTTCGACGGAATAAACGATCTCGTTTTGCACGCGGGCCTCGTATTTATCGGAGGATGTAGAAACTATAAATGAGACGTGGAAGCCGTGTCAACGAAGCCGGGCCGTTGAAGGCGTTCATCTGTAGGGGCGGTTCGCGAACCGCCCCTACGACGTTTTATGCACGCCTGGGGCGTTTTGTATTGCACTCCACAATTTCGGCGCGGTGAACGGCATGTCGATGTGCTGGATGCCTAGCGGCGCCAGCGCGTCCATCATGGCGTTGGCGATCGCGGACGGCGCGCCGTTGGTGGCGGCCTCGCCGACTCCTTTGACGCCCAGCGGATGAAATGGATTGGGCGTAACCGTTTCGCCGAGGATGAGCGGCGGCATGTTCTCCGCGTGCGGTACCGCATAGTTCACCAACGAGCTGGTCAGCACCTCGCCGTCGTCGCCGTAGATCATCTGTTCGCAAAATGCCTCACCGAGCGCCTGCGCCAGCCCGCCGTGAATCTGTCCCTCGACGATCATCGGATTGATGATCACGCCGCAGTCGTCCACGAGGACGAGCTTTTCGATTTTCGTCGCGCCGGTTTCGCGGTCGATTCTCACCAGCGCGACGTGGCTGCCGAATCCCCAGGCTTCGCGTCCGGGATCGAAGAACACGGTTTCCTGGAGGCCGGGTTCGATTCCCTTGACGGGTCTTCCGTAGGCCGCCGCGGCGACTTGCCGCCACGTGACTTTCTTGTCCGGCGCGCCGACCACGGCGAATCCGCCGTCGGTCTGCACGATGTCTTCATGCGACGCTTCCAGTAGGTGCGCCGCGAACCGGCGCGACTTCTCGACGACGCGGTCAATCGCAATAACTAACGCCCCGCCGCCCATTACTGCGCTGCGGCTGCCGAACGTGCCGACGCCTTGCTGGACCGCCAGTGTGTCGCCGTGGCGAATCGCGACATGGTCCATCGAGACGCGCAGCTTCTCGGCCGCGATCTGGGCGAACATCGTCTCGTGCCCTTGGCCGTGCGAGCTGGAGCCAGTAAGCACGGTAATTTCTCCGGTGCGTTCAACTCTCACGGTGCCGCTTTCAAAGCCTGCGCCGCCGCTCGGCTCGACGAACGTGGAGACGCCGACGCCGACCAGTTCGCCGCGCGCGCGCGCGGCGTCGCGCCGGCGAATGAGATCGTCATAATTGGATAGCTTCAGCGCCTCGTCGAGCGAGTGTTCGTAGGCGCCGGAATCGTATTCAACCCCAACTGCGGTTTTGTATGGAAACTGATTGGAAAGTATAAAGTTTTTGCGTCTAATATCCAGACGATCGATGCCCAGCTCGCGCGCCGCCTGGTCGACCAGTCGCTCGATGTTCAGCACCGACTCCGGCCGGCCGGCGCCGCGGTACGGACCGGTGGAAACCGTGTTGGTAAACACCGCGACGACCTCGACGTGGACGTTGCGGATCTGGTAGCAACCCGGCGCCATCGCCATCATGCGCTGCGGCGGGCCGGCCGTGTTGGAGCAAAGATAGGCGCCGAGATTCGCTACCACACGGACTTTAAGACCGGTCATGGTTCCGTCGCGCTTGAGCGCCAGCTCGGAAGTCATCGCTTGGTCGCGCCCTTGGATCATCGTGACGAAATCTTCGCTGCGGGTGGCCACCCACTTGACCGGCTTGCGCAGCTTAAGCGCGAAATGACAGGCCAGCACGTATTCGCGGTAGAGCGGCCCCTTGCTGCCGAAGCCGCCGCCCACGTCGGGCGCGATGACGCGAATGCGGTGCTCGGAGAAACCCAGCGCCGTCGAAAGATCCGCGCGCACGCGGTGCGGGCTCTGGGTCGACAGCCAGACGGTGAGATCGCCCGTCGGCTCGGGATTCGCCACCGCGCCGCGCGGCTCGATCGCCATCGCGACCTGCCGCGGGCTCGCGATGTGCATCCGGACGATGTGGTCCGCCTCGGCGAACGCCTTGTCCACATCGCCGCCTTTTTTGATCGCGGTGTAGCAGACGTTGCTGTCCAGCTCTTCGCGCGCGAGCGGCGCGCCGGGCTCCAACGCTTTTTCCGCGTTCACCACCGAGGGCAGCGACTCGTACTCGACTTCGATCAGATTGGCTGCGTCTTGCGCGAGGGCGCGAGTCCGCGCCACGACCGCCGCGACCGGAGCGCCGGCCGCGTGCACGGCGCCGCGCGCGAGCACGGGATGCGGCGGAATTTTCTGCCCCGGGATCATCACGGGCGAGGGGATGTTCAAATTTATGTCCGCACCGGTCAAAACGGCTGCGACGCCGGGCAGCGCTTTGGCCGCGCTCGCGTCGATGGAAATTATTTTCGCGTGCGGATACGGGCTCCTGAGCAGCGCCATATGGAGCATGCCGGGCAGTTGCACGTCGTCGACGTAGCGTCCCTTACCCGTGACCAGAACGGGATCTTCGACGCGCCGAATCGACGCGCCGATGAGTCCGGCGGGAGCGTGTTGAGTCGTCATGCTTTGCCTTTTGCGCTTTGTCTTTTTACTTTTGCCTTTTTACTTTTTACTTGCTTTGTCGATTGCCCGACGCACCAGCACCGTTGCCATGTGACGCTTGTATTCCGCGCTCGCATAGACATCGTCATCCGCATTCGCGCCGTCGGCTGCCTTGGATGCGGCGGCTGCGATGACTTCCGGCGTGAGCGATTGGCCGTGCAGAGCCGCTTCGGTTGCTTTAGCGCGCAGAGGGCCACTGCCCAATCCGCCGATCGCGATCCGCGCCGATGAGCAACGGCCGGATGAATCGCGGTCGACCAGCGCGCCCGCGCTCACGACGACGTAGCCTGAAGCGGGATGCGCCATCTTATGATAAGCGGTCCCGGCGCCGGACGGGGGCAGCGGCACGCGAATTTCCGTCAACACTTCGTTGGGCGCGAGGGCTGTGGTGTAGAAGTCGAGAAAGAAGTCATCGACGGAAATCGTTCGTTTGCCCGACGGCGATACCGCGACAAACGAAGCGTTCAGCGCCGCGAGGATCACGGGAAAATCGGCCGCCGGATCGGCGTGCGCGACGCTGCCGCCGATCGTGCCGCGATTGCGGACTTGCACGTCGCCGATAACGCCGGCCGCGTCGGACAATCCCGGGACGCGCTGCCGAATCAGATCCGAATGGACGATGTCGACGTGTACGGTCAGCGCGCCGATTGCGAGCGTGTCGCCATCGATTCGGATGCCGCTGAGACCGGGCACCCGGCCTATATCTATAAGGTAGCGCGGCGACGCCAGGCGCAGCTTCATGGCGGGAATCAAGCTGTGGCCGCCGGCCAGCAGCTTGGCGTCGTCGCCATATTTCGTCAGGAAATCGAGCGCCTCCTCGACCGAACGCGCCGCGTGGTATTCAAAACTAGCGGGAAACATTTTTTCTCCTGGTGAGCAGTGAGCAGTGAGGCGTGAGCAGATTTAACCCGTGCCTTCCGGACTCCTCACTTCTCACTGCCTCACTCCTCACTTTTCAATCTGCTCCGCCGCCCATTTGATCGCTTCGACGATGTTCACGTAGCCCGTGCAGCGGCACAGGTTTCCCTCCAGCGCGTGTCGGATCTCGTGCTCCGTCGGATTCGGGTTTTTGTCCAGCAAATGGACCGCGGTCATGATCATCCCCGGCGTGCAGTAGCCGCACTGCGCGCCGTGCTTCTCGCGAAATCCTTCCTGCACCGGATGCAAAGTATCGCCGCGCGCCAGCCCTTCGATGGTCGTGACTTCCGCTCCATTGGCCTGAACGGCGAGGATCGTGCACGACTTGACGGCGCGGCCGTTCAGATGAATCGTGCAGGCGCCGCACTGGCTCGTATCGCAGCCGACGTGCGTGCCGGTGAGGCCCAAGCGGTCGCGGAGAAAATAAACCAAAAGCTCGCGTGCCTCGACCGCCGCCTCGTGCTCGACGCCGTTCACCGTGATGGTTAGCTTCAGCTTCTCCTCGTTCATCCCTTGTCCTTCCGATTTGTCAGTAACACATACTTCGCGCTCGCCTCAAGCCCTTGGCGCAGGAATAACGTCCATAATATCCGGGCTAATCGGTTTAGCGACAAAGTAGAGGAGGGAGCGACAATCAGCCGCGCTCTTCGACCGGCGTCCAGCGGCGGTCCTTCACGCCGGTGTATTCCGAATCGGGGCGGATCAAGCGGTTTTGCTTCTGCTGCTCGAAACAATGCGCGATCCAGCCGGCTACGCGGCTCACCGCGAAGGTCGGTGTAAATAAGTCGCTCGTGAGATCGAGTCCGTGTAAAAGAAGCGCGGTATAGAACTCGACGTTGGTTTGCAGCTTTCGCCCGGGCTTGTGCTCTTCGAGCAGGCGGAGAGCGGTTTGCTCGACGCGGCGGGCGAGCTCGTAGAGCTTCATGTCGGCGGCGGTCCGATACAGGCGCTCCGCCGCGGCCGCCAATACGTCGGCGCGCGGATCGCGCACGCGATAGACCCTGTGGCCGAATCCCATCAAGCGCTCGCCGCGCTCGAGTTTCTCGCGCAGGACCGCTTCCGCCCGGTCCGCCGTTCCGATCTCGAACACCATGTCGAGCGCCGGACCGGGAGCTCCGCCGTGGAGCGGCCCCTTGAGCGCGCCGACGGCGCCGACGATCGCGGAGATCAAGTCCGATTGTGTCGACATGATCACCCGGGCCGTGAACGTCGAGGCGTTGAAGCCGTGATCGATGACGGTGTTGAGGTAAGTCTCCATCGCACGGACGCGCTCGGGAACGGGCGCGGCGCCGGACAGCATGTATAAATAGTTGGCCGCGTGCGCCAGGTCGGATCGCGGAACGATCGGCGCGCGCCCGTCGAGCATGCGCGCGTAGGCGGCGACGATCGTGGGGAAGCTCGCGACCAACTTGATCGCCGCGCGCGCCGCGTCGTCGTCCGATGCCTCGTTGTCGGCGCGAAGGGTCAGCATGCTCGACGCCATGCGCAGGACGTCCATGGCCGGGAGTTTCTGGCGCGCCGCGGTTTGCAAAAGTTCCAGCACGGCCGGCGGGAGCGCGCGCCGGTCGGCGAGCTCGCGGCGCAAGGCCGCAAGCTGTCCGGCGTTGGGCAAAGCGTCGTGCCAAAGCAGATAGACCGTCTCTTCGAACGTCGCCCGATCGGCCAGCGCTTCGATCGGAAATCCGGCGATGATCAGCTCGCCCGCCGCTCCGTCCACGCTGCTGAGATTGGTTTGAGCCGCTATCACTCCTTCGAGACCGGGCCGCACGATTCGATCGGTCGCCATGAAAACCTCCTCGAGAACTCCGATACGCCTTTCTATCGCAAGCGGCTGACAGCTTGTCAATCTTGATCGACAAATCAATGTATGATTTATTTTGACGCCGTCGGAAAAGGAGAAAGCGCATGCGCAGCGCCCGCCATCTCACCGCTCGCGAAGCCGCCGGGGAATTGGGCATCAGCCTCTCCACTCTCTATGCCTACGTCAGCCGGGGACTGGTTCGTTCCGAGGCCGCCGGAGCGAGCAAGCGCAGACGGCGTTATCGGAACGAGGACGTTCGCATGCTCGCCGAGCGCAAGGAGCTCAGGCGGAATCCGGCCAAGGCGGTCGAGCGCGCGCTGCATTGGGGACAGCCGGTCATGGAGTCGGGGATCACGTTGATCGCGGACGGCCGCGTGTATTATCGCGGGTGGGACGCGGTTTCTCTCGCCGCCCGCCGAACGGTCGAGGAAGTCGCCGCCTTGATCTGGACCGGCGACTTTCTCGCCTCGGCCAAGCTTTTTGGCTCGAAGCCGGTGCTCCCGCCCGAGTGTCTCGCGCTCAGGAAGCACGCCGTCGGTCTACCGGCGGTGGAATCTTTTCAAATGCTCTTGGCGCCGGCCGCGGCGGCGGATGCCGCCGCCTGCGATCTTCGCCCCGAAGCGGTGGCTAAGACCGGCGCGCGCATTCTCCGGTTGCTGGCGGCGCTTTCCGTAAATCGCCGCGTCGATGGAAAAAGCATCGCGCAAACGATCCAGCAAGGCCTGGCGCCCGGCAAGCCCGGGGCCGCGCCGTTGATCAACGCGGCGCTCGTCCTGTGCGCCGACCATGAGCTCAACGTTTCCTCTTTCATCGCGCGCTGCGTGGCTTCGGCCGGCTCGACGCCGTATAGCGTGGTCATCGGCGGCTTGGCGGCCCTGCAAGGCGTCAAGCACGGGAGAGCCACCGAGCGAGTGGAAGCGTTTCTCCAGGAGGCTCGGACGCCGGCGCGCGTTCGCGCGGTCATGGCGGCCAGGCTTAAACGGGGCGAAAGCATTCCGGGATTCGGACATCCGTTGTATCCGGACGGTGATCCGCGCGGGAAGGCGCTGCTGGAGCTGATTTCGCGGTTCTGCCCGCGGTCTCCCGCGGTCGCGCTCGCGGCAAAATGCCGCGCGGCCGCGCTCGATCTCGTGGGCGAGCGGCCCACCATCGATTTCGGTTTGGCGATCCTGGCGCGCGCGCTCAAGATGCCGCCGGGCGGCGGCCTCACAGTGTTCGCGATCGGCCGCACGATCGGCTGGATCGGCCATGCCATCGAAGAATATCAGAGAGACCGCATCATCCGGCCGCGCGCGCGATATATCGGCCAGACTCCCGCATCGGTTTCACCCGTGCGCGGCGGCTAGCGCGTCTTTTGCGAGCGCGTTGTAATTGACTGCGCGGAATTGTCGTGTTACGAAACAAAAAATTCTTCGCGAGGGGCTTGTGAGGGCGATCAATTTCGAAGAGCTGAAATCGTTGGATCTCAAAAAGTGCGCGACCGTCGGCGACATCGTGGACGGGATGAGAACTTGCGCCTTCGGCGCGCGCATGCTCGGCGAGGTCGCCCGGACCCTTCATAAAATGGCGGCGTCCAAGAAAAAGCCGTTGCTGATCTACGACGGCGCCGGCAAATCTCCTCTTGGAATCCTCTTGAAAAAGTTCGTGAAGAACCGGTGGTGTGAAAAGATTCTCTTGCCTTCCGAATATGCGCGACAAAAAAACCGCGGCGAGAACGTCATCGTGGTGGGGCCGTTTTCGGAAAGAGACGCGGCGGCGATTTACCAAAAGCCGGCCCGGGCCATCTTCATCAACCCGTTCGACATGGCGCGCCCGGGCCAGGTCAAAGACGGCTACTTTCCCGACGCCGTGTTTGCCGATCCGCGCTTTGTGATGCCGGTCATCTATCAGGCGCTCGCGGAATGGATCGATGGAAAATCCGGCTCGATCGGTTCGCTCGTCGCGCAACTCGCTTCCTATGGCGGCGTGGCGGCACAGGTTGCAAAAGGCGCGCAGGCGCTACAAGCCATGGCGCGCGACAAAGAATGCTGCCGCTTTCTCACGATTAGCGGCGCGATGACGGTCGGCAAGATGGATCTGATCATCTGCGACATGATCGAGACCGGCCTGATCCACGCGATCTCGTCGACCGGCGCGCTCATGGCGCACGGACTCGTGTCGTCGATCGGGCTGAAGCATTACAAATACAATCCGAAGTACGACGACACGGAGCTGGCGCGCCGCAAGCTGAACCGCGTCACTGACACGCTGGAGCCCGAGAGCAATCTCGATACCGTCGAGGAGGTCATCGGCCAGGTCATCGAGCAGCTCGACGGCTCGCAAGCGATCAGCCCGACGATTCTGAACCGGCTCATCGGGAAACACCTGGCGGAAAACTATCCGGACGAGCGCGGCATACTCAAGTCGGCTTACCTCCACGGCGTGCCGGTATTCGTGCCGGCGTTCGTCGATTCGGAATTGGGCAACGATCTTTATATCCATAATATGAAACGAGTGCGCGCCGGCAAAAAGCCGGTTCTCGTCGACCTCGAGCTCGACAGCGCCGAGCTGATCAAGCGCGTGACGAGCGCCGAGCGGTTTGGGATCTTTACTATCGGCGGGGGAGTGCCGCGCAACAACGTGCAGAACGTCGCGCCGCTGATCGAGATCATCAACGAGCGTCTCGGCCCGATCTATCCGAACCGCCGCTTCACTTATGGCATCCGGATTTGCCCGGACCGGCCGCACTTCGGCCATCTCTCCGGATGCACCTACTCGGAAAACGAATCGTGGCGCAAAGCGGTGAAAGACGGCGTTTACGCGGAGATTCAGGCCGATGCCACGCAGGTGTGGCCGTTCCTGGTGAAATACATCATGGATGCGCAGCAAGGCACTGCAAAAAAACGGTGAGTTAGTCGTCGTTTCTCGATTCCGAGTTCGGCCGGCTTTGAACTTTTACCTTTTTAATTTTTACTTTCGCCTTCTTGCGGCCCTCCCTCACCCCCCGTTCGTGTGGTTTAATTTAAGGCATGCCAAGGCCATCCGCGCCGTTGAGGAAATATTCATGAGCGCTAGCCTGCCTTGACATTTCCGAGTTACGAACGCCGGCTTGGTTTCTGACTTGCCGGCTTTTTTCCGGATCTGTCTTTAAATTCCAAGGTTTTCCTGCCAGGCTTTTTTAAGCGTTCTCAGAGCGGTGACGACAAGGTGAAGAAAAAGAACACAACCGGCAAAGGTCGTGGAAAACGATTTTGGCTCGCCGTCGCGATCCTGGCGCTGCTTGTGGCGCTGACCGCGGCATGGAAGTGGAGTCCGTTGGCCGAGCAGATCGACATCCGTAAAATCATCGCCTGGGCCGTTTCGTTGCGCCAGAATCCGGCCCGTCACGCGATCATTCTGGCCGCTTATGTCGTCGGCAGCCTGGTGTCGTTTCCCGTGACGCTTCTGATTCTCGCCACGGCTTTCGTCTTCGGCCCCCTGATAGGCTCCGTTTACTCCTTCGCCGGCTGCCTGTTAGGCGCGACGGCGACGTACGCGGTCGGTTATTTCATGGGCAAAGATTTCGTGCAGCGGATCGCCGGTCGTAAATCGGCGGCTGTCGAGAAAAAAATCGCGCGTAGCGGCGTCATGGCGGTCGCCGCCATCCGGCTTCTTCCGGTGGCGCCGTTCACGATCGTCAACATCATCTCGGGCGCGTTCAAGGTTCCGGTGCGGGATTATTTCCTCGGGTCGTTGCTGGGATTGGCGCCGGGAATCATCCTGATCAATTTTTTCGCGCACCAATTCGCCCGCGCCGTGCGCCATCCCGGCGCAGGAAGTTACGCGCTCTTGGGGGTCTCGGTCGTATTGACTGCGCTGGGCATCCTATGGCTGAGACGGAAAGTTCAGGAGGAGGGAGAAAGATAACCGAGCCTTTTTATTTGCCTGCCGACGCGTCCCGGTCATCTGCCACGCGGCGCATGGGAAAACGATTTTTCATTTTTTGTCTTGTCGAGAAGGCTGCTTTGTGGTAGCTTTCGTCCAACCTGCTCGGTTTTTGAATCGATGGTCGTCGGTCGTACTTTCCATTACGTCCTTTTATTGTCAGCGTTCCTCGCTTTTCCGCAGAGTTGCGGCACAAATCCGGCTTCGCTACCGCCGACCCCGATGCCGTTAATCGAAGCGGCGGACGCGGAGCCCACCGACGCTGTGGCTCCGGAAATTGCGTCGGCTCGCCTGGGACAGAAAGGCTGGGAAGTTCCCGAACTCTTGGTCGAGCCCCTGGCGCGGGATATTCTACCCGAGTCGATCCTCGACGCGCCCGACAGGGACTTGGCTCCCGCCGCAACCAAGTACGACACGGTGCTGGTGGCGCGAATGTCCGGCACGCCGCTGAATTCCGTCTGGGAATACCGGACGGATCCGCAGGGTAAGGTCGTCGGATTCGAGTTTTCCAACCGGGGCGGCAACCGGATTCTTCCGCAACGCTACAACATCGACCAGAACCATTTTTTCACCAGGGATTTTCAATTTCGCTTCGAGGATCGGGCCCGGCAGGATATGCACCTTTTTCTCACCGATTGGGCGCCTTCGCGCGACCGGCAGTTCAGGCTCAGCGAGCTGATGAACAGCGTCATTTATTTTTTTCCGCGAACCTATGTTCCCGCTATCACGGAGACGGCCGGCCGCTCGATTGTGACGCTTCCAACCGGCGAAGAAGTCGAGTTCGACGCAAAGACCCACGAGGTCCTGGGTGGCGTATTCTCGGAAGGGCCGGTCGATCTCAATCCTGATAAAACGGCGCGGAAATTCGCCGGCGTCAGCTACACCGGCAAAGGTTTAGTCGTGCGCGCGAACGCCCGCGGGACCGACCCGAGACTGGGGACCATGGCCACGATCATCACCCCATCGCAGGCGGCGCATGCGGAAAAAGGGATAGGCTCCTATCAGTGCCGCGTCCCCTCTACGGAGCTCTGGGAGCAGGAGGGCGCCGTGCGCTTCAAATTTTCCACCGACGAGGAATTCGACCGCTATCTCGTGTCGCGCTGCGGCTTCGGCCTGCCGAGAAATGACGCCGATCTCATGAGCGCGTCTCTGGCACAGTAAGCGCCGTATCTCACCGGCCAGCCCGCGACCCAGCACGTTTTTTGTCGTATCCGTCCCGTCTTGGCGCATAGGCGCTAAAGTTGGCGGTATTTTCGCCGATACCTCGGTTGAGGGGGCGCTAGTCTATGGAATCTTTAGCGACAAATAATAATGGAATGGCCGGCCAGGAGAACATCCGAAAATATTTCCGCGAGGTGATGCAGAAGTACAAGCTGCCGCCTCTGCCAATCGTGGCGAGCAAAGTCCTCAGCATGATCGAGGATCCCGACCTCAGCATCAGGGAAATCTGCCGCGTGCTCTCCGACGACCCGGCTTTGGCGGCTCGGGTTTTGGCGATCTCCCGCTCCGTTTACTACGCGCAGCGGAATCCCCCGAAGAGCTTGCAGGGTGCCATCCAGGTCCTCGGGCTTCACGCTCTGCGGTACAACCTGATTGCGGCCGCGACCCAGGGTCTCTTCATGGCGAGCAATAAGATATCCGGAAAGTTGTGGTCGCACTCTCTCTCGGTCGCCCTGGGTTGCCGCATACTGTCCCAGCGCGTGGGCTATCAGGACAGCGAGCAGGCCTTTCTCACCGGCTTGTTGCACGACATCGGCGAGATGATTATTTTTCATGGCGATCCCAAAGGCTTCGAGCGCTTGCTGGGTGAAGTGCAGGAAGGCAAGACGTCGCTGGTGGAAATGGAGAAGAAGGCCTACGCGTTCGACCATGCCTTTATCGGGCTCACTCTCTTAGACTCGTGGAGCATCGACTCGGACATCGGCAAGGCGGTGCTCAAGCATCACGAGGGCGGGGGAGACATCGGCCTCCGGTCGCTGCCCGCGATCCTGGGAGTGGCGGATTATCTTTCTTTCAAAGCCGATCTCGGATTCTATACCGAGCCGCCGGCGCCCGCGCCGAAAATCATGACGGCGTTCGGCTGCGACGATGAAGCGTCGTTTGCGGCGATCATACAAGAGGTGCGCGACGACTTCGACGCCGAGAACGCCCTGTTCCAACCGGTGTAAGGTTATAGCGGACGGCGGGCGACAGCCGACGCTCCCACGGCAGCGTCGGGAAATTTATCTTACCGATCGCTAAAGAGGTTTTCCTCGGCGCGCGCCTGCTTTCTTTTCCAGCCTGGCAAATCGGCCCCACATCATATAAAATGCGGAAAATTTTAGTTTGTTCAGAGGCGTCCGATATGCATCAAGTGATTCGTTGGGTCGGTTGGGAGTTCGCAACGCTTTGTTTTCTTCTCGTCCCGGTCTTCGCGTTCGGCGCGGCCGCGCCGGTCCGGATCAAGATCGGCACGGCGTCGATCACCGCGAGCACGCTCACCCTGTGGATCGCGCAGGAGCAGGGGATGTTCAACAAGCAAGGCATTGAAGCGCAAACGGTTTTGATCCGCGGCGGACCGACGATGCTCGCCAGCCTGGTGGCGGGCGACGTTCACGTCGCTTTCACCACGGGCATACCCTTTCTGGGCGCCGCCGCGCAGGGCACCGATCTGAAAATGCTCACTTCCATATCCGATCGGGTGAGCTGGAAGCTGATGGCCGTGCCGCAGATCAAAAAAGCGCAGGACCTGCGCGGCAAACGAATCGGGGTTCAGACGATCGTCGGCGCCACCTGGATGAATTCGATGCTCGCCCTGGAGCAGCTCGGGCTCGAGCCGAAGCGCGACAACATCAGTTTTCTTCCGACGGGCGACCCGGTCACGATGGCGCGTTCGTTGGAGGCGGGCCGGATCGACGCGGCGGTGCTCGACCCGGTGTTGAGCCGCCAGCTCGGCAACAAAGGCTTTTCACTTCTGGTCGACCTGTTGAAGGACAACGTTTACTTCCCCGGTTTGGGTGTGGGGGTGAGCCGGGCTTATCTCGATCAACATGGACCGATCGTCGAAAAGATCGTCACCGCGTTGACCGAGAGCCTGGTGTTCGTTTTGCAGCCGGCGAATAAGCCGGTCGTCATCAAAAGCATGATGAAAAATTTGCGATTGAGCGATCCGGCCGTGGCGGAGGAGGGTTACCAGGATCAATTATCGATCCTCAAGCGCAAGCCGTACCCCTCGATCGAAGGGCTGCGCAACGCGCAGCGGCTGATGGCCCTGCAAAGCCCCAAGATCGGCAGTGTAAAACTGGAAGACATGGTCGATGCACACTTCGTCCGCAAGCTCGACGAGAGCGGGTTCATCGACAAGCTATACGGCGGGCCGCAGATCCGATAAATATCGGCGGCGATTCTTGCTTTGGTTTTGTTAATTTGTTACGGCGATAAAAAACAGGAGCGCGTGAAATGGATATTCGGAAATTACTAAGCCGGGCTGTTTTTTGCTGCGGTTTATTGTTGGTTCTGGCCGGCTGCGCAGCGCACAGCGGCGCGCCGTATCCGGATGTGAAGTCCAGTTTGGAAACGCCTGCGGCGAATAAAGCCCGGCTCATCGTTTTCCGAGACGAGTCATGGGTCGGTGTCACGCGGCGGCCGACAATCAAGTTGAACGGCGCGGAGGCGTGCGCTCTGCCGCGGGCGGGATTTTTTTCCATCGATCTCGAACCGGGCGACGTGACGATCTCTTCCAACCTGTGGGACAAACCGGGAGTCTCCTCGACGCGGATTTCCTTGCAGCCCGCGACGGTTACTTTCGTGCGGGTCCGATTTGAACCTAACCGCACAGCGGGAAGTATCCTTGCAGGCCCCGTCGGCTATTTCATCGGCGCTCAAATGTCGGGCACTCAGGGACCGTTTGTTTTCGACATCGTGGACAAAACTGCCGCGGCGCAGAACCTAAACGGGATCAGAGAAGTGCAGTGCCAAAGAAGCTGAGGAGAGTCAGGATAGTCCGCGCTTATTAATATCTTTACTGCCGGCGTTGCCGCCTCCCATCTCCAAGCACGAAGCCGCGTTGGAGCTTTGCGATCTCGCGCTTCGTGAGCGCATGCAAACGTGCTGGCGTCCTAAAGGGCGCTAGCGGCAGTCCCGACGATCCAGACAATCATTCCTGACCGCAAGCGGCGGCGAATCCAAAAATTCAAAGGACTCAGGCTTGCGGGGCTTTTTTTGTCTTGACAGGTGTGTCCCATTCCTTTAGGCCGTTTATTGGTCATTAAGATATTAGGCCGGGTCGTTCGATCCCGTCACATCTTTGATCCCCCATCATCGTCCCGGACTGGTTCTCACCGGTTGTTTTTTAGGAAGCGGAGGGAGCAAAAAATGAGTAAACCTGAGCGACTGACGCATAAATCAATGGACCAATACGATTTGGTTCGGCATCACTATGGCCGAAGGGTGCAATGGGGCACGGAGACGGTGCTCTATCGCAAAAACCATCCCATGCTGTGGAAAAAGGTCGCGGGGAATTATCAGAACTGGGAGATCGATACTGCGGAGATTTCACCCGGGGATGCGGAATCCGCCTGGGGAGAGCCGGCGAAGCTCTTCTACAGCGAGGACATGACGGTTTGGTTTTCCCGCAGAAAAGAGTCGATGCGCTACTTCTATCGCAACTGCGACGCGGACGAGCTGCACCTGATTAATCGTGGCGAGATGATCTATGAGACCGACTTCGGCAATATCGCCGTCGGCGAGAGGGAATTTCTGCTCCTGCCCAAAGGCGTGACGTATCGCGCGCTTTCGCAGTATCCGCAGGACACGATCCGGGTGATTTTTGAATCGGGACCCGAGATCTTCGTGGTCCCGGCGGAAATGATCGATCACCTCTACGGCAAGGGCAGGGCGGCGCTGAAGCCGGAGAGCCTCAAGTATCCGGAGCTTCCCAGGGAACCAAGGCCGGAGGGAAAGTTCGAGGTGCGCGTGAAGTACAACGGCGCCTTCTCGGATTTTCTCGGCGAGCAGACGACGATCGATTACGATTTCTATCCCCTGGACACGCAGATCGTCGACGGTTATGTGCCGGTATTCAAGTTTCGCATCGACGACATAGAAAAGCTGGGCTCTACTCCGGTGGCGTTCCTCGGCGCCGCTTATTTGGACAACAAGAACAACCTGGCCTGGACCATGCACCTGTCGGGCGGCGGCGTGGGAGGCGCCCCGGTGCACAGAGATCCCGACGGTGACGAGCTGAGATATACGCCCGCGGGTCCGCGGCTGGGAAATTTTCTGTTTACGCCCCATGGCGTGGACCACGGCGGGGGGAGGGGATACACAAACAAACAGCGCAACCGGGCGCCGGATGTCTACGATATCGAGGGCGCCATCTCTGCATACACTCTGAGACCGCTCAAAGGAACGCCGCTGGCCCAGAGGTGCGCGCGGCCTTATCCCGCCTAGCTCGGATAGAAGCACAAACTGGTGTCCTTTGTTTTTTTGCCGGAGCCATATTTTCTTCCTTCGTGTCCTTCGTGGTAAAAGAGTTTATCACCACGAAGAGCACGAAGGTCACGAAGTTTTTAAGTTCTTGGCACGATGAATCATTCCATACCCACATTCCAACTTTTCTCATGCCTGCTGCTCCTTCTCTGTCCGGTTGGAGCCGAAGCGGCGGACTGGCAAGCCGAATGGCAGAAGGCGCTCGAGGGCGCGCGCAGGGAAGGGCAGCTGGTCGTGGCGATATCGCCGAACCCGGAGCTCCGGAAAGAATGGGAGTCCATATTGAAACAAAAGTTCGGCATCGCCATAGAGGTGCTCCCTGGCAGAGGTCCCGAGACCGGCGCCCGCATCGTTAAAGAGGTCAGAGCCGGCGTCCATTATATCGACGTTTATTTTTTCGGCGGCTGCGGCGGCGTGACCTTGATCCACGAAGGCGTGCTGGAGCCCCTTGCCGAGTACATGATTCTCCCCGAAGTAGCGGACGCAAAAAACTGGTGGGGCGGCCACATGTGGATGGATAACGTCAGCACGCGGCGATATTTTTATTCCTTTGTCGCCGACGGCGGCCAGAGCAGCGTTTGGTACAATTCAGACCTGCTGAAGCCCGAGGAGCTGCGCTCCTACGACGAGCTGCTCAGCCCGAAGCTGCGGGGAAAAATCGGGCTGCTCGATCCACGGACGCCCGGCGGCGGCCAAAGCACGTGGGCCCACCTGTGGCGTATCAAAGGCGAGGATTTTCTTAGAAAACTGGTCAAGCAGGATCTTTTCATGAGCCGGAACCGGCGCCAGCTCGCCGAGGCCCTGGCGCATGGGAAGGTGGCCGTGACTTTCGGCGTGAGCGTGTACGAGTATCAGCCGTTCGTGAAGGCCGGGCTGCCGGTCAGAAAGCTGCCTTCATTCAAGGAAGGAGAGCCCGCCAGCAGCGGTGCCGGCAACGTCGGCATCGTGAAAGCGCCGCCGCATCCCAATGCCACGAAAGTTTTCCTCAACTGGTTCCTCGGCAAAGAAGGACAGGAGTTGTGGACCAAGGTGATGGAACAACCGACGCGGCGCGCGGACGTGGAGACGAAATGGCTGCTCGAAAGAGGGATCGATCCGGCCAAGGACACTTTGACGGTGGAGCAGTTCTTGAAGCTGCAAAACTCCATGGAAGACCGCTGCCTGAAGGTGAGAGATCCGGCGTCGAAGTTCGCCGAGACGATTTTAAAGTAAAACTTTTCGCCGGCTAAAAATCGTCGGGGGGCTAAAACTTCGTGGCCTTCGTGCTCTTCGTGGTGACAAACTCTTTAACCACGAAGGACACGAAGCGAAGGAAGAGAATACGGCTTGGAAAGGGCATGAAGGGGGTCAAGGTTTCCCTGTGAATGATCCGCTTAGAGCCTGAGATCGAAGAGCCGCGCCGCGTTCAGCCCCATGAGCTTTTGCTTGTCCTCTTCGGACACCGTCTTGAGCTCCTGCAAAAACTGAATCGTGTTCGGCCCCGAGCCGGCCAGCGCGTGCGGGTAGTCGCTCGAGATCATCAACCGGTCCGCTCCGATGCGCTCGATCACGTGGGGGATCGACTGCGCCTCGACTTTGATGTTGAACGAAAACCAGAGCTGCCCCAGATACTCTCGCGGCATCTTCTTGATCGAGACCTTGGAGTACTGCGGCTCTTCCACCGCCACCTCGTCGAGGCGGTCGAAAAGATAGGGAACAAATCCCGCCCCCGCTTCGAGAAAAGCGACTCTCAGCCTGGGAAAGGCGTCGAGAACGCCGCCGCAGACGAGCGAGCCGATCGCGAGCGAAACCTCCGCCGGAAACTGCAGCGCGTTGCCGAAGCGGTACCTTTTATAGCGATGCGCGCCTCCGGTGACGGCCAGATGGGAGCAGTGCACGATCAAAGGCACGTTCAGCTCTTCGATGCGCTTGTAGAGCGGCCGGAACTCCTCTTCGTCGAGGTTCTTATCGAGGATGTTGGTTTGGAGCTGCGGCGCGTGAAGGCCGAGCGTGAGGATGGCTCGATCGAGCTCCTGAAGGGCGAGGTCGATATCCTGCATGGGAAGGACGGCGAGGCCGATGAACTCGGGCCGTTTTTTGAGCGCGCGGCTTACGGCGTTGTTGTAAGAGCGGCAGACGCTCAGGCCGAGCTCGGGATCGACGTCGTAGCCGAACGGACCGTTATTGGGCACGAGCACCTGACGATCGAAGCCGAGCTTCTTGAGATCCTCGGCGCGCGCGTCGGCGTCCGACACGCCGCGACGCCTTTTCCCCAGGCGAAAACAGGTCGGGTAGTTCGACATGAAGGAGGGGAGCTTCTCGGTTCTGGTCTCGTAGACGACGGCGTCTCTGCCCGAGCCGTCGAAGACGAACCGCGGCGCCCGGCCGGAGAACTTCGGATCGACGTCGTCGAAGGCGTCATGCGGCAGAAAATGGGAGTCGCAGTCGATCTTGAGGGTCATGCGCGGCTCTCATATTTCCTGGTTTTTCCTGCCTTGATAGAGATCGGCTAAATCTTTTTCGTACGACCCCTGGTCGTGGGCGCGCGCGTCGCTCGCGAGCTGCTTGACGCCTTCATCGACGTTGGTGTCTATCATCGGATGATCGGCGGTGCGATAGACGCCGATCGGATCTTCGCCCCGAGCTATTTTTGCCAGCTCTCTTTTCATCAGCTCGCGCAGCATGCCGACGCCGCGGTCGGACGTGGCGAGGCGCTCCCGCGTGCGGTCGGCGATCGGCCCCTGCGTCTCCCAGGCCATGTGGTCCTGCGGAATGATATGTTGCAGCGTAAAGCGCGCCTCGGGGTGAAGCTTGTCCGGCGGGTCCTTGTACGGCTCGCTGTACTTGATCGGCGGATCGAAGGCGTCCGCCGGCTCGCTGCCGTCCTGGGTTGGAAAGAACAGGACGTGGATGTGAAGCGTATGTTTGTCGTCGATCGGCGTGCGGAACTGCGAGCTTGGTCCCTGGCGCAAGATACAGGGAAACAGCAGCGGATGCTCGTCCACGACGCCATTAGCGTACATTCGCTTTTTCATGATGCCCTGATCGGTGAAATAGAATTCGAACTTGGCGACGTCGTCCGTGAAGCCGCGCGTCGTGCTCACCGGCTTGCGCTGCCCGCGCCCATAATACTCCTGATGTAAAATCTGCAAGTGGGCCGGATCGACCGAATTTTCCATCGCCTGGAACCAGTTACAATCCAACTGCGGATGGACGATAATTTTTCGGCGGCCGTCTTTGCGAAACAGCGTGTCGTAGTGAGTCAGCACGGGAGCGGGAAGCGGACCCATGTAGGCCCAAACCAGGTTGACGTGCTGTTGGACCGGATAGGCGCGGTGCTTTATCGTGAGGTGAAACTTGCTGCCCTCCGGCTCCGCCGGACAGTCGAGACAATTCCCCTCCACGTCGTAAAGCCATCCGTGGTAGCCGCAGGCGATGCCGCGCTCTTCGACTCTACCGTAAGAAAGGGAAGCGCCGCGGTGCGAGCAACGGTCGGCGAGCAGACCCAAGCGGCCGCTCTGGTCGCGAAACAGCACGAGGTCCTCGCCCAGTATGCGAACGAATTTTGTCGGCTGTTCCTCGGTGAGTTCCTTCGCTACGGCGATGGGATGCCAATAGCGGCGTAGCAATTCGCCGGCCGGCGTTCCCGGTCCGACTCGGGTCAGCATTTCGTTTTCTTCTTTAGGCAGCATAGCTCACCTCCCAATCGTCCTGATCCGATTATCCTCAATCTTCACCCAATTTTGCAAGACCCTCGGCCGGCGGGAAAATCCGGTTGACGATTCGAAACACCCGCCCGGGAGTTTTTCGTAGGGCCGATGCGTGGGGACGAAGTGCTTAAAGCGTACTTCAGAATTTTTCCTATATACTCGCGTGCCGCGTTTCACTACCCTATCGCATCGGCCCGGAGAGAGGCTCCCGGGTGGGTGTTTCCGTCGCTGTTCTTGACGCGGGGTCGAGCCGGATGGTACTAGACGCCCAACTCTCGGGTGCGCAGTCTGGGGGAATTAATGGCCGGCCGTGGTTTTCCAGTTGTTTCAAGAGTTTTGCAGACGCGGCAGCAGCAAATCTCCTTCCTCGTTTCTTTCGCGCTCGCCTGCCTGATTACGCTGGGGCTCGAGCAGCTCGCCGAGCACGCGATCGAGTCCAGCGGTCCGGAGAATCCCGGCCTGGCTCCGTCCATTTTCGAGATCAGCGGAATTTATCAGCGCATCGTCGCGGCAGGTCCGCGCAAGCCCAAGCCGACTTTCACGGTTGTGGTCCCGATCGAGGCCGCCAAGGGCGATCCGAATCTTTTCAACGTCTGCCGGCAGCGGGGATTCCTGGCGGATTTGATCCGTGCAACCGCCGCGTTTTCACCTTCAGTCATCGTCATCGACAAGTATTTCTCCACGGAATGCGGCAAAACGGACGCAGGCACGCGGGCGCTGCAGAATGCGCTCAGGGAGGTCACGCGTCGAGTCCCGGTCGTCGTGGGGCGGACGGTGGACGAAAAGGCTGCCCAGACGCGCGGCGATCACGCCCAGCCGACCCCGCCGCCGTTATTGCCGGCGCCGGAGATCGGGAAAAAATTCGGAGTCCGGGAGGGTTTGATCGAGCTTCAGGCCGATACCCGGCGACTGCCGCTCGGCTGGACGGTTCGCGGCGACATGGGAAAAGGCGAACTGTGGGCGACGCTTCCCCTGACCGCGGCCGAAGCATACGACTCGAGGCTGCAGAAGAAGTACCCCTTTCTGGCGCAGCTGATCGCGGACCACGAGGAGCCGTACATCAGCTTTCTCAACCTGCGCGATTTGGAAAAGTACTCCGTGTATTCCACGCTCGACATCCTTTGCGCCGGCAAGAAAAAATACCTCAACCGGACTTGTCCCGATCGTCCGCGAGAAGATTTGGAGTATCTGCGCGGCCGGATCGTCGTGATCGGAGAGGTCAACGAGGATATGGACTCGCACTACAGCGTGATCGGCTACGTGCCTGGAATCATTTTGCACGCCAACTATATCGAGGCGCTCCTCGATCAGAGATATTTCAAGCCCGTGGGCTGGTGGATGAATTACGGCGTGGGATTTTTGATCTATTTCGCGTTCCACTTCGTCCTGGTGAAGCATCATCACGCCATGCAAGAGGCGCGCAGACGGGACGTGGTTTTGGTGTTCCTGAAAGCGCTGGGCTGGAGTATGGTTGTGGTTGCGGGAGCCATCGTGCTCCTGTACCTGACCGTCATACACACCGGATGGTACGTAAACCCCGTGACGATGGGTCTGGTCGCTTTCGTCATCAAGTTGGGCGAGTTGATCTTCGCCGCGGTCCCGCGCGGCGCCGGAGAGGCAAAATGAAAAAAGAATACTGGTACGCGTTGATCGCCGTCGGCGTATTGATCCTGCTGTTATGGTATTTTCAGAGCGGCCGGCAGAGCAGCCCGCCGTCGGGCTTTCAGGCGGAATCCCCGCGGAGCAGGGAAAGCGACCGAAGCCTGGGCAGTCCAATGCCGTCGTCTCCGCCCGCCCGGTCCGCTCCGGGCGGCGAAGAACGCGGCCGCCGCGGCGGGACGCCGGGGCGCGGCAACTAGTTTTCAATCAGACGGACTGCGGGCCGGGGAGAAGTCTATGTCGATATTTTCTTCGCGCTGGATTTCGCCGAAGCGTTCCCGGAGAAGAGCGACGTTGCCCTGCGCGGGAACGGAGACGAGAGCTTCGAGGCGGAAGAGCGGCGTGCCGCTGTCGGGCGCCGCGGACGTTTTTGTCTCCATCGACTCGATGTTGACGCCCAATTTGCTCAGCGCCTGGCTCAGCTTGTGAACGATGCCCGGATGGTCCATGCAAGAGACCGTGAGCTTGTAAGGCAAAAGCGATTCGACCGGTTTGCGCGTCGAGGGAGTCTTGATCGAGAACGTGAGTCCCGTCTGCGCCTCGAGGTCGCGGCAGGCGTTGGCGATCTTGACGAGATTCGCGCTCTCGCCGGTGATCAGAATAATCACGGCGAACTCGCCGCAAAAGACCGCCATCTTGCTGTCTTCGATGTTGCCGCCGAGGCGGGTGATGAACGCCGAGATTTTTTCCACCAAGCCGACCCGGTCGGGACCGACGGCCGTTAAAATAAGATGATTCTTGTCCATCAGGCGTCTCCCCTGCAGCACATTGTAGCGGCTGCGGCGAAAAAGTTAAGCGCCGCGGGAACCATTGTTTATGCCCTGATTGCCGTTCTCGCCCAATTCGCAGTTTCAGAAGGCGAGGCGCTCGGCGCCGAAGCGCAGCGCGTCAGAATCGCCTATGCCAGCCGCAGCAGCTCGGCCACGCCGCAATATCTTGCCCAGACCAAAGGCTTCTTCAAGGCGGAGGGATTGGAAGTCGAGCTGATTCAAATGAACCCGCGTCTCGGCGCGACCGCGGTCGTGAACGGAGACGTTTCGTTCGCCACGCCGTTCGTCAGCACGTTCCGCGCTATTCTCCAGGGCTTTCCGATGAAGCTCGTCTTCGTCCATCTCAAGAAGGGGCCGTATTATGTGATCGTCCGGCCCGAGATCAAAGACGTGCAACAGCTCAAGGGCAAAAAGCTCGGCGTATCGACGATTCGCGGCGCCGATCAATTGGTCGCCGAGGAGATGCTGCAGTCGAAAGGCTTCAATCCGAGTTTGATTCAAGCGGTCGCGATCGGCGACGGACCCGTCCGGATGCAGGCGCTCGTCAGCGGCGCCGTCGAGGCGATCTCGGTCGCTCCGCCGCATGACCTGTTGCTCCAGCGCATGGGATTCAAAGCGCTCGCCGGTCCGCCGGAGGTCGGCCTGCCGGTAGCGGGGATGTTCGCGGCCGACCGCCTGCTGCGAGAAAATCCGGAACGGGTCAAGCGGACGCTCAAGGCTTTGCTCCGCGCGCATCAATTCATCTTGGAAAACAAGGCGGAGACCTTGCCGATCATGAACCAGTGGCTGCCGCAGGCGGCCGACGTCGCGTCGCACTCCTATGATCTCGAGCTCAAAACGCTTTCGCGCGACGGCCAGATGACCGACGCCGAGATCGAGGCCTTGATCGACCGGCTTGGAGATAAAAAGCGACCGCTCGACGAAGTGCGCGATTTCGCTTTGGCGCGCCAGGCGCTGAAAGAGCTCCAGGGCGGCAAATGAAATCGGTCAGCGGATATGCCACGCGCGCGGCAGCGCCGCATAGATCGCGATCATAGCCAAAGAGCCCGCCACTCCCATCGATGCCACGGCCCACTGCGCGCCCCAGAGCGCGGCGAGCGCTCCGACCACGATGCTTCCCACGGTCATCACGACCTGGCTCATGTGAAATATCGCCGTCATCCGGCCGCGGAAATTCGACGGCGAGTACGACTGAATAACGGTTTGGATCAGCGCGTGCGCGCTCACGTGGCAGAGGCCGACGATCCCCATCAGCACGAGCGAGAGCTTGAACCACGAAGAAGCGGCGAACATCACGATGACGATCCCATAGATCGTGACGCCGCCCAGCATGAGCATGCCGCGCGGCAGCCGGTCGCCGAGCGACGCGACGAGGAGCGCGCTGCATAACGCGCCGACGCCCATCGCGGTCAATAGCAATCCTTGTCCGGTGGAGCCGACTCCGAGCAGATCGCGCGCAAAGACCGGCAAGAGCGTCGTGAACGGGACGATGAAGAGAGACGCGAACATCACGATCAGGAGACCGGTCCGGACGGCCTCGTTCCGCCAACTGAACTTCCAGCCCTCGACGATGCTCTGGGCGAACGTTTCACCGTCGGCGGACCGCTCGCCGGTGCTGGCGGAGGGGCGATGCGCGGCGCGCAATTGTCGCGTCCAGACCGTCGCCAGCAGGAAAAAAATCGCTTGGACCGAATACGAGCCCCCGGTGCCGAACACTGCGATGAGCACGCCGGCCAGGGCCGGACCGGTGCTGCGCGCGACGTTGAAGACGACCGCGTTGAGGCCGATGGCGTTGGTCAGGCTATCCGCCGGCACGGCGTCGGCGACCATCGACGCGCGCGCCGGCTGCTGAAAAACCTGAGCGGATGCCATCAGGAACGCCGTCACGTAAACGTGCCACGGCTGGATCCGGCCGGTAAAAATCAGCAGCGCGGTCACCGCGTATATGATTCCATTCAAGAACTGCGCGACCACCACCTGCGTCTTGCGCGAGTAACGGTCGGCGGCGCTGCCCGCCACTGGAGAGAGCAGGAGAAAGGGGATCGCCTGAATGCCGCGCACCAGGCCCAGCTGGAGCGCCGAGTCGGTCAGCTCGTAGATGAGCCAACCGCGCGTGACCTGGTCCATCCAGGTGCCCATGCCCGTGCAGGCTTGCCCGAGCCAGAGCAAACGGAACTCGCGGTGGCTCAGCGCCTCGAAGGCGCGCAGTCGCAGCAGCGCCTGAAGTGGGCGCCGCGAAGCCGGCGACCGAACGGCTTCGCTTGTCGGCGTCTCGGTCGTTTCCTTCTCGTTGGATGGTGCCAGCAGAATCGTCTCCCGAGCTGCAGCTGCAGACCGGCGCTATCGATTTGCGCGAGCTGCTGAGCGAGGATGTTCTTTCCGTATACCATGCGCTCAGCGAAGTGAAAACCTCGCTCGCCCCGCTTAAAGTTTGACAGCGCGGCGCTTCATCGGTTACTCTCGGCTCCTATCGTGATCATTTATTCATGGATGCGCGGCGGCCGGTGCGGTGGCGTACGACGGAGGGAACGCTGATGGCAAAATGGACCAAGACGGCAAAAGCCGCCGCAGTCGTCTTCACGCTCTTCATCCCGGCAGGGGTTGCGGCCGCGACTATCTACGGCACGATCTCGCAGGGCAACCAGCCGGTGGCGAATGCGCCGGTGGTTCTCGTTTGCGGCGGCAGTGAAGCGGCGAAAGCCACGACCGACGCGCGCGGCACCTACCGTCTCACGACGGGCAAGACCGGACGCTGCAATCTCAAAATCGGCGTGGGTTCGACCGACGTGATTCTCTATCAGGATCCAACCCGGTATGACTTCGAGATTACCGGCGCGGGCCCGCAGACCCGTTTGAACAGGCGCTAGGCCGATGGCCCCGAAGTGGTTGACGTTCGATACGGCGAAGTGGATCGTCGCCACCTTGGCGATTCCGCTTACGCTCGCGTACATATCGCAGCAATACGAAAGATCACAAACCGAGCGCCAGGCTACCGAGGCGAGGCTCCGTCTTTACACCGAGCTTCTGAGCAAGCGCGAAGAGGCGGATACCGGGGTGCGCCGGGGAATTTTCGACAAGGTACTGGAAACTTATCTCAAGCCCGGCGCGCAGGATCTCGAATCGAAGCTCGTCGCGCTCGAGCTCCTGGCGGCGAACTTCAATGATTCGCTCGACTTGAGCCCGCTGTTCTGGCAGCTCGATCGGCAGATCCAGGGCGGCGGACGGAATCCTTTCTTGGAGAAGCAATTGCAGCGGATCGCCAACGGCGTGAAGGACCGGCAGATCGAAGTGCTGGAAGTCGTCGGCGCCAAGGCGGACGCAAGCGTCGAATTGGAGGAATTGGCGACGGCGGGCCCGCTGATCGACCGGGAGCTCAACTTCCCCGATCCCGATCCGTTTGCGCCCAAGGACGAGAAGGTGAAGCGCCATTTTACGATCGAAGTCGCCGAGCACGATCCGGCCGGGCGTCGCGTTCTGGTCCGCGTCAGCGGCGGCGACCGGCAATGGACGTTCTGGGTCGATACGTTCGACTTTCCCCTGGTGAACTTCACCCGGATC
The DNA here is from genome assembly GCA_036506735.1 of Binatia bacterium. Classification (GTDB taxonomy): domain Bacteria; phylum Desulfobacterota; class Binatia; order UBA9968; family UBA9968; genus JAJPJQ01. The sequence continues at coordinate 25,295 of DASXRG010000103.1, read as the reverse complement.
TCGAAATCCGAGCGCTTCTCCCTGGTGCTCAAGCGCTACGATCCGCCGTCGGCGCAGATCACTTTCATTTACTTCCCCAGCTCCCGCAGCGGCGTGAAGGACAAGCCGTTTATCGACGAGGTGATTTCCGACCTGGTTCGAAGAATGAAGTAAGCGCGAATGATGGACGACCTAACGATCGCAATTCCCGCCCGCCGTTTCCGGTCCGTCTTGCGCGTCGCTGCTTGCATGGCGGTGTTGCTCGCGGCGGCATGGCCGTGCATTGCAGCGGACCAGCCCGACGCGGAGAAAACCACGCGCGGGACGCTGACCATCGACGTTCTGACGGTCGATCCGGAAAACAAAAACGAGCGCCAGCCCGTTGCCAACGCGATTGTGCGCATCGAGGGAAGCGAAGACTCGCGCGAGACGAACGAGCGGGGAAGGGCCAGGTTCTCGGCCATTCCGACCGGTAAAGTCACGGTGCAGATCATGGTGATCGGCGCCGACATCTGCCGGTTGCGGGACATCGGCGTCACCGCAGGAGAGCAGGTCGTCAGCGTGGTGTTCGACAAGTCGCAGAAGGCGACGTGCAGCCGCGTCCAGTGACGGCCGCGGAAAAGGGCGAATCAGCGGTGGCTTATTTTCTCGCCAGCGCGGCCACGGCGGTCTTGGTTTCGGTTAAAAGGCCGCCGAGCTTTTTTAGCTTGTATTGCGCCGAGCCGTAGACGAGCCCCTCCTCCGGGCGGCAGCCCAGGCCGACGGTCAACAACAACTGACTATAGTATTCCATGTCCATCCGATGCTCGATCTCGATGTGATAGCCGTCGAGCACGCCGGCCGGCGTGTCGAACTGCGAATGCGAAATCCGTTTCACCAGATGGGTCACCCGGCCGGACCGCTTCAGCTTGCCGGTCTCCGCGTTGTACATCCGATAGCCCGTCTGGCGCTGAACGAAACCGGCGGATTGGATATCGGCCGGCAAGACGAGGAGCGGCGGGTCGTAGACCACGTAACTTTTACTGCGAATCAAATCGAGCCGCTCCATCAGCAGCACGCCGCCGGGGCCGCTCTTCAAGAAAATCCGTCCGTAGTCGCCGAAAATCAACTTCCATCTTTGATCGTCCGTGGAATCGGCCTGAAATATCAGCGGCACCATTTTACCGCGGTCCTTGCCGTCGATGATCTTGAACTCTTTTTGCGAGTTGGCGAGCGGCAGCAACTCTTTGAGGGTGATCTCGCGTGCGGGCGGAGTGAGCGGTGCGACGCCCACAACCGCCGTCGCGGCCGGTAAGAACGCGAAAACCAAAAGAATACGTCTATAACGGCCCGGCCTCATCTGCCTTTTAGTTTACCTGAAAGAATCGAATACAGAATGCAGGTAATCTCCCGAGCCGCGGCACCCGGGTAAACGACCGTATTGCTTAAGCGTCTTTTGACCTTTACGCTTCTAATATGGGAACCAGAGCGCCAAAAGGCGCAGGCCAAACGGCAACCAGGGCCAACGGACGCAAGAGAGCCTTATTAAAAGGACTGATCATATTTCTCTTGCTGCTCACTTTGCCGGCGGCCTGGCGCTGGACGCCCCTCAATCAATGGATCAACTTCGAGCGGATCATCTACTGGCAAGAGTCGGTGCAGAGCTATTCTGGCGCATTTTTTTTGGTCATGGGCGCTTACTTGTTGGGCAGCCTGGTTCTCTTTCCGGTAACGATTCTGAACGTCGCCACCGTTTTTACCTTCGGTCCGTTCATGGGTAACGCGTACGCTCTGGCGGGATGGCTCGCCAGCGCGGCGATGGGTTACGGCATCGGCTTCGCGCTCGGGTGGGACCTGCTGCATAAAATGGCCGGCCCGCGTTTGCACCGCCTCGTAGTGCAGGCCGAGCATCACGGCTTTCTCGCCGTGCTGACGATGCGCGTTCTGCCCGTGGCGCCGTTCACCTTGGTCAATGTATTCGTCGGCGCCTCGGGCATTGGCTTTTGGGATTTTTTCTGGGCCAGTATCGTCGGCAGGATTCCGGGGGTGGTGATCCTGAGTCTCGCCGGCGTTCAACTGGAAAACGCTTTGCGCAGTCCGGAGGTCGGCAGCTTCGTGCTGATCGGGCTGACTCTGGTGCTGATTCCTCTAGTGACCGTCTGGGTGGCGAAGCAGCTGTCGTCGGCGCCTGGCAAGCCGCGGCGGGCCGCCCGATCGCACCGAACTACAGCATCTCCCTGATGGGAAAAGAGAACAGCTCGAAGAACTTTTCTTTCAGCCCGCGCGCTTCCCATTCCTCATAGGTTATTTTCCTCGAATACTTGAGGTCGTCATGAAAAATCGCCTCGAGCCGCTCGGCGGCTCCGCCGTCGTAAATCGTGAGATTGACTTCCTCGTTCAGCGCGAAGGAGCGATTATCGAAGTTCGTGCTGCCGATCGTCGCCCAGACGCCGTCGACGACCATGGTCTTGGCGTGCATCAGCGCCGCCGTGTATTCGTAGATTTCGATGCCGCCGAGCAGCATGCGTCCATAATTGGCCCGGCTGGCGCGGTAAGTGATCTTGTGGTCGATTTTACCGGGAACGAGCACGGTGACCTTGACGCCGCGCGCGGTGGCCGCCAGCAACGCCTCGACCATCCGATCGTCCGGAATGAAGTAGGGGTTCGTGATTAAAATCGATTTTCGCGCCGCCGCGATCGAGATCAGAAAGAGCATGTAATTTTGAAAACTGCCGCCGACCGGCGAGCTCTTGACGATTTGCGCCGGCAGTTTGCCGCGCGGCTGGAGAGCGGGAAAATAGTCGGCGCCGCCGAGCAGGATTCCGGTGGCTTCGAGCCAGCTTTCGGCGAAAGCGGCTTGCAGCTGATGCACTACGGGGCCTTCGATCCGCGCGTTGGTGTCGCGCCAGTGTTTTTCGTCGCTGCGCCCGTCGCCGGTCCACGCCTCGCTGATGCCGTAGCCGCCGGTAAACCCGACCCGCCCGTCGATCACCAGGACGCGCCGGTGGTTGCGATAGTTGTAGCGCAGCAATTTCCATACGAAGATCACCTGGGGCGCTTCGATTCTGCGAAACAGCTCCACGTGACAGCCGGCGTCGCGCATCATTTGGGGAATTTCGTCGGGCGTGTTGGTGCCGTGGCTGTCGAGCAAGATATTGCCCGCGACGCCCGCCTTGCAGCGCTCGGCAAATGCCTTGGCCAGGTCGTAGGCGATCGAGCCGTCTTCATAGAGATATTGGGCGAACGTGATCGTATGTTTCGCGTTTTTTATCTCGCGCAGCATGGCGGGAAAGGTCTCGTCGCCGTTCAGCAGGATATCGACGCGGTTGCCGCCGACGATGGGCGCGTCGGTATGGGCCTCGATCGTGGGAAAAAAAGAGGGCTCGCCGAGAGTGATATCGGGAATCTTGTAGACCGGGAGAACTTTGGCGCAACTATAAAGAGCAAGCGCGGCGAGCAGCCAGGAAGCGCGTCTCATAAGGTTGGTGCACCTCTTATTTATACGCCGGACGCACTCGGCGCTTCAATTAGGACTTTCATGTAAAAAACGTAGGGTGTTTACCTGAGCGGACGAGTCACTCTTTTCCGTGCGAGGTTTTTCTTGACAGATCGCTCGCGTTGTCCTATGGAACTGAAATTCCATGATCGCCGTGTTCCTCGCCACCTACGGAGCCGTTTTCATCGCCGAAATCGTCGGCGACAAGTTGCTTTACACCACCGGCGTGTTGGCCGCTCGCTATCGCGCGGCGCCGATCCTCTGCGGCATGACCCTCGCGTTTATGGCGAAGATGGGGGCGGCCGTTTTAGTCGGGAGGGCGATCGCGACGTTGCCGCCGCTCTTGGTCGCGGCGGTCACGACCGTCAATTTTTTCGTCATCGCTTTTGCGCTCTGGCGCCAAGGCGACAAGAAAGAGCCGGAGAAGCAACATCCTTCGTCGCGCGCGGCGCTGGTTTCCTTTGCGGCAATCTTCTTTTCGGAGTGGGGCGACGTCGGGCAGCTCACCGCGGTCACGATGGCGGCGCGGTTCGGCGCGCCGTTATGGGTCTGGCTCGGCGCCGTCGCCGCGATGGTCACCAAGGGCGCGCTGGCGGCGTCGCTCGGCGCCGGCCTGCGCGAATGGATCCAAAGACACTTTTCTCCGGTCACGATAAAATACGCCGCGGTCGGCGCGTTGCTCCTGCTCGGCCTGCTCTCGGTTCTGGAAACTCTGATCGAACCGCCCGAGCTGCCGGGTTGAAGGGCGAATTTCTCAACGCCGCTTGAAGAACTGGACGGCTTTCTCGTGCTGCTTGGCCGCGGCGAGGGTTTTGAAGGTTCCGAGGTTCCGCCGCCTCCCGGTTGCGGGGTTTTTCTTGCGCGAGTATAGGCGGTAGCCGCCTGTTCTTAGCTTTCTGATCATCTATCACCGACGATTATTGTTTCCTCGGTGTTTTCTTCATGAGCTCTTCCATGTTCGGCATGCCCTCCGGCATGCCCGGCATCGACACGTCGCCGGGTTTTTGTCCGGCCTTGCACGGACCGAGCCACCTCGCCTCGACGACCGACGCGGACTCGCGCATCCCGTGCATCGGCGGCTCGTACGTGCTCTTGACGTCCGCCTTGTACGCCGAGTCGAAACGGCCGGTCAAAACCGCGCGGGTCGTTACCGTGGTGTCGTCGATCTTGCAGACCGATTCGGTGACGAGCTTATCGCCTTCCTTGCGCGTTTCGTTCTTGCTGCACGACATTTTCTCCATCCCCGGTTTCATCAGGTCGTCGGTTTTTTGATCGACGCACTGCTGCATGACGTGGCCGCCCTGCATCTGCGCGCTCGATACTTTGATCTCCCACAAACCGGACTTGCGTCTGGGCGCGTCTATGTATGACGCTGCGGACAGGGGCGACGCCGTGGCGGCGGCGAGCAGGGCGAGCAGAGCGATCTGGGCGAGAGAACGCATGGCGGCCTCCGTTGGCGAAAGAGATTTGGGTAGCCTACAAATTCTTGACCAAGATGTCCAGAAGATGTCCAGACGATTCAACGCTGCTCTTGCTGCTTCATGAACGCCTCGGCGCGTTTCTTAAGCTCGTCGGGCGGCACGTCTTCCTGATGCGTCGCGATCCACCAGATGTTGCCGGCGGGATCCTTCACTCCGCCGTGGCGGTCGCCGTAGAACTGATCGACCGGTTTCATGATCGACGTGGCGCCGGCCTGAAGCGCGCGTTCATAAACCCCGTCGGTGTCGTTCACGTAGAGGTAAATCACGCCGGTCATCGGCTTCCACTGCTCCGTCGCGTCGCCCAGCATCACCATCGAGTCGCCGATTTTTATCTCGGCGTGCATGATGCCGCCGTCCGGCCGCGTCATGCGAAAGATTTCTTGTGCCTCGAAGGCTTGCCTGAGAAAATCGATCAGCTTGGCCGCTCCATCGACGACCAGGCACGGCGTCATACTGTGATACCCTTGCGGAATCGGTTTCACTGCCATTGCTAAATCTCCTTTCCTAAAGCCTAGCAGTCAATCAACTCTATGCAACTAGCCGGCGCGATCTTGTCTCCGTCTCGATGTCCATGCTAAAAGTTCGCAGAACCAACGCGGGAAGTGAAGGGGGAAGCATGAGCTTTTTATTTTCGGTCGTGATCGCGGCGTCGTTCGCCTTCGTGCCCCAGGCCCTGGCGCAGGAAAAATCGACCGCCATCGAAGTCGGGCTTCTGATCGACGGCAGCGGCGGCGAGCCGGTCAAAGACGCGGTCATCGTGATCGACGGGAATCGGGTCAAAGCGGTTGGAAAGAGAGGCGAGGTCAAAGTCCCGCAAGGCGCCAAAACGATTCAGGCGCGCGATAAGACCGCGTTCCCGGGTCTCATCGACTCGCACGTTCATTACAAAGAATGGCAGGGCGAGCTCTATCTCAACCACGGCGTGACGACGGCGCTCGCCATCGGGAGCGAATCGATCCAGTGGATCGTGGCGCAGAAAGAAGGCATCGCCAAGGGCAAGATCGTCGGGCCGAGAATTTTGGCCGCCGGGCCGCATTTCAATTCTCCCGTGCCGGGAGAAAGATCGACGCGAACCGTGCGCGATCTGATCTCGCGCCGGCGCTACGAGATCGAGGCGAAGACGCCGGAGGAGGCGAAAAAGGCGGTGCGCGAGCTGCACGCTGAGGGCGCCGAGATCATCAAGATCTACGAAGACTCTGCGCCCGAAGTCATCAAAGCCGCCGCCGAAGAGGCGCACCGCCTGGGTCTTCCCGCCGGCGGCCACTCGATCGATATTTTCATGTCGGTCGACAACGGCTTCGACTTTGTCGAGCACTCGCACGCGGTCATCGCCAGCTCCATCAAGGATCCGAAGAAAAGAGTGGAGCTGCACAAGAAAAGAACCGCGCGGCGCGACTCGATGCCGACGGCGGAGTTCCACTATTACGCCGAGGCGGAAAACTTCGACGAGCTCGTCCGCTTCATGGTCGAGAAGAAGGTCCACTGGGGGACGACTCTCGCGACCACGTGGAGAGGATTGACGCCGAAGCGCGCGCAGTACCGTGAGCGCGAGTTCAAGCTGCTCAAGACACCCGGGCTGACTTACGTCCCGCGCTATTTCACCGCCAACATGAAGGAATATTTCGACGGCATCGAAAAAGTGACGGATCAGGAATTTCTCAAGCGCTGTCAGATCGGCTACGAGAAGCTGGCGGACTTCATCCGGCGCTTCGTCAAAGCCGGCGGAAAAATCCACGCCGGCTCGGATCCCAACTCGGTGCTGCCGGCGGAATCGGTGCACAGCGAACTCGAGATGCTGGTCGATATGGGCTTGACGCCGATGCAAGCGATTCTCACCGCGACGAGAAATCCCGCCGAGATGGTGCGCCGGGAGAATGAGTTGGGGGTGATCAAGGAGGGGAGTCTCGCCGACATCGTCGTAGTCGAGGGAAATCCGCTGCAAGATATTGCCAAAACGCGGAACATCAAAATGGTCTTCAAAGACGGCCAGGCGATCGCGCTCGGCTATCACCCGAACTTCAAGAATCCGATACCGCGGCCGGATCCCGATCGTCCGGGACCGGAAATCGACGAGATCAATCCCAAAGTAGTTGTGCAAGGCGAAGGGCCGGTCATACTCAAGATCAGCGGCGAGAATTTCCTGAGCACGGCGGTCGTCACCTTGAACGGCAAACGGCTACCGACAAAAATAGAAGGGAAGCAGGCAAATTTTCCGGACAACTTCGAGCGCTTCAGGCAAATCAGCGCGACGGTCGATCCGAAGCTGATCGAGCGCGCCGGGACGTATCGCATCAACGTCGTCCATGACGGCATGGGCGGCGCGGTATCGAATGGAGAGCCGCTGATGGTGAAGTACAAATAAACAGGCGTGAGGCACGAGGCGCGAGACAAGAGTAGATGAAAACAAAACATCGGCGTTTTTTTCTTGCGACGGCTCTCGTGGTGCTCGCGATCGGTTCGATTGCGCACGCAGCCGAGACGTTTACGCTCGGCTATACGAATCTGAGAGGGCAGAAGGTTCCGGTGCCTCTGGGCGTGGACGAAGGAATCTTCGCCCGCCACGGAATCGTGCTCAAGCTGGTTCCCGTGAGCCCCGGCACCCTCGGGGTTCCCAAATTAATCGGCGGGGAGATCGATCTTTTCCTGGGCAATTCGGAGCCCGTGGTTCGGGCCGTCGGCGCGGAGGGAAGGAAACTCGCCGTGATCGCCAACCTCGGCCCCGATACCGTCACGCTCTTCAGCCGGCCGGGAATTACCAAAATCGAAGAGCTGCGAGGGAAAAAAATCGGCAGCAGCATCGACGGCGCGAGCGTCGATAGAAATACCAAAAAAGCTTTGCGGAAAGTCGGCATCGATACCGATAAAGACGTGGTGATCGTCTACACGGGATTCCAGAATTCTTTCGACCGTTTAAAAGTGCTCGTCAAAGGCGAAGTGGATGCGACCGTGGCGGGCGCCGATGCATTACCGGAGCTGGGGCAGGACGTCACAAAAGTCCACAAGCTCCTCGATCTCATCGACGTCGGCATCGCGATCAGCGGCGCCGACATCAGCGCCACCCGGGAGTCGCTGCAAAACAAGCGCGACGCGCTGAAGAATTTCGCCCGAGCTTTACAGGAATCTTTCCGTCTGGCCCGGAGCCGGCCCGATCTCGTGCGGCGCACTTACGAAAAGCATCTCCAGCTTTCCAACCCGGTCACGCTCGACAAGATGGTCGAGGAGTATTTGGAAGCCAAGGTTGCGGGCCGCCCGGCGCCGGACCCCAGAGTGATCGAGAGCTATATTGAAGAGCTGTTGCCCAAATTTCCCAACGCGCCGAAAGATCCGGGTCTCTACATCGATGCGACTCTTTTCTAAGGGGCGCTTGGTGAAGCTTCCGTGCTTCGACAAGTCTCAGCACGAACGGAGAGAATTCGTTTATTGCCTCTGTTCTCCGTTCATCCTGAGCGCGTCGAAGGATGAACGGCGCCTTCCGGTAATCAGCGCGCTAGCGCAGCAAAAAATCCTTCCGTCTCCATCTCTTTCAGCAGCGAGCTATCGGCAAACTGCGCCGGCTTGGACGCGGCGATCTTCTCGCGCAGGTCGGCGTTGTTCGCGGCTAGAAGCTCGAGGTCGAACATCACCGCTTCTTCCTCGGGATAGGGCTTCGACGGCAGGCGGTCGAGGATGGAAGTGCGATAGATCACCTCCAAAAGCTTCGGTTCCTGCACCCTCAGGTGCTTGCGATAAATTTGGAACGCGCTCTCTTTGTTTCGCTTTGCCATCGCGATTCCTTCACAAAACGCCAGGAGAAAAGCTTTCGCCTGCGGCCGCCGCCGTTGGAGAAAGTCGCGGGTCATGGCAACGACGCTGCCGCTCGTGTGAATTCCCATCGCCAGGAGATCGGCCAGGACGTTCACTTTCTGTCCTTTCATCTCGAAGTTGGCGATCGTGTCAGCGGTCGCGAGGGTCGCGTCCATTTTCCCCTGAAGCATCGAGAGGACTCTTTTATCCGACTCGCTTAATCCCGTGGGCAAGATCGCAATATCTTTCCCGGGGACCAGACCCGCTTTGGCTAAAAATCGGCGCAGGGCGAAATCTGAGCCGGATCCCGGACGGCTGGTGCCGATGGTTTTTCCCTTCAAGGCTTGCAGGGAATTTATTGCCGGGTTGGCGACGAGCTTGTACGGCGTGGGACCGAACGTCGCGACGATTGTCACGGGAGCGCCGCGGAGCGCGGAAGAAATCGCCGACGAGCTGGACGCTGCGGCGATCTGGATGTCGCCCGAGATCAGGGCGTTGATCGAAACGAAGCCCGACGAAATATTGACCAAGGTGAGGTCGAGGCCGTGTTTTTCGAACAGCCGTTGATCCTGCGCGAGCCAGAGCGGCGCCATGTTGCCGGTGACGGAGGGGTAGGAGGCGGTGAGCTTCTCCGCGCCGTTCGCGAGGGTCGCGGAAAGAAAAATCAGAGCAAAAGAGAGACGGTGAAGGAAGTTCATCTCACACGAGGGTTTCTTCGATGCAGGCTGTGATATCGACGGACTTCAAGTCGGGATATTGCTCCTGCAGCTCGTCGATGTTGCTTTGGACGGCGCGCCGGTCCACGGAAGGTTTCTGCGGCGGCGGCAGGCGCTGGAATTCTTCTGCTTTGCTCTTCGCCGTCTCCAAATGGAGGTTCAGGTGTTTGGCGAAAGCTTCTTCGACCAAATCGGCGCGGCTTTTCGCCAGGGTCAAAGACTCTTCCAGCGCGCGCAGCAGCCGTTTCACAGTCTCCCGGCGGCTTTCGATGCAAGCGCGGGACGCCGCGATGTCCGAGCCGCTGATGTAAATGCCCAGCTCGGTCAACTCGATCAGTGTTCTGACGCGGCTTTTTTCGGCGGCTTGGAGGTCGGGAAAATTAGGATGATGCTCCATGCCGCCGATCACGGCGTCGACTGCGCCGCGCGCGAGCGCCTTGAGCCGGTGCGAGGAGTCGTTGAATCCGGTATAGACGATCTCGAGATCTTTTTCCGGCTCGAGCCCGAGCCTCTTGAGCGCGCGGCGGGCGATTCTGTCCTGGCTCGCGCCCGGCGTGCTGACGCCGAAGCGCTTGCCGCGCAAATCTTGCGCCTTTTTTACGTTGGCGCTCGTGAAGATTGCGAATTTGGCCGGGCCCAGACTGCCGATGACGGCGAGCGGTGTTTGCTCCCGAATGATCGCCTCCACAACCGGACCGGAATTGCCGACCAAAACATCGAGCGCGCCGCTCAGCAATTTCGGCGTGCCGAGCTTGACGGGACTCACGCGCTCGAAAGAAAGTTCGAGGTCATGCTTGCGATAGAGCCCCTGATCTGCGGCGAGAAACAGGACGATCTTCGGCCCTTCCAGGTTGTCGTAACCGAGGCGGATCTTTTCCATACCGTGTCCTAGGGATATCTCACGATCATATAAACTGCATTTGATGTAATCCCTCCCGGTCCCGGCTCCATGACGGTGATGCTGTACGTTCCGGGTTTTTGGATCAGCTTGGGATCGATCGTCGCGGTCAGCTTCGTCCCGCGGTCGAAGTTTTGGGGATAAGGCCGCGGCGCTATTTCCACCTGAGTCGGCAGCGGCCTCCCGTTGAGCATCGCGACCGAGCTGATCATGAAGTTCGCGCCCTCGACCGTGAGCTGTACCGGCTGCGCGCCGATAGGCACGGAAGAAGGCGTGATCTTATCGACTTCGGGCGGCGGCCGGTCGCCTTCGAGCAGCGGAATCGGATTTTTGTAATTGGTGTAGCCGAGCTTTACCGGCGCGCCCTCCTTGAAGACCATTTTAATGTTGCGCGTCTTGCGGATGTCTTCGAGCGGGTTGCCTTCGACCACGACGATATCGGCGAGCGCGCCCGGCTTGATGACGCCGATCTCGCCGTCGCGGCGGATCAGCTCGGCGTTGTTGCGCGTGGCCGAAAGGATCGCCTCCAGCGGCGTGAGGCCCGCTTCGGTGAGCAACTGCATTTCCACGTGGACGCTCCAGGCGGGAAGGATGGAGTTGGGATCGGAGCCGGACCGGATTTTTCCGCCCGCTTTGACGTAGCGCCGGATGAATTCCTGCAGTTTGCCATAACCGGTTCGGATGCGGCCGAGAAGCTCCGGGTCGGCGAGCTTCTCGACGCCTTCGTGATTGGCGAGAATGTTGGCTTTAAAGTAGGGCGGAATCGTCAGATTCGGCGTCGCAAGGAGCTTCATGTCGTATTCCTTGAACTGGGCGCGGTTCGGCGAATAAAAACGCCAGAACGTCGCCATGGTGGGCGTCCAGGTCGTCTTGTGCTCGACCATGAACTTGATCAGCTCGTCGAAATTCGCCTCCTCGGCGTAATAATGAAATTCCACCGTGGTCATGCGGTTTCTAAACGCCGCCCGCCTTTTGAACAGCTCTTCTTTTTTCTTCGGGTCTTTGATCGTGGACGCGATCACGGCGTAGTTGTGCTCGACGAAATCGTAGCCGTTGTTGACCGACATGAAAATATCTTCGCTGTGGCCGCCGGCCGGCTTGCCCTGCTTATGAGCTTCTTCCGTGAGGACTTTGATCACCTCGGGCGTGGAGTACTCGTAGATCTTGACGATGTCGGCGCCCGAAGCCAGCAGCTCCTGGACCGCTTTGCGCGCTTCTTCCGGCGTGGCGACGGAAATCTCTTCGCGCCGCTGCGCCTGAAGGTCGCGAATCGATCGCTCGCGCTCGCCGGGACGCGGGCTGTTGAAGTGCGGCCCGGCGACGAAAAGTCTGGGCCCGATAATTTTTCCGTTGGCGGTGCCGTCCCTCTGGGCGACCATCCAGTCCAGGCGGTCGCTGCCGATGACGAGCGCGGTCGTGACGCCGTGGTTGAGATAAAGCTCGCCCTGCCAGTCTTTGTAGTGGGCATGAGTATCGATCAGTCCGGGATAGGCCGTGCCCTTGGCGATCCGCACGACCTTGGTATTCTTGGGAACATCGACGCTCGATTTCGGACCGGCGGCTTTGATACGCTTGCCTTCGATTAAAATCACCGCGTCGCGCACGGGCTCTTTTCCCGAGCCGTCGATCAGCAGATCGACTTGCAAAGCGGTGAGCTGGTTTTGAGAAAAAGCGTTCGGCGCCGCCAACAGCAGTAGCGGCACGAAAAGAAAATGGGCGAGCTTCATCGTTTCCCCTTTCCCGGTTGATTGCGCGCATTCTAATGAAGCTGGAGCTCAGACTGCAAGGGGTTTGATTCCAGAGGCCGCAACTTGTTACTAGTGAGGCGCTGAAGGGGCGAGGATTCTAAAAGGGTGACATTGCCATGTGGTACATCGTGTTGTCGCGCTCACTGCCGGATAAAGAGGAAACCAAGCGGTTGCACGACGACGATCACCGAAAATGGCTGGAGGAGCAGCACCGGTCGGGCCGGCTGCTTTTTTCCGGGCCGACGGCCGATCGCGCTTACGGAATTTATATCATGCTGGCTTCGAGCCTGAGCGAAGCGGAGCGCGTCGCGGCTGAAGATCCGCACCACGTGAATGGCGTTCGCGCGATGGAAGTTCTCGAATGGAGAGCGCACCGGGCATTCCGTCTGGACGGCCCGACGATCGCCGATTTGGAGCGGATCGCGACGAAGCGATCGAGCTAACTGCTAGAAGGCGCGGTGCGCTGCTCGATCTTCCGCTCTTTTTTGACGCCTTCCTTGGTTTCCGCCGCGACTTCGGTGGGCTGCAAGCCGCTGCCGTACTGAGTCGCGTATACGCGGGTGACTTCGGCGCCGAAATAGAAGATCAAGCCCGAGTAGTAGACCCACAACAGCACGGTGACGAGCGAGCCGGCCGCTCCGTAGGCGGACGCGACGGCGCCTCTTCCTAAATATAATCCGATGGCGAATTTACCCACGCTGAACAAAAAAGCGGTCAACGCCCCGCCGACCCAGACGTCTTTCCAGGCGATGCGCACATCCGGCAATACTTTATAGATCAACGCGAAAAGCACGGTGACGAAAGCGAAAGAGACCGTGACGTCGAGGATGGGCCAGATAAAAGCGAGTCCCGGGATGAGATGGCTGAAATATTCACTGACGGCGGACAGGACCGTCGTGACGGCGAGCGACACCAGGAGAAGGAAGCCTACGGCGAGAAGCATCGCGTAGGAAAGAAATCGAGCGCGAATGATCGGCCACCAGCCGCGTTGAGTCTGGGTCTCGACGCCCCAAATCTTGTTGAGCGAAGACTGAAGCTGCGTCACCACTCCTCCAGCGCCGAGTAAAAGGAGAGCGACTCCCATGAGCGTTGCGAACAGGCCGCTGCCCTCGCGGTTGGCATTGAGCGCCATCTGCTGAACCGCTTTCGCGCTCTGCTCTCCAATGAGATCGGCGAGGCCGCCGAAGATGAAGTTCTGCGCCGTTTCCGTGCCGGAAAACAAACCCACGATGCCGGTCAAAATGATCAACAGCGGCGCCAATGAGAACAGCGTAAAATAGGCGAGGGCTGCGGCCAGTTGAAAAGGGCTCTCCTCCCACCACTGGTCGAAGGCGGTCTTGAAAAGTTTTACCATCCCGCTTTTTTGGGTCTGCTCTCTCATGCTTTCTGGCACCCCGACTAACTAAAGGTGGCGGGCGTTCCTTATTCAATCAATGGGTGAAAGCCCCGAGCGATGTTGCGGCCCGCTAAGACGGCGGGGCTGGACATTTTCGCCGCCTTCCAGTATGGAAGTTAGCCAGCTTGATTATCAAAGGAGAACACACATGAAAGCATCGCGATTCGTTCGTCAATGGGTGCCCGCGCTTTGGCTTTGTCTGCTCGCCACTGTCGTTTTCGCCGCGTCGGCAGACTACCAACCGCAGGTCGGCCAGGAAGGCAAGGACGTCGTGTGGGTGCCGACCCCGCAGGTGCTCGTGGATAAAATGCTCGACATGGCAAAAGTCACGCCGAAAGATTACGTCATCGATCTCGGCTCGGGCGACGGCCGGACCGTTATCACCGCCGCCAAGCGCGGCGCCAAGGCGCTCGGCATCGAATACAATCCGGACATGGTCGAGCTGTCGAAACGCAATGCGGCGAAAGAAGGCGTCGCCGACAAAGCGCAGTTCATGAAGGCGGACCTCTTCGAGAGCGATTTCTCGCAGGCCACCGTGATCACGATGTTTCTCCTCCCCGATATCAACCTCAAGCTGCGCCCGAAGATCCTCGACCTCAAACCTGGCACGCGGATCGTGTCGAATTCTTTCACGATGGGAGAATGGGAAGCCGACGAGACTTCCATGGCCGGCGACGGCTGCCAGAACTGGTGCACCGCGCTTTTCTGGATTGTGCCGGCGAAGGTGGAAGGCACGTGGCAGACTCCGCAAGGAGAGCTGGCTTTGAAGCAGCAGTTTCAGATCGTTTCCGGCACCCTCAAGTCAAACGGTAAGACGACGCCGATCGCCAAGGGCAGACTGCGCGGCGATCAGATCGCTTTCACCGCCGGCGCCGCGCAGTACACCGGCCGCGTGAATGGAAACTCGATCGAAGGGACGGTCAAAACCGTCAGCAGCAACGACAAGTGGAGCGCGACGAAGAAGTAAAAATTAAAAGTCAAAAGCATGCCCTGAGCTTAGCCGAAGGGGCAAAAGTTTTCGGAACCGTTCTAGAAACCGCCGAAGTCCATTCCAGGCTTCGGCGGGTTTCGTTTTGTGGGCCGCGCTTCGGCATCCCCAATTTTTTACATTGACACTCTAACCGTTCGGCACTAAAGTCATTCCTACCTCGGAAAATTTTCACATTGTTTCAATAGGAACGCGGTTTCGCTGCCTTGGTCCGATCACAGACGCGTTGGCAGGTCTTCGTAAGCCACTACTCATCGGGTGAGCCCGACACTGGCCCCGCAATTCTCATAGGAACAGGAGCAATCTAATGGAGATTCTCTTTGTCCTGATCGCTCTCGCCGGAGGCGTATGTGGAATCCTCGCCCTTTTGCGTTTGCGGGATATCACGCAGCGCTTGAGTTCGGTCGAGCGCGAGCTTCGTCGCATGCGGATCAGCGAGAACGAAGAGCAGACGCGCGCGGTGTCGGGTTACGCGGAGCAAACAAAACCACCGGCGGAAAGACCGCTGTCCGGTGAGCCGAAGCCCGCCGATTTCCCCTCAGCGACCGCTCCGCTCCCGCCAACGGAAACAACGACGCCGTCGCAGCCGCAGTTCTTTGGCCGCGCCGAGCCGGCGGCGCGGCGGCGCGAACCGGAGAAGACGTTGCGAGAGCAGTTGTCGTCTTTCGAAGTTACCGTCGGCTCCAAATGGCTCAACTGGGTCGGTATCGTGCTGGTGACGATTGGCATCCTATTTTTTCTCAAGTTCGCTTATGACAACCAATGGATCGGCCCGCGCGGCCGGATTGCCATCGGCGCAATCCTGGGGGCGAGCGCGCTCTTGCTGGGCGAAAGAGCGCGCCGGCGCGATTATCCGATTTTATTCCACACCTTGACCGGCGGCGGCCTGGCGGCTTTCTACGGCTGCATCTTTTTTTCGTTCCAGATTTACCAACTGACGGGCCAAACGGCGTCGTTTTTGCTGCTGATACTCGTGACGGCCCTCGCGCTGGCGATGTCGGTCGTCCACGATGCGCCGCTCATTTGCCTGTTCGGCCAGCTCGGCGGTTTTCTCAGTCCGGTATTGATTTCGACCGGCGAAAACCGCCCGGTCGAGCTATTCACCTTCGTGGCGATTCTCAATCTCGCCGCCGTCGGATGCGCGTACGCCAAGAACTGGCGGCACGTGAACGTGGTCGCGTTCGCGGGCACCTGGCTCTTGTACGCCGGATGGGCGGCCAATTTCTACGACGACGCGCAACTCAGAGTCGCGCTGTTCTTTTCGTCTCTGTTCTATCTGATGTTCCTGATCGTGCCGGCGCTGCGCGCGGCGGTACGGCGCGAGCCGCTGGAGGCGCAAGAACTTTGGCTCATCGCCGCCAATACGACGGTCGAGTTCGCCAACAATTATAGTCTGCTGTTTTCGAATTACCGCCCGTGGCTCGGTCTCGCGGTTATCGTTCAGGCGCTGACGCTGTCCGCCCTGTACGCGTACTGGGCGCGGCGGTGCCCGGAAGATTCCAATACCCGCATTACGTTGCTTTTCGGCGCGCTGGCGCTGGTGACGGTCGCGATACCCATACAACTGCGCCAGTACGGGATTCCCATCGCCTGGGCTCTGGAAGCCGTGCTGGTGGGATTCATCGGCGTGCAGTACCGGCAGTGGGTGTTTCAATTCGCGGCCTTGGTCGCGATCATCCTGGCCGCTCTTGGACTTCTCGTGCGGCTACCGCTGCACAGCGAACTCTTCACGCCGATTTTAAATCGGCCCTTCGGATCCTGGGCGACGGTGATTGCCATGTCATTCGCGCTCTACGCGCTTTTTCGCCGCCGCAGCGGGAGCCTCGACGAAGTTTTGAAAACCGCTGCGCCGGTTCCACTCGCATTGGCCGTGGTTCTGCTCTGCGCGCTCATCCATATGGAGATCGCGGCGTTCTGGGACGTGCGCCGGACGATCTGGCCGTCGGGGACTGCTCTCAGCCATCAGTACACGTCCTTGATCATTCTTTGGTCCGCCATTCCGCTGATCTTTTTAGCGCTCGGCCGCCAGGGGATTCTTCGCTATTCGGTTTATGCGGCATTGATCGGCTACGCGGTCGGCTTGCTGGTGCTCTTGACCGGCGCCGTCGGCGGCGCGTGGATTCCATGGAGCGTTCCGTTTCTCAATCCCCAGTGGTTGTCCCGGTTTATTTTCGTGGTGTCGCTCTGGATCGGGGCGAACTGGATGCGCGCGGTTCCCGACCGCCCGGGGAAGGGCGAACGCTCGGATGAGTTGCTCGCGGCGGTCGAAGGGGCCGGTCACACGATTCTTGTCTGCTTGCTTTATGTCGAAGTAGACACCTGGGTTTCCGGCAGCAACGTCTTTTCCTCTTTCATGCGTTCCGGCTTCGTCTCGGCGCTTTGGAGCGTGCAGGCGCTGGCTCTCATCGCCATCGGCCTCGGCACGCGCAACCAGTTCCGCCGCATTTTCGGGTTTATTCTTTTCGGCGTCACCGTCGCCAAGCTGCTGCTGATCGACATGGCGATCTTGCAGCCGGTTTATCGAATTCTCTCTTTCGCCGCGACCGGCGTGCTGCTGATCGTCGCCGCGTATCTCTATCAAAGATTCGCCAAGGCATTGCTCGAATCGAACCCGGATCAGCCGCGCGCCGTCAGCGGAAGCGCATCGTGAAGCATCCGTTTCTCGCCGCCGCCTTCTGCCTTTCCGTTTGGGTGTGTCCGAATACGTCCGCGGCCCAGTTCAAATCGCAGGAATGGGGTTGGAAGACGACCGTCGCGACCGGTCCAGGCACGGCGGGCATGGTGGCCTTGCCTCTCGACGAAGCGATCTACGATCGCATGTTGACTCCGCCGCACGATCTTCGCCTGGTGAACAAGAACAACGCGCTGGTTCCGCACGTGGTTCAATGCGGCCGAACCACGGCGGCGTCGCGGATGGTGGCCCGTCCGGTTCGGATCATCAATCGGACCTACGAGCCCAAACGCTTTTCCCGTGCGGTCCTGGACTTTGGAGAAAAGGCCGTCAAGAACCGGCTGAAAATCGATCTCTCGGGCGAAAACTACCGGCGCCGCGCGACCATCGAAGGCGGAGACGACGGAACGGCCTGGGAGATCATCGCGGAGAACAATTTTCTTTTCGACATTCATGTTCCCGGCCAAGCGCAACGAGTCGATACGCTCGCGTTTCCGGACAACAACTTTCGCTACGTGCGGCTCACCGTTGAGAATATGCCCGACGATCCGGACCGGGTCGAGATCTTCGGCGCGAGCGCTTTCTACGAGGCGCCGGTGGGCCGGCCGCAACTCGCGCGGGTCGAGGTGGCCGAACGAAACATCGAGCAGGACCAGAGGACCAACGCGATCTTCGTCATCGTCGATCTCGGGTTTCGCAACCTGCCGCTGCAAACGGTCCGGCTCGACGTAGGCAACAGCCGCTTCGAGCGCGCCTACGTCATCGAGGGGCGGAACAGCAAAAGACATAAAATTTATCGCCGCGCCGAGGAGGCGTGGCGCGCGGAAGAAGTAGAGACGCCTTGGAGCTCGGTCTCGCTCGGCAACTTCTACCGCCGCGAAGATCAGGGAAAAATCTGGGAGGCGACCGAAGCTGTGATTCCGCACGCCGCGTACCGCTATCTCCGCGTCACGATTCAAAACCGTGACGATAGCCCGTTGGAGATAAGGGACGTCACGGTCAAGCGGCGGACCTGCGCGCTGCTTTTTGACGCGCCGCCGGGCGCGCAATATACGCTGTACGGGGGAAACAGCGCGGCCGGCGCGCCGGCGTATGACTTCGCGCGGCTGGTGCCGGGGCTGGACATCGCCACCTTGCCGCAACTCGCCCATGGCGTCATCGAAACTCTCAGGCCGGAGGAGCCTCAGGTTCCGTGGAGCGAGCGCTACGGCTACCTCATCACCGCAGGCGTCGTCGTCGCGGTGATCCTGATGCTGGCGATTATTCTGCCCGTGTTGAAAAGCGAAATGGGCCAAAGAAAGTGAAAAGGAAGTAAAAAGGCAAAAGTAAAAGATAAAATCGTGCTTTAGCACAGTTTAGCGCGGCAAAGACCATTCACGCACTATTCGACCGCTTTGTTCGCATCCACTACTCGAGAGAAAAAATCGCCCTGCGCCAAAAGAAGTACCTCGATAACGCGGAATGTAACCGCGAATGGCGCGTTGGCATCGTTGGAAGCGCCGGCGGCGCGCCGAGCAAGCATGCTCGCCGTGGCATGATTCCTGCTTTTTCTTTTCATTCGCTGACGCGATTGAACGTGCAGGTAAACCAGGCCCCCCGCGTCAACGCGGGGCCGGCTCAGACGATAAAATTACCTGCGAGGGCGACCCTCAACCGATGATGGTCTGCCTACGGGTACGGTCACGGTGGGCTGGAGCAAAGTCAAAGGGCTTGGCACCGTGACCTTCGGCAATGCGGCGGCAGCCTCCACCCGCGCATCGTTTTCACGGCCGGGAACCCACGTGCCCAAGTTGAGCGCAACCGACGGCGCGCGAAGCGCGCCCGCCACCGTAACGATCCGCGTCGGAAAATAGCTGAAGCAAGTAAAAAGTTAAAAATAAAAAGGCAAAAGTAAAAGGTCGAGAGTTTCTTGATCCTTTTTACCTTTTTACTTTTGCCTTCGCATGCCAGCTATCGTCGAAAAGCTAATCTTGTTACAATAATTTAAATGGCCGATCGTCCATACAATCTGATCCACACCGGAACCGGTGTGCCGATCAAAGCGTGGACCCAAGGCGTCGCGATCGAGCGCGAGGCGGAGCAGCAGCTCCGCAACGTCGCTTCGATGCCGTTCGTTTACAAGTGGGTCGCGGCGATGCCGGACGTTCATTGGGGCATCGGCGCCACGGTCGGCAGCGTCATTCCGACCAAAGGCGCGATTATTCCGGCGGCCGTCGGTGTAGACATCGGCTGCGGCATGATCGCGCTGCAGACCACGCTCAATGCGCGCGACTTGCCGGATAATTTAAAATCGCTCCGCACCGCGATCGAAAAGGCGGTGCCGCACGGCCGCACCGACCGCGGCGGCAGGAACGATCGCGGCGCCTGGAGCAATATTCCGAGCCATCATCTCACGGAATGGGCTCGGCTGAAGCCGCGCTACGATGAGATTCAAACCAACCATCCCCGGCTCGGCCGCGGCAACGATCTCAACCATCTCGGCACGCTAGGAACCGGAAATCATTTTATCGAGATCTGTCTCGACACCAACGACACCGCCTGGTTCATGCTCCACAGCGGCTCGCGCGGCGTGGGCAACCGGATCGGGACTTATTTTATCGAATTGGCCAAACAGGATATGCGCGGCTTCATGGTCAACCTGCCGGACAAGAATTTGGCTTACCTCTCGGAGGGGACCGAGCATTTCGACGAATACGTTCAGGCCGTGCATTGGGCGCAGGACTTCGCCATGACGAACCGCCGGCTCATGATGCAAAATCTCCTCGACGCGGTGAAGCGCACGGGCGAGCTGCCGGAATTTCACGCGACCGAGGAAGTCGTCAACTGCCATCATAACTACGTGGCCGTCGAGCGCCATTACGGCGAGAAAGTTTTCGTGACGCGCAAGGGCGCGGTGCGCGCCGGGAAGGGCGACATGGGAATCATTCCGGGAAGCATGGGCGCGCGCTCGTACATCGTGCGCGGACTCGGCAACGCGGAAAGCTTCGAAAGTTGTAGCCACGGCGCCGGCCGCGCCATGTCGCGCACGGAGGCAAAACGGCGCTTCAGCCTCGAAGATCACGCCAAGGCGACCGCCGGTATCGAATGCCGCAAGGACGCCGACGTGATCGACGAAACGCCGATGGCCTACAAGCCCATCGAGGACGTGATGAACGCGCAAAAAGATTTGGTCGAGATCGCGCACATCTTGCGGCAGGTGGTGTGCGTCAAGGGCTGAGAGAGGCGAGATATTCCGCAACCAGGCGCGGGCAAAACTTTTTACACTTACCTTTTTCCTTTTCCCTCGACTTCCAGTTGCTGCTGTAACTTTGCAAGTGTCGGCTTTAGGCTCTCTCCCAGCGCGATCTGCGGCTCGGACGGTTGATAGCCCTCTTTTTTCTCGCGTTCGGCGATGACGGGCTTGGCGATTTCGAAAGCTTCGACGAACGAGTAAGTGTTCCTCAGCGCTTCGTCGAAATACGCTTTGCCGAAGTAGGTCCAGTCCGCCTCGCTGCTGCAGCCGAAAGAATTTTTATCCGCCGCCGAAGCGGAAATCACCAGCGTGTTCTCGTTTTTCAAAGGATCGATGAATCCGCCGGAATAGCAGGCGGAGACCACGACCACCCGGTTTCTGATACCCGATTCGTCCAGAAGGATGCGCAAGGTTACGGGATTGAGCTCATGAAATTTGAGCGATGAGAGATCGAGCGAGAAGCGATGCGACTCTGAGCCGTGGGAAGTGAGAAAGAGGAAAAGCACGTCTTCGTCCCTGTCCATGACCGCGGCGACGCGCTTCAGCGCCGCGCGCAGGCTGGTCGTGGTTGCGATGGGCAAATCGGCGAGGGTCTTGGGGTTGTTGATCAGACGGATGGTCTTGCCTGTGCTGCCGAAGCGTTCGCGGAAGAGGCCGCTCACGGCATTTACCTCCTTCATGAAAACGTCCTGGTAGGCGTGGCCGCCGACACCGACGAAGTAGACATCGATGATGCCGCGCCGGCCGATCCGCACGGCGGCGAGCTCGCGTTGGAGGATGGCGGGTTGATTGTAAAAGACATCCTCGTCCAGACCTTTGTCCTCTTCAGCCGAGGTTGCTTGTGCATCGCCTACGGACAAGTGCCAGAGGTCGCGCTCCTGGTCCATCTGGATCAAAAGCGATGCAATGAGCAGCAGGCAAGCCGCATACGCGCCCAGCGCGCGGCTTCGAGAGGTGGGGATGAGTTGGGTCGCGGCTCTGGCGCACGCCACGGCGACCCAGACCGGCGGCAACCTTGAGTACCACTCGATCAGCGCGTACGGCAGGCGCTGAGCGTAGAGCGCCTGAACGGCAAAGTGGCTGAGATAAACCGCCAGATGAATTGTCACTCCGATCATCAAAAACGTCTGCAAGAGGAGCAATGTTTTTTCGCTCCTGCCGAGAACGTAGGCCACAACGATCGCGGCAAACAGGATGACCGGCAGGTGGGCCATTGCGGAGGGGAGATCGGACCATTCGAAGTCCCCGCCGAGTCCTACCGACGCGATATTGTAAACCAGGGGAATCAGCAAGCTCGCCAACCCGAACGCCGCAACCTGCCACCAGTCGACGGGAATGCGATCTTCTTCCACCCGCCGGAAAAGGCCAAGGCGAAAACCGTTCGCTAGGTTGATCAGGAACTCCGATATCGGTCGAATCGCGTTGCCGCTCCCCACCGGCGGTGCGGTTATTTCACTGGGGTCGCGTGAAACGAAGGATGTTTCCTCGGGCGGTTCTGGACTCACGTGGGCTTTCGAGCTTCGCGTGACCGAAAATGGTCCGCTTTAGAAAAGCTTGTGCTCAAACGAGAGATACAACAAAACCCCGAAGTTGTCGGCGGGCCGCGTGAGGCCGATCGGGAGCGCGAGGCCGACGACGGTTTGCAATTCTTCTTTGTCGATGACGGCGGCGCGAATGCCCGGAGAGATCATCGATATGAAGTCGCGTTTGGTCTTGCCGCTGCCGTTGATGCTTTCCTCGAAATTGCCGACCCACTCCAACATGCCGTTAATGCGCGACGAGAAGGCGTAGATGCCGCTCGCTCCCAGATTCGGCGAGACCAGCGAGTGCTTCGACGACAATCCTCCCGCGTCTAGAGGCGCGCGCACGCCCGGAAGATAAGTGAGGCCGAAATTCGCGTGGAAAGCCAACCGCGGCGGGAATTTTTTGCTGAAAGGAAGGCTCCATTGGTAGCCGACCACGCCGTTACCGGTCCCGTTCCTGCGATTGCCGGTCGGAACAATCAAGCTGAACCTCGGGGCAAACGCCGGCTTATGTTCTCCTTCTTCCAGCGCCTGATATCGGTAGTTGAAGAGAACATCGCCGACGCCCGAAACGCGCTCTCCGCTTTCTCTGAGGGAGAGGGACGGAATGCTATACGAAAATTGATGGTCCTGACCGAATATCGGCCATTCCTGGGTGAAGTTAAACGTCCAGCCGTGCCGCAGGGAGTCATGCGAATAGACCGCGGTAAAAATGTGCTGGACGACTCCCGGCTCCTGGTTATAGGCTTCTTCGATGAGAAAGCTATTGTCCTCGATGCCGTCGATGGGGGTCTTCTCGTCGCCGCGCGCCGCGGCGGAAATGACAATGAGAGCGGCGAAAGTCAAGTTCAGGACGTGAAGTCGATTCATTGCAATACAGTAAACATCTTTCGTTTTTACTTTCTAGCTTCGGTGATCGGGTTAGTGGAATTTAATAACTGCTTTCACGACCTGGTAGCTCGCCATCGCTTGCAGCGCCTCGTTCACCT
Organism: Binatia bacterium; assembly: GCA_036506735.1. Taxonomy (GTDB): domain Bacteria; phylum Desulfobacterota; class Binatia; order UBA9968; family UBA9968; genus JAJPJQ01. The sequence goes on along the minus strand of DASXRG010000103.1, from coordinate 2,416 downwards.
GTTCCAGGGAATAACTCTTGCTGATCATCTCCTCGAACGGGAAGATTTTCCTGCGCGACGCGAGAAAGTCGATGGCTTGCAGCCAGTGGCGCGGCTCGGCGGAGCGAATCGTCAAAAAAGTCATTTCCTGCGGCAGCTTCTCGACGGCGACGTTCGCTTTGCCGCCGGCGCCGATGTTCAAATACCTGCCGCCGTCGCGCAGCAAGGTCAGCCCTTCAGGCACCGCCAGGTTGTTCGCGACCTGGATCACGACGTCCGCGCCGCGCCCGTCGGTGTGATCGCGCACCCACTCGCGCCGCTCTTTTTCATCGGCGACCTCTTCCAGATTCAGCACCGCGTCCGCGCCCATGCGCTGGGTAACTTCCAGGCGCGCCGCCGGCGCGCCGATGACCAGCACCTTTTTCGCGCCGTGGTCCCTGGCCACCGCCGTGGCGAAATTACCGAGCGGCCCGGAGCCCTGAATGACCACGGTCTCATTGCTCTTGACGGCGCCGAGCCGGTCGAAGCCGTGCATGACCGTGCGATAAGCGCAGGCGGAGGCCGCCGCCGAGGCGGAAGAGACTTCCTCGGGCACTTTGATGATGAGACACGGCGGCGGCACGTACATGTACTCGGCGCAACTGCCGAGAAGATACGGGAACCGGTCGCTGCGGTTGTGGCCCCACGAGGCGCGTCCGCGGCAGATGCACGGCTGCAGCGCGACGCTGCAATAGTAACAACTGCCGCAGGCGACGTAGCTCCAGACGATCCGCTCGCCGCGCTTGACCGGATTGCCCAAAATGTCGGTGCGCTCGCCGTTGATCTCCTCGACGTAACCGCACGGCTCATGGCCGGTGATGATCGGCAACGTGTCGCCGTCGCCGAGCGGGCCGTGCCAGCGGTGCACGTCGGTGCCGCAGAGCGTCGAGGCCTCGATGCGCACGAGCAGAGCGCCCGGCTCCAATTCCGGAATAGGAACCCGCTGAATCTCCAGCGGTCGATGATGTGCCGTGATGACGGCGGCGCGACAGTCGTTCATGGTCGATCCTTTCTCACAGCGGCAGCTTGTAAAAGCGCTCGGCGTTGCGGTAGAGCAAGGCGGCTTTATCGTCCGCGGTGATCTCGCCGCTCTCCATCAGCTCGCCGATGTCGCGCTTGCAGCTCTCGTGGGTAACTTCGTGGGGAAAGTCGGAGGAGTAAAGGAAGGGCCCGTTGCCGACGACCTTGATGGCGAAGGGCATGGTCAACTCCTCCGTCTCGACGCCGACGAAAAAGCGGCCGTTTTTGATTTTTTCGATGATGTAATTGCCGGGCTCGTCGCCCTCGCGCACGCCGAACTCGTTCGGCGGAATATATTGGAAATGAGTTTCATGCGACGCGTGCAGCCTTTCGAGCAGCAGCAGCAGCCACGCGACCCCGCCTTCGAGAAATGCGACGCGGACCCGCGGGAAGCGGTCGAGGATGCCGTTGTAGATGATGTTCGCGCAGTTGACCGCGAGCCCCCAGGGATGGCCCAGGGCATGCACGGGCACGTACATGTTCATGTGATCCATGCCGAAGCGGTCGTGCACTCCGCCGTGGACGGCCAGACAGCAGCCGAGCCGATCGGCTTCGGCGTAAACCGGCCAGTAGGTTTTCGAACCCAACGGCTGGGCCAGGCCGTTGGAAGGCATCATGGCGCCGAGCATTCCGAGCTCGGTCACGGCGCGCCGCAACTCCTTGGCCGCTTCGTCCGGGTCTTGCATTGGAATTATCGCCATCCCCTTGAAGCGCGGATCGAAGTTTATATAGCTTTGATGGAGCCAGTCATTGTACGCCTTGCAGACCGCCACCGCGTAGTCGAGACTGACGATCTTGCCGTACGAGAGGCCGGTCGTAGGGTAGAGCACGGTCCACTCGACGCCGACATCGTTGAGAAAATCGAGCCAGCCGTTCGGGCCGACGGCGGGGCGCCCGTCGCGTTGCGGCGGAGTTTCCACGGCCCGCCCGGCGTGAAGATGATCCAGCGGCGGGAAGACGACGCCTTTCCGTTCCGCGATCTCCCGATAGGGAGATTCCATGCGCGCGATGATGGCCGCGTTGTCCTCCATAATATGGCCGTCGCCGTCGATGATCCGAGTCGCGAGTTGACTGCTCATCCGAACATACCTCCTGTGCTTTTTCCAACGATTCAGCGCGCGGCCCTTACACTCCCCCGAATCCCTGGTCCTGCGCCTCGGCCAGCAGCCACGGGTCTTTAATTTCTGTTGTCGGCGCCTGGCCGGAAAGGACGCGCGCGACCTCACGCGCGGCGTGCGTCTGGCAATCGACGTAGGACTCGTTCGAGTTGGCGGCGGTGTGGCACGTGATGATCACGTTCGGCAACGTGAGGATCTTGTGGTCGGCGGGCAGCGGCTCGGGTTCGGTCACGTCGAGCGCGGCGCCGGCAATTTCATTC
>DASXRG010000102.1:0-30335 GCA_036506735.1 Binatia bacterium | reverse complement strand
GCGCCATGAAAGGAACGAGCCGCCGTTGATGCCGCAAAGTCGCCGACAGCTCAGCATCATCTACGTCGGGACGCTGCCGCCGCATCCGGGCGGCTCTGCGCTCTCGGGCTCGCAGATTATCATCGGCCTCAGCAAATTAGGTCATCGAATACGGGCGCTGGCTCCGATCACCGCCGATTCGCTCGGCGCGGGGGACCGATTCGCCGCCGGATGTCCGCAAATCGGCGTCACGCGGTTCTTGCTGCCGTTCTATGAAACTTCGCCCGACGTTCCGGTTCCCGACGACTATCGAAAGCAGGAGAACCGTGCGATTCAGAAGCGGCTCCGGAGTCTCATCGCGGACGAGCGGCCGGACGCGATCTTGCTCGGAAGAGAATCATTCGTCTGGCACGTTCCGGACATCGCGCGAGCGCGCTCGATTCCCTGCATTCTGCGCACCGCAGGGAGCGCCACCGCCATGGGAATCCTCAAGCGGACCTATCCCGCAGCGCTCGCCCGAGCCATGCTCGAACAGTTCCGCAAGGTAGAGCTCATCGTCACGCCGGCCGATCACATGGCGCAGAGCCTGCGCGAATTGGGATTTCACAACGTGAGGAGCATTCCGAACGCCGTCAATACGCGAGAATTTTATCCGCGATCCAAAGATCCGGATTTGCTCCGAGAGCTGAACATCCGGGAAGGCGACGTCGTCGTCGCTCACGTGTCGAATCTGAAAGCGCTCAAACGGCCTTTGGATCTGGTTCAGTCGGCGGAAAAAGCTCTCAAGCAAAATCCCAAGCTCGTGTACCTGGTGGTCGGCGACGGAGATCTCCGCGCGGCTGTCGAGGAATCCTGCCGGTCCAGGAACCTGATTGAAAAGTTTCGTTTTGCCGGATGGGTTCGTTACGAACGGATGCCGGATTACTTCAACCTCGCGGACATCGTCGTGATGGCTTCCGAGGCCGAAGGCCTGGCGCGCGTCTATCTCGAGACGCAGGCGTGCGGGCGGCTCCTTCTCGCGAGCGACATTCCCGCCGCGCGCGAGGTGATCACCGACGGCGCAACCGGATTGTTGTTTCGGCTGGGCGACATCGACGATCTCACCGCCAAGACGCTGCGTGCGGCGGCCGAGCCCGAGCTGCGCGCCGGGATCGGCCGCGACGCGCGCCTCCAGGCGGAGCCGCGCTCGCTCGATCGCGTCGTGAGCGAGTACGTGGCGGCTTGTCAAGGCGTCGCGCGCAAAAACAGCTAGACAATTTTCCGCTCTTTATGTACATTTCCGAAGCGGATGGCGAGCAAAAAATATATCGTGGTCGAAGGGCCGATCGGAGTCGGTAAGACGAGCCTCGCGAAGATCCTCGCCGCCGAGTTTCAGGCGCGCACCGTTTTTGAAACCGTCGAAGACAACCCGTTTCTGTCCAAGTTCTATCAGGAGCGCGAAACCTACGCCTTCCAGAACCAGCTCTTTTTTCTCCTCAGCCGCTACCACCAGCAGACGCGCTTGATCCAGCAGGATCTTTTCAGCCAGACGACCGTCGCCGATTATCTTTTCGCCAAGGACAAGATCTTCGCGAGCCTCACGCTCAGCGCTGAAGAATTGGCGCTTTATCATCAGATTTACCAGCTTCTCGACCCGCGTCTGCCCCGGCCCGACCTCGTTGTTTACCTCCAGGCGCGGCCTGAAGTCCTTTACAAAAGACTCAAAAAGAGAGATAAAAGCTATGAGCGAAGCGTGACCCTGGAATACCTGACAGAGGTGGCTCAAGCTTACAATCAATACTTTTTCCACTACGACGAGAGCCCGCTTCTGGTGGTGAACACTTCCGAGATCGATTTCGTGGCGAGCAGCCAAGATCTGGGTGACTTGATCCGCGAAATCAACAGCATGGGTTCCGGCACGCAGCATTACATACCGCTTGGATCCAGGTAATCTGGACTGAGACGGACGCCAGAATAGAAAAGATGGCAGTAGGCGACGGCTTGCTGCGCCTGTGAGCATCTTGATGGCCTTCCGCCTCAGGCGGAAGGCTTTTTTAGTTTTGGAGGTGAGCATGGCGGAAAAGATCACCGTGCCCGAGATCGTCAAGATGAAGCCAGCGGGGCGGAAAATTACCGTGCTCACCGCCTACGATTATTCCTTCGCGCGCGTCCTCGATGATGCCGGCATCGATATCTTGCTGGTGGGCGATTCCGTCGGCTCGGTGATCCAGGGGCAGGCGAGCACGCTGCCGGTGACGCTGGAGGAGATGATCTATCACACGCGGATCGTTGCACGCGGACGCACGCGCGCTTTGCTCGTCGCGGACATGCCGTTTCTCTCGTATCAAGTGAAGGTCGAGGAGGCGAAGCGCAACGCGGGCAGATTTTTGAGCGAGGGCGGCGCCGAGGCCGTAAAGCTGGAAGGCGGCGTGACGATGCTCAAGACGATCGAGGCGATCGTTCAGATGGGCATACCGGTCATGGGCCACGTCGGCTTGACGCCGCAGTCGATTCACCGGTTCGGCGGCTACAAAGTCCAGGGCAAGAAAAAAGCGGCGCGGGACGGAATCATGCAAGACGCGCTCGCCGTGGAAGAGGGCGGCGCGTTTTCGGTCGTGCTGGAAGGTATTCCCATGGATCTGGCCGAGGAGATCACGCGGCGGCTCACGATTCCGACCATCGGCATCGGCGCCGGGGCGCATTGCGACGGTCAGGTTCTGGTCGTGCACGACATGCTCGGGCTCTTCGACGTGTACACGCCCAAGTTCGTCAAGCGGTACGCGGATCTCAAAGGGATCATGGCGGACGCGGTGAAACGCTACATCGCCGAGGTGCGCGAAGGCAGTTTCCCCGACGACGAGCATTCGTTTCATTGAAGGGAAGGCAATAGGCGACAGGCCAGTAGGGGCGCGATTTATCGCGCCCTCTTGTAGAGAAGGATTCATGCGGTTGATTGAGCACATTCAAGACATGCAACGGTGGACCGAGACCGAGCGGCGCGCCGGGAGGCGCATCGTCCTCGTTCCCACGATGGGCGCGCTGCATGAAGGTCACCTGAGCCTCGTGCGCCAAGCAAAAAAGAGCGGCGCGCGGGTGGTTGTTTCGCTGTTCGTCAATCCGGCTCAGTTCGCGCCGAGGGAGGATCTGGCCGCTTACCCGCGCGATTTCGCGCGCGACCGCGAGCTGCTGGAGAAAGAGAAAGTCGACGTTTTGTTCCATCCGCCGGTCGAGGAGATCTATCCGGCAGGATATCAGACTTATATCGACGTCGAGAAACTCAGCCCGCTGCTCTGCAGCGAGTTTCGTCCCGGCCACTTTCGCGGTGTCGCGACGGTCGTCGCCAAGCTCTTTAACGTCGTAAAGCCGCACGCGGCGATTTTCGGCGCCAAAGACTATCAACAGCTCCAGGTGATCCGGCGTATGGCGCGGGATTTGAATTTCGACGTGGAAGTAATCGGCCATCCGACGGTTCGGGAGACGGACGGTCTCGCGCTGAGCTCGCGGAACGTTTATTTGAGCCGCGACGAGCGAGCGGCGGCTCTGAGTCTTTATCGCTCGCTCAGGCTGGCGGAGTCCTTGGTGCGGCAAGGGGAAAGGGAAAGCACGCGCATCATCGACGCCGCGCGCGCCGAGATCGAGAAGGAGCCGCTCGCCCGAATCGAATACGCCAAAGTATGCGATCCCGAAACTCTCGCGGACGTGGCGACCATCGAGCGCGAGGCGGTTTTTGCTTTGGCCGTCAGGGTCGGCCGGGCGAGACTAATTGACAACATCATGCTGAAGACGTAGAGGAGGAATGCATCGTGGAAACCTGTATGCTCAACGGGAAGATCCACGGCGCGAGCTGAGATCGGTCGCGGCGGCTAGCGCGGCAAGGAAAGCAAAAGGTTTCGAATGACTCTCAAAGAACGTCTGCGGCGCTACTTTTTTGCCGGCCTCTTGGTGCTGCTTCCCTTGGTCATCACCGTCTGGCTTATCGGCTGGATCATCAGCCTGATGGACGGCCTGTTCGATATTCTGCCGACGATCCTTCGTCCATCCACTTACGTCCCGATTCCCGGACTGGGAGCGATTTTCACGCTGGCGTTGATCGTGTTTCTCGGCTTTCTCGCCACCGGCGTCGTCACGCGCCGGGCGCTCGCCGTTTGGGACGGCTTTCTCATTCGCATTCCGATCTTCCGCGGCGTTTACACTTCCGTGCAGAAACTGGTGGAAAATATCTTCAACCAGGAGCAGGAAGACCGAAGAGTCGTGCTGTTCGAATATCCGCGCAAGGGAATTTTTACCGTCGGTTTTGCCACCGGGTACGCGAGCGGCGAGCTGGCGCGCCATTCGGAAGATCGTCTCGTCAATATTTTCGTGCCGACCACGCCGAATCCGACTGCGGGATTTTACCTGCTCGTCCCGGAACGGGACATCGTGACGCTTCAGATGAGTCCGGAAGAGGCCTTCAAGCTGATCGTCTCCGGCGGAATGATCAGCCCCGAGGAAAAATCGATACTCGTCAACTCGAAGTGATCAAGCTGTGCGGTCTCAATTGGCCTTGGGCCAGGCCTGGGTTCTGTGCAGGATCCCCAGATAGCCGCGCATCTTGAGCGCCCCATCTTCAACCCAAATCTCCGCCGGATAGATTTTGCCGTCCTCGGGATCGAGCACGGTGCCGCCTTTGTAGCGGTCCCCGCCTGGACTCAAGTCGCGGAGGATGACGAGCCCGATGATGGGTTTGTCTTTATCGGTGCCTTTGCAGGCATCGCAGATTTTCGGCTTGCCCTGTGGATCGTTCGGCTCGATCAGCGCGACGATTTTGCCGAAGAGCTTGCCGCCTTGGTCATAAATCTCCACCGTGGACACGACCTTGCCGGTTTTCTGGTCGATGGTTTTCCATTTGCCTATCGGCGACTCTGCGGCGGAAAGCGTGTGGGCGACGAGTAAGACAGTGAGAATCGTGAAAAAAGAGATACGGTTTATGTTTTTACTTCTGGTCATCTTGCAGAGGTTATCATGAATCGGCCGCCCCAGCCATGCAGGCCTCTCTGGTGCGGCGCTTCATAGTCAAGCCTGAAATTGCTAGAATGCTTCTCCCATGGCCGCCCCGGAAGAAAAAATTATCTGCGTCAATCGCCGAGCCAGACACGATTATTTTATCGAAGAGACCTACGAAGCGGGTCTGGTGTTGCAAGGGAGCGAGGTCAAATCGCTGCGCGACGGCAAGGCGAATTTGGCGGACAGCTACGCGCGAATCATGCGCGGCGAGTGCGTTCTTTTAAACGCGCACATCAGCCCCTATGACGCGGCCAGCCGCTTCAATCACGAGCCGACACGCACGCGCAAGCTCTTGCTGCATAAGCGAGAGATCCTGCGTCTCACCGGCAAAGTGCAAGAGAAAGGGTTGACCCTGGTGCCGCTCAAGCTATACTTTAGGAACGGCAGAGCAAAGGTCGAGCTGGGATTAGCGAAGGGTAAAAAACTCTACGACAAGCGTGAAACCCTGCGTAAAAAAGCCGCCCAGCGCGAAGTCGAACGGTCTTTGAAATCACGAACTTAGTTGGCGTCGAGAAGCGAGCATAACGAGAACGAAGTTAGGCGACGCTTATCGACGCCAAATGGGGGCGAAATGGGTTCGACGGGGGTGCCAAGTCAAGGAGGCATGCCGGGGTCCTGTTGTCCCGTTAAACAAACAGGCTGCACTTAACTGCAGATAATTTTGAGTACGCCCTAGCTGCCTAATCGCAGTTAGCGTCTTACCGGTCTTCTCCCGCGGGGTCGGATAAGGCGTCATTTAGTGGGATAGGCCGATTCTCCTGCCGGAGGAGATGAGGCCGAGATTTAAACCGGCTGGTCCCTGGGAAGCCTGCCGCTGGGCGCTTCAGGGACGAGATTAAATTAGCGGCTAAGCATGTAGTTCTGCTTGGCGTAACACTTTCGGACGGGGGTTCGATTCCCCCCGCCTCCACCATTCGACTCGCGTTGCTCGCTCATTGTCAGTTGGCGAGAAAACTGCGGCGAGCGGGAATTCGCGGGGAAACTTAAATTCCGCCACTGGTGCTTGATCACTTCTTGCTGACTCGAGTGATCGTCGCCTTCCCGTCCGCCGTTTTCTTCGGCTCGAATTTTCTTTTGACCCAAAAGCCCGAAGCCTGAAAGTGCTTCAGTACTTTTTCAAAGTCCGCGTCGGAAAAATTCGGCGCGGCGCATGAATCGTAGCCGGTCTCGTTCACGAGGATAAATCGATACTCCGGGAGAGCCCGAGCTTTTGCCGGGGCGCCGTGCAGCAGCGATTTTTTTTCTTTTGAGATCACCTTGTTCGCCGAGTCGATGGTGCTAGACTGACCTCATGAGACTGCGGGACCACCCGCTGATGTCGTACCGAAAGTGCCTGAACTGGCCGCCCGCGTGGATGTGGATCGGCGGAATGAACGATCATCGACCTAAAGGTGAAATCGGTATTTTGCAGGAGATGGTGCACTCCACGACCGCGCCGGGGTCGAGGTGCTTTCTGGTCGTCGAACATCGCAACGCCATCTACATGGGCGCGCTGCTTTTCGACGACCCCGCTTTCTGCGGCCAAGTGTACGCCCTGCTGCAAGATCAGATCGGCCAGCCGATCTCCTCGATCGGCGACCTCGAAGTCGGACACCTGCTCTAAGCGCTCCACTCTCACGTTTCCCTCGCTCCTTGCGCTATCTTGTCCGCCGAGTCGATGGTGCTAGATTGAATCGTATGAGACTGCGGGACCACCCGCTGATGTCTTATCAAATATGTCCGAAACTGCCCCCCACCTGGACCTGAATCGGCAAGGATAACAATAGCCCTGCCAAGAGCGAAATCCCCAAGGGCGAAATCGACGTACTCGCGCACGTCATCCCCTCTTCGGTCCAGCCCGCTACTAGATTGTTTTTGGTCATTGAGCATAGCGGAGGCGATTACATGGGCGCGTTGCTTTTCGACGACCAAACCTTTTGCTGGCAGGTTCACGGACTGCTCAAAGGCCAAATCGGTCGATCGATAGCGGAGATCGGCGATTTGGAAGTCGGACATCTTCTTTAGCTCTTTTTTCACGCGCTCTGCTCCGTTCGCCCTGAGGTCGTCGAAGGGTCGCCTTCCGCCTCCAGCTCCACCGCCAACTGCCGAACAATTTCGGCACGGTAGTCCGCTCGGCGATCGCTAGCGTCGCGAGCACGGAAATCACACGCCCGCGCATTGTTCTTCATCGCTTCCCCCGGCGGCCAGGCGCTACTGCTCCACGGATTACGTTTGTGCTCCATACTCGGGTTTTTTCCATGATCATTTCCAGGTCTTTAGCCGTTTGTGAACTCGCGCGGCGCGCAGCTATCGTCGTCTCACGAGCAGCGGAACGGAGGTTGTTGATATGGAACTCAGATTTCGAAAGGCGAGAGGCTCCGTCCTATGGCATTTCGTCAGCACATGCCCCGACTGGCCGGAGGTCGACTACATCGAGCGGCCTGCGACGCCGCGCGTCGGCGAGATTTGCGTTACCTGCATAGAGCTCAGCGTGCCGGTCGATCCAGTCTCGGGCCGTCGAAGAGCGCCCAGAACTCGAAAGATAATGTAATGCGAACATCACTTCCTCTTTCGGCAGCGCCCGTAAGCGCCGCTGAAAATGTAGCGCGACGGCCGCCGATGTCCGTCGGGTCGATTTCCGGATCGGCGTCGTCGAGGTATTCGTTTATCACCGTGGATTCGATGATCACGGTTCCGTCGTCGACGAGCGTTGGCACGACGGCGTTGGGGGTGAGTTTTAAATATTCCGGTCTCTGCTGATCGGCGGCTCGTAGATTAAGGGGGTGGCCTTCCCACTTGAGCTTTTTCTCAGCCGGCGCGAAGCGCACCTTCTGTGCGCAAACCGACATGTCATTATGATGGAGCTCGATCATCGTGGATACCCCGGGAAAGTCCAGTTTATGTTCGGTGTGGCGACCGCCGGCCCTGTCCGAAAAGTATCGACATCGATTCTTGGGTAACCGTTGGGGCCGTGTTGACTCTCTTAGCCACGTCGTAAGCGCGTTGCACCGCAGCGCGGCCTTGAATCCTTTCAACCCAGCGCTTCAGGCTTGGAAAGCCATTCAGATCTTGCCCATGCCGCGCGTGCGGGACAATCCACGGATACGTGGCCATGTCGGCGATCGAATAAGGCCCGGCAATGAACTCGCGGTCGGCGAGGCGTTCGTCGAGCACGCCGTAGAGCCTCTCGGTTTCCTTGACGTAGCGATCGATCGCGTAGGGAATTTTTTCGGGTGCATAGTTGTTGAAGTGACCGTTTTGGCCGGCCATCGGTCCAAGACCGGCCATTTGCCAGAACAGCCATTGCATGGTTTCGGTGCGGCCACGTAAATCAGTTGGCAAGAACTTGCCGGTCTTCTCGGCCAGATATTGCAAGATCGCTCCTGACTCAAAGACGCTAAGCGGTCCTTTGCTGTCGGACGGTTTGTGATCCTCAATCGCCGGAATACGGTTATTCGGAGAAATCGCGAGAAATTCGGGAAAGAATTGCTCGCCCTTGGAAATGTTAACCGGTTTAATCGTGTAAGGGAGACCGGATTCCTCGAGGAATATGGTGATCTTATGGCCGTTCGGCGTGGTCCAGTAATAGAGATCGATCATTCTTTCCTCCTCAAATTAACTCCGCTGGCAACGGTCGGACATCTCTTGTCGCCGTTCCTGACGTAACATATACGTACCGAATCCGTAAAGCCGGTTTTACCTTCATTGTCGGCATCCTTCCTCGGCGAAGCGCTCAAATCTTGCCCGCCGTCGCGAACGATGGTAGTTCGGGGTGGACATCCACATGGCTCTCTACGATCTGGTTATTCACGGCGGCAGGGTGATCGACGGGACGGGAAATCCCTGGTTCATCGGCGACGTGGCGGTCAAGAACGGAAAGATCGCCGCCGTCGGAAAGATCAAGCCCAGCTCCGTCCGGCGCGCGATCTTCGCTAACCACCGCGTCGTTGCCCCCGGCTTCATCGACATGCACACGCACAGCGATCAGCCGCTGGTCGCCGACGGTAACGCCGAAAGTAAAGTTCGGCAGGGCGTCACCTTCGATATCATCGGCGAGAGTCAGACCGTCGCTCCACTGACGGGCGCCGTGCTCGAGGAGTACCGCATGGAGCACCGGCGGCGCAACGGCATCGACACCGACTGGACCGATTTTACCGGCTACTTCAAAAAATTAATGAGGCAGGGCGTCGCGCTCAACGTCGCTTCCGGCGTTTCGCCGCAGCAGATCAAGACGATCGTCGTCGGCTTCGACGAGCGCGCCGCCACGGCGAAAGAGCGGGCGCGGATGAATCGGATGGTGGCGCGCGCGATGGAAGAGGGCGCGCTGGGGCTGACCGCGGCGTGGCACGCCAAGGGGCCGGAGCATCCCGACGAAGTAACGGAAATGGCGAAAGTCGTGCGGCGCTACGGCGGCTACTACGGCGTTCATCTCGGCAGCGAAGGCTTCGACATCACCGAAGAGCTGGAGAAGGCGATTCGCGTCGCGCGCGAAGCGGAAATCCCGCTGCACGTCTATCATCTCAAGATGCGCGCCAAGAGCAACTGGGGCAGGGTGCGCGAAGTCGTCGAACAGATCGAAGCGGCGCGGCGCGAGGGCCTCGACGTCACAGCGAATCAATACCCGTATACGGCGATGCAGCATCCCTGGCGCCGGCTCTTCCCGCGCTGGGTACAGAACGGACCGATGGCCGAGGTGATCCCGCAATTCAGCAAGCCGGCATTCCGCGCGCGCGTCAAAGCCGATCGGGAGTTCGATCAATACGTCAATGAGCATGGCGGCTGGGAGGGCATCGTCGCCGCGCGCTTCGACACGCCCGCGCTCAAACGGTTCGAGGGCAAAAGCGTCGCGGAGATCGCCGCGCTCCGCGGCGAAGAACCGGTGGAGGCATGCTTTAATTTGATTTACGAAGAGGGAAATTTCGTTTACGGCGTGCACCACACGATGTCGGAAGAGGACGTGAAAACGGTCATGCAGGTCCCGTGGGTGTCGATCGGATCGGACGGGAGCGCGCTCAATCTCGACTACCCCGGCAAACCGCATCCGCGCAACTTCGGCACCCACCCGCGCGTGCTGGGAAAATACACGCGCGAGGAAAAAGTGCTTCAGTTGGAAGATGCCGTGCGAAAAATGACCTCATTACCCGCGCAAGTGCTCGGGCTAAAAGACCGCGGGCTGATTCGCGCAGGCTGTTGGGCCGACCTCGTCGTTTTCGATCCCGATGCCGTCGCGGATACCGCGACCTATGAGAAGCCGAAACAGTATCCCAAAGGCATCGATTATGTTCTGGTGAACGGCAAGGTCGTGATCGATCAGGGCGAGCACACCGGCGCGCGGCCGGGGAAAATCATCTACGGGCCGGGCAGAAAAAGGCGCTGACACATATTATTGACAGAGTTGCAGGGATTGCATAGCGTCGTTCCAGGGCCATTCGCATGAACAAACAGGACATTCTCGACAAGCAGAAGAAGTTTCTGTTTTCGTGCGTGGCGAATTACTACGACGAGCCGCTGGTCGTCGATCACGCAAAGGGAAGTTACGTCTACGACGGCGAGGGGAAAGCATATCTCGATTTTTTCGGCGGCATCGTCACGATCAGCGTCGGCCATTGCCATCCGAAAGTCACCGACGCGATCCAAAAGCAGTCCGGCAAGCTGCAGCACGTCTCGACCCTCTACCCGACCGAGCCGCACGTCAAGCTGGCGGAGAAGCTGGCGCAAATCGCGCCGGGAAAGCTGCAAAAGTCCTTTTTCACCAACAGCGGCACGGAAGCGAACGAGACGGCGGTGCTGCTGGCCGAGCTTCACACGAAGTGCCAGGATGTCATCGCGCTGCGCCACGGCTACAGCGGCCGTTCCCATTTGGCGATGAGTCTCACGGCGCACGCCGCTTGGCGCCTCATGCCGGCGGCCGCGCCCGGCGTCCATCACATCCCCAACGCTTATTGCTATCGCTGTCCGTTCGGCTTGACGTACCCGAGCTGCGAGCTCAAATGCGCCAAGGACCTGGAAGAGGCGATTCAAACCGTCACGTCCGGCCGGCTCGCGGCGTTCATCGCCGAGCCGATCCAGGGGATCGGCGGCTTTATCACGCCGCCGAAAGAATATTTCAAGGAAATCATCGACATCGTGCGGAAGTACGGCGGGCTTTTTATCTGCGACGAAGTCCAGACCGCTTGGGGCCGCACCGGCGGAAAAATATTCGGCATCGAACACTGGGGCGTCGAGCCCGACATCATGACCTTGGCGAAAGGAATGGCGAACGGCACGCCGATCGGCGCGACGATCGCAGCACCGGAGGTGGCCGACAGCATGAAAGGGATGAGCATCTCCACCTTCGGCGGTAATCCCGTCGCGAGCGCGGCGGCGCTCGCGACCATCGAAGTCATCGAAGAAGAAAATCTGGTCGAGAACGCGCGCGTCATGGGACAACGTCTCCGCGGCGGCTTGGAGGAGCTACAGAAAAAATATCCGGCCATCGGCGACGTGCGCGGTATGGGATTGATGCAAGGGCTGGAGCTGGTGGGCGAGAACAAGCGGCCCGCGCCCGAAATGGTTCAGCGGCTGTTCGAAGCGACCAGGACCAACGGACTGCTTATCGGCAAGGGCGGGCTCATGGGAAACGTGATTCGGATCACGCCGCCGCTCAACGTCACGGCGGAACAAGTCGACCACGCGCTCAAGATGCTCGATCGTGCGTTCGGTCAGATGGGTTTGTAGGGCCTCCGCCTCAGAATCTCCGCTTTTTTGTGCAACGAGATCCCGGACAATTTTGCGACCGGGTGGACAATTTGCGCGCGCCGACCACGGCGTTGACCCCCGGATGCAAAATTTCGCAATCGCCTCGCAACCGAAGATAGTCGGGCCACTAAGTATAGAAAAAGCTGGCTTTTAGGGCACGCCGCGCGGCCGTTTTGCTCGGTCGGAGGTCAGCCGTCCGCAGCGGCGGGAACGAGGCATGCTTCTTGCGTTTATGCCCGGGCAAGGGGGAAACGTAAGATGCGCTCTTGGATCGTTTTACACATGCCGACACGCTCCTTGGTCACGATCGTCGCGAAATCCCGGGATCGAGTGTTCGCGATATGCCGCACGATGGGATGGCGCTCCGACGATTTGATGATTCGGGTCAAGTAGCGGAACTGTTTCGGCGATACCGCGTGCCCGCCCCGCTCGCTCTTCTTCTTCGCACGATTTGCTCGGCCCAATTTCCAGGTCCTTCACTGCGTTCAGGATGACGCTGAAAGCGGCACCTTGTCGCTCTGCGATCGTTTTGCTAGTGTTTCCACAGGTTGGCGGTGTGCCGCGTCCTACGTCGAAAATAATCGGGAGGAGAGCTGTATGGAATTTACCGACCTTAGCCGGAAAATGATCGAAGCCGAGAAAGACAAAAAGCGCAAGATCAATCTCTTCGGCACGGAGAATTTCCGTTCTTGGATTCTTTACTTCGTGCCGGGAGACGGCACGGACATGCACTACCACGCTTCGCCGGAAACTTTTCTCGTCGTCGAAGGCAAGGCGTCGGTCAAGGGCATCAACGGCGAAGAAAAAATCATCGAGAAAAACGAGGCCGTCTTCTTCGGCGCAAAGGATTACTACCAGATCACGAACGTGGGCAATACGCCGTTGGTGCTTTTCGGCAATCGCTCCGAGGCGTTCGGCGGGCCGCACGTAACCTATCAGGAACAGCGGAGCTGAAAGCGGGAGGACGGAATGAAAGTCGTCAGGCTGTACACCGGCGGCGATCAAAAATCGCATTTCGAAGAAAAAGATTTGTCGTTCGGAGGCGAACAAAAAATCGAGTCGACCGCGCTACAGAACGCGAACAGCGTCGTCTTTCGCCGCGCGCCGGTCGGTCACGTCATCGACTGGCATCCGGCGCCGCGCCGCCAATACGTCGTCACGCTCGCGGGCTCATGGGAAATCGAGTGCAGCGACGGCACAAAGCGGATTTTCAAGCCGGGGGACGTGATGCTCGCGGAAGATTTGACGGGCGAGGGCCACGTCTCGCGCGTCCTCGGCAACGAACCGCATATTTTCATGACGGTGCCGCTGGCGGAGTGACACAGCGCTGAGTGCTGAGGTCTGAGGACTGAGTTCTTTTGTATGTCCCCGGATGAATTCATCGCGGAACTCTGGAGCTATGCCGAAGAGGTTCCGATGGGCGAGCATCCGTGGTTCCAGGGGATTTTGCAGCACCGCTGGACGCGCGAGCAGATTATTCTCGGCGAAGTGCAGCACTACCTTCGCGTGCGCACCAATCCGATCTTCTTCGGTTACATCGCCGTCAACGCGGTAGCTTCCAAAGATTACGGCCTGATGGGCACGGTGCTGGAAAATTTCATGGAGGAGCTTGCCGGGCCGCGCACCCACGTCGACATCATGCTCCAGTTTCTCGAAGCGGGCGGCATCTCGCGCGAGGAGGCCGACCGCGCCGAGCCGGCTCCGGGGACGGCGGCGGCGATCGAGATGATCATCGGCTGCTGCCAGCGCCGCTCGGCGCTCGAAGGCGTGGCGCTGCTGAGCTTTGTCGAGAGTCAGCTCGGCGGGCCGGACAAAGTTTCCGCAAAAGTGTACCGCGAGCTCACGGGCTACTACAAATTTTCCGACCGCGCGGCCGAGACCTACCGGCTTCACGCCGAGCAGGACGCGGGTCATGGAGGGCGGCAGATCGACGCGATCCGCCAGTTCGCCAAAGACGACGAGACTCGGGAGAAAGTGAGACGCGCGGTGAAGCTTGGACTGACCGCGTTTTCACTCGAATGGGACGGCCACGTCCAGGCGATGACGGGAAAAAGAGAGTTCTGGAGCGGCGCGAAACCGTTGCAGCTCCGCCAGCCCCGTGTCCGCCTCCCCTGACGAAAGTGCTGAGCGCTGAGGACTGAGTTGGGAGGGGACTCATTTACTCAGCACTCAGTCCTCAGCACTGGCTAGAGCGGCCAGTCTTCCGGCAGCTCGCGCCGCAGCTTCTGATACTCGGCGCTCTTGCCGTGTTCTTTGCGCATCCGCTTGATCGTCTCCAATAAATCCTGAAGATCGATGTGGAGCGAGTTCGAGACCATGCCCGTGGTCTCCTCGAAGCCGAGGCCTCAGTTGTTGTGTCAGCCGCGGAGTTTCTGAAGAATCAATTTTTCGCGCGCGGTCATCGCCATAACGGTCGCTCCTATTCAACGTCAGTTTCACGTAAGGAGAAGCCAACGGGTTGAGCCGTAATCAACTCGGTCGCCGTGATCGGACTTCCATCGCCGTTCATCGCGACGCGCAGGCGCGCAAGTATCAACCATGGATTCCCGTCCCAAAGGACGCGCAGAATCAGGAAGGCATTCTCCACGACGCTTCCGGACGGTTCTCGGCACAGCACCTCGAGTTCGACGTGCGCGTTCTGATCCGGTTCTAAATCAGCGGCGGGCGTAATTTCTCTTTCCTCGCAGCGAAACTTTCCGTGCGGACAGCGCGCGGCGAGAATTTTGAGCGGCTGCGCGCCGAGATTCTCGATGCGCCACGTTACTTTCCACCGGCCCGGCATCGCGCCGCGTTGGGTCGCGACCTGCTCGACTCTCACTTTGGGTTCCATGGCATTCAAAAAATACCGTGCCACACGCTCGCGGCCAAGTAAATCCCGCTGGCGATCAGGAGCGCGCCGGAGATGTGGTGGAAATACGGCTCCGCCCGCGCGGGCGTCAATTTTTTTCCTCTCGCGACGAGCAAGATGAGAATCAGCGTAAAGGTCGAAGTTCCGCACCAGAAGCCGATCGGAAACAGCGCCGCGCCCGGGACGCCGCCGTCGGCGTAGCCTTGCAGGACCAACGAGCCGCCGACGGTCGCCCAGTACACATACGGGTAAGGGCTCGTCAGGTGCGTGACGAGTCCTTTTGAAAAAGGGCCGAGTTCCTGTTTGCGCTCGCGCCGCGCCGCGTCCGCGCTGCGAAGAGTATTGATGTGCTCGATGCCGGCGCGAATCGATTGGACGCCCAGCCAAATTAAAAAAATCGCGCCGCACAGCCCCAGAACGATCGCTCCGCCGCCGCTGAAGAGGGACGCTTGAAGAATCAAGCCGAGCGGCAGCATGACGAAAGCGTCGAGCACGAGCGGCGCCGCCATGGTCAAGAGGCCGGCTCCGGCGCCGTGACGGAGAGTTTGGGTCGCGATCAAAACAGAGGTCGGACCCGGGATCGACGCCACGGTAAATCCGATCATAAAGGCGAACGGAAAATTCACGGCTAGAAAGCTAGAAGGTTTCCGCCGCCGCGTCAATCGCCTATTTTACTTTCCGGCCGCTTGTTGCTATCAGTAGACTGTTTCTCGATCCAAAAACCGGCCCATGAAAGGAGATATCAGTCTATGAAACCGACGAAATGGACTTGTCTTTCGCTGGCGGTAATCTTGTCGACGGCCGTTCTCCCGAGCGGAGTCGCCCGGTCGATGGATCGAGAGGTTGTCGCCGAGACCGAGACCGTATTCGACTCGACCGCGGTCGTCAACGTGATGAACGTTCCGGCGCGCGCGCTCGTTTGCGGCATGAGCGTTTGGCTGGCTTCGATCGTCATGCTCGCCAGCGGCGGCACGCGATACGGCGACGCGGCGGAAGCGATGGAAGACAGTTGTTCCGGGCCGTGGCTGGTTACGCGCGATATGATCGATCGAGCGCTGCCGCAAAAAAAGGCGCCGCGCCGCGTCGTCTGGGAGCTCGATAACCTGCGCTGAGTTACCCCAGGATTTTTTTCGTGGCTTACTTTAAAGACGTAAGAGAGCACCTGGAGGCGTTGGATAAGGCCGGATTACTGGTCAAGATCGACGAGGCGATCAACAAAGACACCGAGCTGATGCCGCTGGTGCGGTGGCAGTTCCGCGGCCTTGCGGAAGAAGAGCGGCGCGCGTTTCTTTTCACCCACGTCACCGACGTCAAAGGGAGAAAATACGACATCCCCGTCGCCGTCGGCTGCCTCGCCGCGTCGAGACAAATTTACGGTTTCGGTCTCCAGTGCAAGCCCGAGGAAATCGTCGATCGCTGGACCCAGGCGGAGGCATCACCGATCGCCCCGACTGTCGTCGAGAATGCGCCGGTGCACGAAGAGATTCACATCGGCGCGTCGCTGCTGGAAAAAGGCGGCTTGGGTGAATTCCCGATTCCGATCTCGACGCCCGGATTCGATTGCGCGCCGTACACCACAGCATCGCACTGGTTTACCAAAGATATCGAGACCGGAAACATCAACATCGGAAATTATCGCGGCCAGATCAAGAGCCCCACGCGCACCGGAGTTTTCTTAAACTCGAGCAACCACGGCGGCTACCACTGGCGGAAATGCAAGCAAAAGGGAATTCCGCTGCCGGCGGCGCTGGTGATCGGCGCGCCGCCGCCCGTCGCCTATACCGCGCCGGCGCGCGTGCCGCTCAGCGTCAGCGAATTGGACATCGCGGGCGGGCTCGCCGGCGGCCCGATCGAGGTCGTGCGCTGCAAAACCATCGACCTTCTCGTCCCCGCGCGCGCCGAGATTGTCATCGAGGGAGAAATCTCCACTGAATATCTCGAGCCCGAGGCGGCCTTTGGCGAGTCGACCGGCTATATCGGCGAAAAAATGCTGAATCCCTATTTCGACGTCAAGTGCATCACGCACCGGAAGAATCCGATCTTCGCCTGCATCGTGAGCCAGCTGCCGCCGAGCGAATCGAGCGTCATGCGGCAGGTCTCCGCGGAAGGAAACTATCTCCGGTTTCTGCGCGACCAGTGCAACATACCCGGCATCGTCGAGGTGATCTTTCATTCGATCGCCGTGCGCCAGATCTGCGTCATCCGCATGAAGAAGATGAACCCGGCGCACGTGTGGCAGGCGCTCCACAGCATGGTCGGCTATCATCCGGCCACCGGCAAAATCGTGATCGCGGTGGACGAGGACATCAACCCGCGCAACCTCGACTCGCTTTTTTGGGCCCTGGCGTTTCGTATGCAGCCGCATCGCGACACCTTGATCATCCGCAATCGCACGCCGTCGATGGATCCGTCCGCGGCGCCGCCGGGCGCGCTCGAGATGGGCATGCACGAGATGAGCGGCTGCTCGGCGATTCTCATCGACGCGACGCGCAAGTGGGATTATCCGCCGGTCTCGCTGCCGAAAAAAGAATTTATGGAGCGGGCCAAGCAGCTCTGGGAGCGCCTGGAGCTGCCGAAGCTCCGGCCGCAGGACCCGTGGTACGGCTACAATCTCGGCGCGTGGACCGACGAGGACGAAGAGGAAGCCGAGCTGGCGCTCAAGGGGGAACATTATCAAACCGGCGAGAAGGCGGTCAGGAAAAGAGCGCCGGTCAAGTAAGCAACCGGGGAGAACGAAGATGATCGAAGGCAAGCCGATGGCGAAAGAAGAGGCGAAGCGAATCGTCGATAGCCTCTATGAAAAGATGCACGCGCGCTGGAAGGAGAAGGTCAGCCAAAGCCCGTTCATGCGCAAGCTCCAGGACGGCAGCCTGCCCATGGAGGCGATCCGTCTCTATTACCGCAACTGGGCGGGTTTCGTCCTCACCATCAACACGCTCGGGCTTGCGGTCTATTACAAGCAGATCGATTTTTTGAAAAAAGATTTAAAGCTGATGCGGATGTTCGCCTCCAAATTAGTCGACGAGTTCGGCAAGCCGGAGCCGCCCGGCCACATCCTTATATTGATAAGAACCGGCCAGGCGCTCGGCCTGACCGAGAGAGAAGTCCTGGACACGCAACTGCTGCCGGCGGCGCGCGCGCTCGGCGACTTCCACAAAGTCGTCGTGTGGGACGGGGCGCTCTGCGACTACTGGGCGTCGGTGGTCTGGGAAGAGGCGATGGGCTATTTCGCTCAGGATTGGCGCCAGGCGTTGATGAAAAATTATAAATTGGACCTGAGTCAGGTCGTCTACTACAGCACGCACTACGAGGCCGACCTGGCCGAGCACGAAGGCACCGCCTCGCACGCCTCGATCGTGCGCGGCGTTTTGGAATACATGCTGGAGAAGGGATTCGTCGACGAGCGCATCGGCTACGGCCTGGAATACTGCGCGGTGACGCCGTGCGATTTGAACGGCGTCATGCTTCAGGGAGTGCTGGACGAACTGGGAATCAAGTAGGAAGAAAAGCGTCGGCCGGACCTGCTCCTCGGCGGGAGCCGATGCGTCGCTGCCGTTCTGCACCTTAGTTGCCAAATCAAGCCTAGTTCCCGATTGAAGCTTCAGTGTCGGACGTCTCCCGTCCTCCGAGCAGGCCCGGCCGACGCTCGGAAGGGAGAGCGATTACGCGAGACTACATTGTAGGTCAGATTGACAACCAGCCGGCTAGTGTCTATTTTTAAGTCATGCCGATCTACGAATATGAATGCGGGAAATGCGGGACTTTCGAGGCGACGCAGAGAATCACCGATAAGCCTTTAACCCGCTGTCCCACCTGCAGGGGCAAAGTTAAAAAACTCATCTCCAACACCTCTTTTCAGCTCAAGGGCACCGGCTGGTACATCACCGACTACGCGCGCAAAGACAAAGGAACGGCGGACAAAAAGGGCGCCAAGGGCGAAAAAGCTTCCACCGCCGATTCTAAAGACGGCAGCGGCAAGGCCGATTCCTCGGACGCGAAAGAAAAACCCGCGGCCGAGAAGAGCACGACCAAAACCGCCAGCTCTGAATCCACGACTTCGTGATCCTTTCTCAGCCTGTTGACGCCTGTTCCCGGGGTTGTTAGATTCCTTCGTCCAGCAGGCTCCCCGACGAAGGAACCATGCCCGCGCCCGCCAATCCAGTTCCTCGGTCTTTACTTCTCGTCGCCATTTTTTTTCTGATCGTGCCTTCGGTCGCCCACGCCGCCGAAAAACTCCGCGTCAGCCACTGCTACATCGGCGGCGCGGTGATGCCGCTGTGGGCCGCCAAAGAAGCGGGCCTGTTCAATCGCGAAGGGCTCGACGTGGAGATGATTTGGATTCAAGGCAACCCGTCGGTCGCGTCGCTCATCTCCGGGGAGATCGATCTGCTCTATTGCATCCCGCACACGGTCATCTCCGCGATGGCGGGCGGCGCCGATCTTCTGTTTGTCGCCAGCGTTTATAATCGAATGCAGTACCGCATCGTCGCGGCGCCCGGCATCGACAGGCCCGAGCAGCTCAAAGGCAAAACCGTCGGCGTCGCGCGCGTCCACGACGTCTCGCACTTCTACATGCGTCTGGCGCTGCAACGGTTCGGCATGAACCCCGATCAAGACATACGCATCGCCGCCGTCGGCGGACAGAACGATCGGGTGCTGGCGCTTAAGAGCGGGCGGGTCGCGGCGACGATCGTCAATCCGGCCAACGCCCTGGTGCTCGAAAAGACCGGATTCAAAACGGTGCTCGATCTCGAAACCTTGGGCTTGCCCGTGGTCGGCAACACGATGGCCGTCAGGCGAAACACCGTCAAAGAGCGCAGGCCCATGCTGGTCAAATTTCTTCGCGCCTTCATGGCCGGCGTCAAGCGAGTGCAGAGCGAGCCGGAGTTCGGCAAGAAAATCCTGGCGCAGTATCTGCGTTTGAAAGACAACGACGTGATCGAGGAGAACTATCGGTTCAATTCGGGGCCGCTGCTCGAAAGCGTTCCAGCCATTCCACTGCAAGGGCTCCGCTACGCGATCGATTCGCTGGTTCCCACCGTTCCGGCGGCGAAAAATTTGCAGCCGGAGTCGCTGATCGAGACGGGCATTCTCGAGGAAGCGGCGCGGGGCGCCGGTTATTAACGTACCCCTCACCCTCGCCCTCTCCCAGCGGGAGAGGGAAGGGGTGAGGGAGAAGCAATGCCGTTGCAAGTGCGGTTGACTAAAGCGTCTATGAGTGTTGCGACAAAATCTCTCTTCAACTTGTTGATGGCGGGCTCGCTATTGACCGCTTCAATGGCGGACGCAGCGGCGGAAAAAGTCACGGCGGTTTACACCAGCATCACCGGCGGCTACGCGCCGCTCTGGGTCGGCAAAGAGCGGAAGCTTTTCGAGAAATACGGTCTCGATGCGCGGCTCGTTTACATGCGCGGGACCGTGACCACCTCGGCGGCGCTGATCGCCGAAGAGATCGAGTTCATTCAGGCGGGGGCTTCGACCTACATTCCGTACGCGGCCAACGGCGGCGATGTGGTGCTCCTCGGTTGTCTCTCCAACATTGTTCTCGACTACGTCGTGCTGGTTCATCCTTCGATCCGCAGGGTGGAAGAGCTGCGCGGGAAGACGATCGGCATCAGCCGCGCCGGCGACCAGCCCTATTATTATCTGAGAGAAGTTCTCAAACGGAACGGCATGGGAGTGAAAGAGGTCCGCCTCGCTCAGACCGGCCAACAGCCCGAACGGATGGAGGCGCTGCGCCGCGGCGCGGTTTCGGCGACGTTGCTCAACACGCCGATGAACCTCGCTTTGGAAAAGGAAGGGTTCAGGCGTCTCGTCGATATCGAATCGCTCAAAATTCCGGCCGGCGTGCGCTGCCTGATCACGACGCGAAAAATTCTTCGGCTCCGGCCCGCCGTGGTCGAGAGCTTCGCCAAGGGATGGCTCGATTCGGTGCGCTTCATCCAGACGCACAAAAAAGAGACGATGGCGATCATCGGCAAGTACACGCGGAACTCGGCCGCCGAGCAGCTGGAAGACGCCTGGCAGAGCTTGGCGTTCAAGACCGAGATTCCTCCCTACGTGTCCGTTCAGAAGCTTCAAGAGCAGATTCAGATGCTGGCCGAAGAGCAGCCGGAGGTCCGCAAGCTCGAGGCGAGCAAGATGATCGACAACAGCGTGCTCAAGAAGCTGGACGATTCCGGCTGGATCAAACAACTGTTTCAATAAACCCTCACCCCTTCCCTCTCCCTGCCAGGGAGAGGGCGAGGGAGAGGGTCAGGAGGATTTATGGGCAATCGAGTGCGCGAGTTCATGACTCATAGAGAACCGGACGAGCACATCTGGGTGGAGCGCGACGAAGACGGGCTGATCGGCACAGTGCGCGCGGGCCAAAGGCCGATGCCGCGGATTCGAGTCTTCGACCTGCTGCAAAACGAAGCCGCGACGACCGGCCAGTCGCAGGCGCTCGTCTGGGACGGCGACACTCTTAGAATTGCCGCCGAGCAGGTCAAAGGCAAAGAGCGCGGCCTTACGCGCGCGGCGGATTACGACGTCATGTTCGTCCAGTTCGCCGGCTCCTGCGCGATCGAAACCGAGTACGGCGCGGTCGAGGTGGACCCTGGAGAGATCGCGCTCATTCCTGCCGGCATCTCGCACCGCTCGACCGGCAAGGGCGAATGTCTCAGGCTTCGCGTCATGTCCAAAGAAGCGGTGCAGCTCGGCGTCGATCCGGAAAAGCCGCTCACCGAGAGCCGATTCAAAGTCGCGCACTCCGATCCGCTGCCGTCGCAAAACGGCGCCGGTCCGGCGGCGGCGGACGACGGCCGCGGGCTCGAGCACGTGAGCTTTTGGGACCCCGCCTCGGACATCTGGATCGAGCGCAAGTCCGCGGAGCTGATCGGCTGCGTCAAAGAGGGCGGGCGCGGGCTCAAAAAACTCCGCGCCTTCGATTACTTCACCGGCATGACGGGGAAAGGCGGCGCGAAGGCGCCCGTGCTTTACACCGGGAACGAATTCCGCATCGACGTCTACAATTTGGAGGGGCAACAGCGCGGGTTTCACCGCGGTTTGGACGAAGACGAGATCTGGTTTCAATTCCGCGGCCACGCGGTGAACGATACCGAATGGGGCATCGTCGAGCTCGATCCCGGCGAGATGACTTACGTGCCGCGCGGCATCGCCCACCGGATCAACGGCGGCAAAGGTTTTTTGCGCATGGTCTTTTACACGCGCCATCTGATTCACCCGAAGGCGTTCAACAGCTCGGCGGGACGGCAGACCAGCTTCGAAGTGGAGTGAGACGCTCGGGGACGCTGGGGATCGCTCGGGGACGCGACTCCGCAGGCGAGAAAAGATCACTCGGGGACGCGCCTCCGCAGGCGAGAGCAATAGAGTCCTGCCTTGAGGAGGGCTGCAAGCTAAAGTGATTCGCATAGTTTTTGGAAGTCTGCAGACGAAGGGCCAAGCACCGTGCAAGTCATTGCACCTTCACGTCCGGGTGCTCTCGCCTGCTCCGGCGCATCCCCTCGCTCAGGGATGGGGAAAATTGACCGGGCTGTGGTTGGCGATTCGATCTCCAAGAGTTGAAACGTGAGTTCAATGCAAGAAACAGAACTCATTCCGCAACTGTCGCTTGAAGAGCGCGACCGCCGCTATCTGAACGTCAGGCGGGAGATGGCGCGCCAGGGAATCGACTGCCTGCTTTTGCCGGCGAACAGCGGGCGGTGGGAGCAGCTTCAGGCCGACTCGCGTTATCTCACTTCGATCGGCGGCTTCGCGACCGAGGTCTTCACGGTTTTTCCGCTCGAAGGCGACGTGACCGCGTACGTTTTCAATCGCGCGGCCTGGTGGAAGCGCGTCCAAGGTTGGATAAGTGACGTCCGTGACGGCCACAACCACTGGGCGGAAAACGCGATCGAGCGATTAAAAGAGCTCGGATTTCAGAAGGGCACGATCGGAATATCAGGCCTCGCGGGTCTCTTCCGCGCCCCGGACGGAATCATCCCGTATTCAACCGTGGCGAAACTGCAAGAATATTTTCCTCAAGCGAAAATCGTCAACGCGACTGAGATGATGCAGCAGATCCGCGCGGTCAAAAGCGCCGAGGAAATTTCCTTTCTCGAACGGTCAGCGGCGGTGATCGAGCGGATGATCGCGACGATGACCGAGGTTGCCCGTCCCGGCATGACGGAAAAAGAGCTTTACGCCGCGATGACCGAGACGATGCTCGCGGCCGGCGGCGAGCTGCCGACCTTGTTCTTTCTCGGCAGCGGAGCCGAAGTGAGCCAGAGCTCGTTCGTTCCGACGAGCCGCACGCTGCAAAAAGGCGACCGCATCGTGAACGAGATCGAAGCCAAGATCGCCGGCTACGCCGCCCAGGCGGTGAGTCCGATGACTCTCGGCAAGCCCGCCGCCGAATATCAACGCCTCGTCGAGGTGTCGGCCGAATGCTTCGACGCTATTATAGGCGGCATGCGGCCGGGAGTCACGTTCGGCGCGCTGTTCGACGTTTACACCGAAACGATTGAGCGCCGCGGCGAGGGAAAGTACGCCTGGAGCCATCCGATGATGCACGCGCGTGGATTGGGCGACGACGGGCCGGCGCTGTTGGGCGACCGCGACCTGGAGCGATTTCGCGGCATCGAGCTGCAAGCGGGGATGGTCTTCATCTTAAAACCGCAGGTGCGCGCCGGGAAAGCGCGCGCCAGTATCGGCGACACGGTCGCGGTCACCGAGAGCGGGGCGCGCCGTCTCGGCCGGCGCGAACTCAAGTTGATCACCCTAGAGTAATGCGGTAGAAGTCCACTATGGCGCTGCTGCTCACCCGCGACGAGACCCGGCCTCTGCTCGGCCTTTCCAAGGCGATCGAGCTCACCGAAGCCGCGTTCAGGGAGCAAGCCGAAGGAAAGGTGACGGCGCACGCGCCTTATCATATCCACGTGAGCGGCCAACAGGCGCTGCGCGTCGTCTCGGGGGCGCTCGTCGAATCCGGCTGCATGGGCATCCGGCTCGGACCCAACTCCCAGTTGAGCGGCGGCGACAGCATGTACGCGCTGCTCTTCGACAACGAGAGCGGCAGACTCCTCTCATTCATGGGTTATCCTTTTGGCACTCTCAGGACCGCCGCGACCGTCGGCTTGGCGGCGCGACATATGGCGCGAAAAGATGCCCGTACCGTCGGGCTTTTCGGCGTCGGGCGAAACGCGCTCGGGCTCATCAAGGGCATCGCGGCGGTGCGCAAGATATCGAGGGTCGTCGTCTCCAGCCGGGACGCCGAGCGAAGAAAAAGTTTTTGCGCCGGCGCCGCGAAAGAACTCAAGCTGGACGTCGTTCCCGGGGAAAAACCGGAAGAGGCGGTGCGGCAGATGGACATCATTCTCACGGCGACCAACTCGGCGTCGCCGGTCTTTCCCATGGAATGGGTCGAGCCGGGCGCGCACATCAGCAGCATGGGAAAGCCGGGCGAGATCGGGAAAGATATTTATCTGAAAGCGGATCGCATCGTCGTCGGCAGCCGGCCGCACGAGCAAAACTACTGGGACCAGGCCGGACCGCTGCCGCTGGTCGAATTGATCGCCGCGGGAAAGTTTTCCTGGGACAAGATCCCCGAGATGGGCGATCTGGTCACCGGCCGCGCCGCCGGCAGGAAGGGCGAACGCGAAATCGCCCTCTTCAAAGAATCGCAGGGAGGGTTCGGCGACGTGGCGTTCGCCAAATGGATTTACGACGAGGCCGCGCGCCGGGGCCTCGGCCGCGAGATGGAATTATAACTCCCTCACCCTCGCCCTCTCCCTGAGGGAGAGGGAAGGGTGAGGGTGACGAAAGGAGCAGGAATATGGGTCAGAGCAATGGTGCACCGAAACTTTCCGCCAAGGAGCGCGACCGCAGATACGGCGCGATTCGCAAACATCTGCACGAGAAAAAAGTCGATTGCGCGATCGTCCGCGGCAGCAATCTCTTTTACTTGAGCAACGGCGTCAAAGGCGAGCTGTTCGGCATTCTGCCCGCCGACGACAAGCCGCTGGCGGTCATCGTCAACCGGCGCCATTTGATCGACATCTCGCCGCGCGTGCTGCTCGACGCGCAGGACTGGGTGACCGATTTGAAGCCGGGCCAGGACGCCTCCGCCGTCGTGGAAAAACTCAAGGAGATGCAACTCGACAAGGGCACCATCGGACTGGCGGGCGGCATCGACTATAAATTTTACAATCGGCTGCAGAAAGAGTTGTCGGGCGCCAAGATCGCCGACGTCGCTGAGATCTTCAACGAAGTGCGGACGGTCAAGAGCGACGAAGAAAACGCGCTGATCGACGCGGCCAACCGGATCTTCGACGCGGCGATCACGAGAGTGCGCGAGGTCGCGCGGCCGGGCATGACCGGGAAGCAGGTCGTCCAGGAAGCGATCCGGGCGATGTGGGAAGCCGGCGGCGACCTCGAATCGACGCTGTCGTTCAACTTCGCCGCCGTGCCGGCGCAAAATCCGATTCTCGCAGATCTTTGCCTGGATAAAAAAATCGAGAAGGGCGACATCGGCACGCTCACCGCGCACGCGGAGTACTGCGGCTACGCCGGCCACAGCGATCAGGAGATTTCTTTCGGCGAGCCGAAGCCGGTGCATCGGGAGATGTTCAAGGCGGTCATCTCCATCAGAGACGCGGTGCTGGCCCAAGTCAAAGACGGCGCGACGCAGCGGGATCTCATCGACGCTTACCAGAAAGCGTGCAAAGAAACCGGCTTCAAATCCTCGCCGCACTCGCAGATCCATCAGTACGGCATCGACGTCCCGGAATTTCCCGGACAATCTTTCAGAATCGCCGATCCGAGTCCCGAGGCCGGCGGTATCGGCGGCGCGGGAAATTACGTTCTCAAGGCGGGCATGATCTACAGCATCTCGCCCACGGTGGTCGGCAAAGAGGGCAAAGACACTTTGCTCGGCGGCACTTCCCTCCTCGTGACCAAGAATGGTTATAAGGATCACGGTGAGCGCAAAGTGGAAATGCTCGTGGCGTCTTAAGCTAGAAACTGAAGTGGAACAAATTGAGAAGCTCGTCGTGCCGCGCTTTTCGCTCGCCGAGCGCGACCGCCGGTGGACACTCGTGCGCCGGCTCATGGCGGAAGAGCATCTCGACGTGATCGTCACGGCGGTCAACACCGGCCACTGGGACCACTTCCAGGCCAACACGCGCTATCTCACGGGCATCGGCGGTAACTGTGGCGAAGCGTCCGCGGTCTTTCCACTGGAGGGCGAAGTCACGGCGATCGCCATGGCGATCCCGCCGATTCACTATTGGCTCGGCTTCCAGGACTGGGTCACCGACGTGCGCAACTGCAATCGTTACTTCGGCAGAGGCATCGTCGAGCGGCTGCGCGAGCTCAACGTTGACAAGGGCCGGATCGGCATCGCCGGACTCTACAACATCAGCCGCGCGCCCGAAGGCGTCATGCCGTACGGCACGATGCGCGCGATCGAGGAAGCCTTTCCGCGGGCGACGTTTGTCGACGCCACCGACCTGATGGAGCGCGCCAGGTACGTGAAGAGCCGCGAGGAGATCGATGCATTGACCAAAGCCGTCGAGCTGGCCGAGAAAGCGGTCGACGCGATGGCCGAGACCGCGCGGCCGGGCGTGCCCGAGTGCGAAGTTTACGCCGCGATGATCCATGCAATGACCCGGGAAGGCGGCGAG
Organism: Binatia bacterium; assembly: GCA_036506735.1. Classification (GTDB taxonomy): domain Bacteria; phylum Desulfobacterota; class Binatia; order UBA9968; family UBA9968; genus JAJPJQ01. The sequence goes on along the minus strand of DASXRG010000102.1, from coordinate 4,106 downwards.
CTGCCGACGATGCTGCAATGGTCCGCCGGGCCGGAGCCGCACGGCAACAACATCATGCCAACCTTGCGCCCGCTCGAAAGCGGCGACATCGTGATGAATGAGATCGAAGCGCGCTGGCTCGGCTACGTCGGCCAGGGCGTGCAGCCGATGTTCATCGGCGACGTGGATCGCGTATGGCACGACATTTTTAAAACCTGCCAGGACATTCTTCAGGCGACCTACGAAATTTTTAAGCCGGGACTGACCGTCGGCGAGCTGAACCAGTTTTGCGTCGAGTGGGGGAAGAAACACGCGTCCTTTACAACCCGGCCGCTGTTTCACGGCCGCGGCTTGGGCGACGACGCGCCGGTGTCGGCGCGCTCGACGAGAGACGAACACGCCCGTTGGAAGCTCGAAGAGAACGTCGTCTTCATTCTCAAGCCGACCGTCGCAACCGCGGACGGCAACAAGCGGCTCTATTGGGGCGATTGCGTCGTCTGCACGCCGCAGGGCGCGAAACGTCTCGGCAAGCGGCCGGTCAAGGCGATCGAAATTCGGTAGCCGGGCGGACGGAGAGGGACATGAAGAAAAACCGAGCGCTCATCTTCTTTGTCTTGAGCGTCATGCAATGTTTTGCGACGATCGGCCGCGCGGCGGACGCGCAGAGCCCGCTGGCCAAGCTCATTCAGGCGGCCAAGGCGGAAAAAGATTTCACTCTGCTGGGCGGCGGCGGGACGTGGGGCGACGCCGATGGGCAAAAGCTGCTCGAGACCGGCTTCAATAAAAAGTACGGCCTCAACGTCCGCATCAAATTTGTTCCGGGGCCGGCGATGCCGGACATGGCGCGGCGCATTGCCGACGAATTCAAAGCCGGGCAGAAATCGGCCAGCGACATGTTTCTCGGCTCGGAGTCGCACTTCGTCGAGCTGACGCGGTCCGACGCGCTCACGCGGGTCGCGTGGCGCGAGACGTTTCCGCACATCCCGGCGGCGATGGTCGAGATGGACGGCCGGCTCTTGCGCGAGGCGACGCGCTACATCGGCGTCTCCTACAATCAGCAGCTCGTGCCGGAAAAAGAGCTGCCGCGGCGGCTCGACGACCTTCTCAATCCAAAGTGGAAAGGCAAGATCGCTTCGACGCCTTACGCTGCGAGCTTCGATCGTCTGGCGTCGGTCATCGGCCTGGAAAAAACCCGCGAGTTTCTCAAGCGCTTCACGCAAAACGTCGCCGGGCTGATCCGCTGCGGCGAAGAGGAGCGGCTGGCGAGCGGCGAGTTCGTGCTGCTCGGCCTCAACTGCGGCAACTACGAGGCGGAGCGGGCGCAGCGCCAGGGGATGCCGATCAACGCGCGCGTCCTGACCGACGTGCCGATCGTCGGCTACTGGTACGTGTCGATTCCGAAAAATTCGGCGCACCCGAACATGGCCACGCTGTTCGCAGCATTCCTGCTGACGCCCGAAGGACAGAAGACGCGCTACGAGTCGGTCGGCGCGACCGCCCATCTCATCGAAGGGACGCCGGCCAACAAGCAATACAAAGAGCTGCTGGCGCAGGGAATCCAGCTCAAGGACTTCACGTCGGAGTACGTGATCAAGAACGGCAAAATGCTCGGTGAGCTGCGCGACGAGTTTCAGAAGATATTGCAGCAGCGTTAATCCTCGCTGCGCGCGGAATCGATTCGACCATGCTCACGACAGGTCTCAAATTTCAGATCTCATATCTCAGATTGCAATTTGAGATTTGAGATGTGAGATCCCGAAGGACAATGCTGAGCCAGCGCTCGCTCGTCATCGGAATCAGCCTCGTTCCCGCCGCGGCGATCGTCGGCTTGCTGCTGATTCCGCTGTGGGTCAGCGTGCGGGTCGAGAGCGAGGCCGGCGCTTTTTTCGGCCTGCGCGCTTATCACAACCTGCTCTCCGATCCTTTTTCTTACCGCACTCTTTTCAATACCGCCATTTTTTCCGGCGTCGCCGTCCTGACGGCGCTTTTCTTCGGCGTGCCGGCGGCGTGGATCGTCGAGCGCACAAATCTGCCGCACAAAGGACTGATGTTCACCTTGATGACCGTCGGCCTTTTGATTCCCGGTTTCCTCAGCGCGATGGGCTGGGTTTTTCTCTTACATCCTCGCATTGGGCTCGTGAACGCCGCGCTGTCGAGCGTTCTTTCCGCGGACTGGGCGCGCATCAACATCGCGAGTCCCGCGGGCATGGGCTTTGTCCAGGGGCTCGGCCTCGCGCCGCTCGCTTTCATCATGGTCGCCGCGACGTTCCGTTCCACTAACCCGGAATTGGAAGAAGCTGCAGCCGTCCACGGTCTCGGCGTTGCCCGCGCGCTCATCCGCGTCACCTTGCCGCTCGTCTTCCCCGGCATCCTCGCCGCCGCAATCTACATCCTCACGATCGGCCTCGCGGCGTTTGAAGTTCCCGCCGTCATCGGCCTCTCCAATCGCGTCTTCACCTTCAGCACTTATCTTTATACGCAGGTCCATCCGCAGGAAGGGGCGCCGCGCTACGACCTCGCCGCCGCCTTCGGCGTTTTCACCATGATCATTGCAGGCCTTTTGAGCTGGGGATATTTTCGCGTGCTGCGCCAGGGCCACCGCTTCGCCGTCGTGACGGGCCGGTCGTACCGGCCGCGGCAGGTGGAATTGCAACCCAGGGGCGTGTGGCTCGCGTGGACTTTCCTCGGATTTTATTTCGTTCTCGGACAGCTCCTGCCGCTGCTCACTTTATTGTGGAGCTCGCTGCTGCGTTACTTTCAGCTTCCCTCGGCCGCGGCGTTGGCCAATCTCTCGCTGATCAACTACCGCGGGCTGCCGTGGCCGCACCTGCTCGACGGCCTGTGGAACACGGCGCTGCTGATGGTCTCGGTCTCCACCTTCGTGCTGCTCGTGAGTTTCGCCATTTCCTGGATCGTCGTGCGCTCGCGCGCCCGGGGCAGATTTTTGCTCGATGCGGTCGCGTTTTTACCGCACGCGGTGCCGGGCATCATCTTCGCGCTGAGCGCCGCCTACGTCGCTCTGTTCCTGCTGCGCGACTTCGTGCCGATTTACGGCACGGTTTTTCTGCTCATGGCGGTCTACATTCTGGAGCGCACCAGCTTCGGCACGCGCATGCTGAACAACGCGCTGGCGCAAATCCATCCGGAGCTGGAGGAGGCGGGCCAGGTGATGGGCATCTCGCTCTTGCGCCGGATGAAAACGATCCTCTTTCCATTGCTGCTGCCGGCTCTGGTCAACGGCTGGCTCTGGATCGCGCTGCTGACCTACCGCGAGCTGACGATCGCTTCGCTGCTGGTCACGCCGGCGAACGTGACTCTGCCGATGGTGATCTGGGGCCTATGGCAAACCGGTTCTTTCGCCAAGTCCGCGGCGGCGGCGACCATGGGACTCATTTTCATGCTGCCGTTCATTTTCTGCTACTGGTTTTTTGGCCGGCGGCTCGCGCCCGGAGGCGCGCAGACGTGATCCGCGTCGAGAAGTTGAGCAAATCTTTCGCCAGCAAGGCCGGAGCGGTGCAAGCGTTGAAAGATATCGATCTCGGCATCGAGCCCGGGGAATTCTTTGTCCTGCTCGGCCCGAGCGGCTCGGGCAAGACGACCTTGCTCCGCTGCGTCGCCGGACTCGAGCGGCCGGACTCGGGCGAAATCGCGCTCGGAAACCGCGTCGCGTTTTCCTCCCGGCGGCGTTTGTTCATTCCCGCGGAGGAGCGAGAGATCGGCATGGTATTTCAATCTTACGCCATCTGGCCGCATCTCACCGTCTTCGAAAACGTCGCGCTGCCGCTGACGCAAGGCCGAAGGAAACCGCCCAAGGCGCAGGTCAAAGAGCGCGTGCGCGAGGCGCTGCGCCTGGTCGAAATGCAAGATTACGCCGAGCGGCCGGCGCCGCTGCTCTCCGGCGGCCAGCAGCAGCGGGTCGCTTTGGCCCGCGCGCTGGCGGTGAATCCGCAGTTATTGTTGATGGACGAGCCGCTCAGCAATCTCGACGCGCGGCTGCGCGAGGAAGTCCGCGTGAAGATGAAAGCGCTGGCGCGCGGCCTCGGCATCACGGTGCTTTACGTCACGCACGACCAGGTCGAGGCGATGATGCTGGCGGACCGCATCGCGGTCATGGCGCAGGGAAAAAT
>DASXRG010000101.1:0-19766 GCA_036506735.1 Binatia bacterium | reverse complement strand
CGATCGATGGCGTCGTCGCCGCGCAATCCTTCGAGCTTGATCTTGATGCGCAGGTTGTTGGCGCTGTCGGCGTTGATGAGCGCCTGATCCAAGGTGATCTTGCCTTCTTTGTAAAGCAGGAACAGCGCGTGGTCGAAGGTCTGGCAGCCTTCCTGGATGCCCTGCTCCATCGCCTCCTTGATGATATCCACTTCGCCCTTTTTAACCAGCTCCTTGACCCGCGGCGTATCCATGAGGATCTCGATCGCCGGCACGCGCTTGCCGTCTACGCCGGGAATCAAACGCTGCGAGATGATGCAACGCAGGTTGAGCGAGAGCTGCATCAATACCTGCGCATGGCGCTCTTCGGGAAAAAAGTTGAGGATGCGCTCGAACGACTGGTTGGAATTCGTCGAATGCAAGGTCCCGAGACAGAGATGGCCGGTGTCGGCGAAGGTGATCGCCGCTTCCATCGTCTCCGAGTCGCGGATCTCACCGATCAGGATCACGTCGGGCGCCTGGCGCATCGCGTTTTTCAGCGCGTCGCCGTAGGATTGGGTATCGAATCCCAATTCGCGCTGGTTGACGATCGATTTCTTGTGCCGGTGCACGAACTCGATCGGGTCCTCGACCGAGATGATGTGGCCGGACGTGTTGGTGTTGCGGTGGTCGATCATCGCAGCGAGCGTCGTCGACTTACCCGAGCCGGTCGCGCCGACCACCAGCACCAGCCCGCGCTTGGTCATCGCGATGTCCTTGAGGATGGGCGGCAAGGCCAATTCATCGAGCGTTTCGATATCGACCTTGATTCTCCGGATGACGATGCCGACCGAGCCGCGTTGGCGGAACGCGTTGACGCGAAAGCGGCTGAGGCGCCGATAAGAAAGCGCCAGGTTCATTTCCATGGTTTCGGTGAACGTTTGCCACTGGCGCTCGTTCATGAACGATTTGGCCAGCCCTTCCAATTCTTCAGGCGTAAAAATATGATCGCCGATCGGTTGCACCGCGCCCTGGATGCGGTACATCGGCGGGCTCGCGACGGTCAGATAGATATCCGAGGCGTCTTTCTCCACCATGACGCTGAGATAGTCCGTAAGGTTCATAATCTCCTCCGCCATAACTAGTGAGCCCTCCCGCGGGCGCTCACGCCTCCGACGCCGTACGCGCCGGCGCCGAACAGGTTCGGCGTCATGCTCCGCGACTGCGCCTCTTCCTGACTGACGATGCCGCGCGTGGCGAGGTCGACCAAAGCCATGTCCATTGTCTGCATGCCGTCCTTTTGACTGACCTGCATGGTGCCGGGAATCTGATGGATCTTCCCCTCGCGAATCAAATTGCGGATCGCCGTCGTGCCCGTCATCACTTCGAGAGCGGCGACTCTGCCGCCGGTCTTTTTCTTGAGCAACGTCTGCGTGATTACCGCTTCGATCGATTCGGCGAATTGGGAGCGGATCTGGGACTGCTGGCTCGGCGGGAAAACGTCGATCACGCGGTCCACCGTCTTGGGCGCGCTCGACGTGTGCAGCGTCCCGAAGACGAGGTGGCCGGTCTCGGCCGCCGTCAGCGCCAACTGAATCGTTTCCAGGTCGCGCATTTCGCCGACCAGAATGATATCCGGGTCCTCGCGCAGCGCCGCCCGCAGCGCGTTGGCGAACGAATGAGTGTGAAACCCGAGCTCCCTTTGATTGACGAGACACTTTTTGGATTCGTGCACGAACTCGATCGGGTCTTCGACGGTGAGAATATGGCCCTCGAATTCGTTATTGAGAAGGTCGATCATCGCGGCGAGAGTCGTCGATTTTCCCGAGCCCGTGGGACCCGTCACCAGCACCAGGCCTTTCTCTCTGTTGCAGAGCTGCTTCAAAATGGGCGGCATGCCGAGCTGATCCAGCGTCAGTATCTTTGTCGGAATGGTACGGAACACGGCGCCCTCGCCCTTGCGCTGCAGAAATACGTTGACCCTGAAGCGGGCGATATCGCCCAGCTCGAAGGAGAAATCGACCTCATGCGTCGCTTCGAACGTCTTGCGGAGCGCGTCGTTCATGATGTCGTAAACCATCGCGTGGACCTCTTCCTGCGCCAGGGCCGGATGGTCGAGCTTCTTGAGATCGCCGTGGATGCGCATCATGGGCGGCTCGCCCGAGCTCAAATGACAGTCCGACGCCCCCTGTTCGACGCCGAACGCAAGTAGCTTGGTTATATCCATACGCTCCTCCAACTTGGGCCGCTATAATACTATAGTTCGTACTGATGTGTAAATCTTTGGAATTTTTTGTACGTTCGTGGCACTGAATAAGTCCAAAATTCGCCAAATTACCGCGTATAATGCTGGCAAACCGATTTCTGCAATTATTGGGCCGATTTTGAGACTTTTTGCCCGGGAGGGCTCCCCCCGCCCTCTGAAGTGCGCGCATGAGTTCCTTCACGCCTAGCTCCTATGCCTTTTTGGAAGGTGGAAAAATCCCACAGATTGTGAGATAAAAGGACGTGCTATTTTTAACGAGCAGACCCGGCGGGAGGCAAAGCCGATGAGAGTTTCTACGGTGCAACCGAAACCCCGATGGGACAAGAGCTACGGCTTTATTTTTACGCTCTGTTTAACCGGCAGCGTTTTTCTGACTATGCCCCGACTCTCGGCTGCCTGCCCGCTCGTTATCAAAAGCGGGCCGAGACAAAATTATCAGGCAACGCTCGGGGGCTACTGCCGGATTTACGGCATCGGCGGCCTCGCGGCTGCTCCAGTTAACGGCGGCGAAGTGCGGCGGCGCGCCTTCGTCAGTAACAGCGACGGCGACAGCATCACGATCATCGACCGGGACAATTACAAAGTCATTAAAACCTTGCGCGCCGGCGACTACCCGCATCACATGCTCGTTTCGCTGGACGGCCGCTATCTCTATCTCGGCAACACCCATTCCGACACCGTCTCAGCGGTCGATCTCGCGACCGAGACCATCGTCAAAACCATTCCTCTCTTCGACCCGTATAACCTGTTTTACACGCCGGATCGCAAGCTCATGGTTACAACCGCCACCCGCATGGGCCGTGTGGAAATCTATGGGGTGGATGACTGGGGCGAGTTGGGCGCCGCCAAGGGATGGACCCGCCTGGCGCAAATCCCGACCGGCAAGGATCCGAATCACTTCGCGTTCAGCCCCGATAGCCGCTTCATGTACGTCAGCAACGAGTACTCGCACCGGCTTTCGGTGATCGACCTGCAAGAGAAAAAACTCGTGCGCCAGATCGACAGCGGCCGCCGGCCGGTCGATATGGCCCTGGCGCCCGGCGGAAAAATTCTCTTTTTGGCGCTCTACGGCGAAGGGCGTGTGACCGCCTACGACACGGAAACTTTTAATGAGATCGAGCGCATTCCCACCGGCGCCGGCGCGCACGGCATGGCGATGAGCACGGACGGCAAGATCCTTTTCGTTTCGAACCGTGACGCCTCGACCGTGTCGGCGATCGACGTGGCCAGCAGAAAGGTCACGCAAACTTTCTCGATTCCCAAAGGGCCCGACATGATGGAAGTCACCCCGGACGGGAAGGAACTATGGGTCACCGGACGGTACGGCGCGAAGGTTTACGTCGTCGATCTTGCCGCGGGTAAGATCAAGAACCAAATGAAGACCGGCGCCTCGCCGCATGGCGTCGTGCTGATCGACCTGGTCACCCCGCCGGTGACTCCGACCAACTGACGCGCGCTTCGTTTTTTGCGTCGTTCCCGTGAATTTAGGGAATTCGGAACACGCGGGACTGCCGCTTCAGCCTGAGGCGGATCAGCCTATGGCTGATCCGCGGGAGTGACGTTTTTTTCTCGGGCTTGAACTAATCGAAACTAGACCGGGAACCCCGCGACGAGTTCGGTCAGCCGCGCTTTTGCGTGTTGAAGAATCGGCTCTCCATCGCCCGTCAACAGCGTATTGAAGTCCAGCGCCAGCAGCGCTTCAACGCTTTCGCGCAGCCGCGCCGGGTCGTCCATGACTTTTTCCGGCAAGAGACCGCACCGCCCCGGCGGATTGCCGATCACGGCGTCGCCGACGATGAGAATTTGTCGCTCCGGCCAGTGAAGCCCGACTTCTCCAGGTGATTTTCCCGGCGCACCGACGACCACGAACGGGCCGGCTTTCCGCCCTAAATTCAATTCATCATCGATCTCGGCGCCCTGGCTGCGCGCATGCGGAGCGTCGGCCGGATGGATCGCGGTCCGCGCTCCCGTCCGGGCGCGGATTTTATTCGCGGCGCGCGAATGATTCCGGTTGGTGAGGAGAACTCGCGCGACGCCGCGATTGCTCAGCTCTTGCAAATCGGCGTCGGGCGGCTCGACCGGATCGATGCACAGATTCCCTTCGGAGTGAAGCACGAGATAGCCGTTGAAGTTATAACCGTGCGGTTCGGAAAACCAGGGCCAGGTGAAAATACCAGGAAGAATTTCACGCATGTCTGTAGGGGCGTGATTCACGCCCGGATTTATTGCCGGCAAAGACAACCCGCACGCCTTTAGTGTTCATGGTCGTGATCATGGTGATGGACGTGTCCGCGGCCCATTTCCGTGTGGCGGAAGATCAGCGACTTGATCACCACCGGGACCGCGCGCGCGTCAGGCAGCTCCTCGCCGATATCGATGAAATCGAAATCTTTAAGATCGATTCCGTCGATCGAGATGATGCCGGCGCCGGGTAAAAGCTCGCGCTCGAGGATATTGCCGACGAGCTTGGCGATGTCCGCGTCGAAGACCAGCACCAGCGGCTGTCCCTTGTCCACGTGCTCTTTCATTCCCTCCGCCACGCCCTGCGCCAGATTGCGGATCAGCGGATAAGACGGACCGAGCTCCCAATGAATGGCCAACGCCGCCGGGCGTTCGCCGTCGTGGATGTCGAAGCGCTGCAGCGAGCGCAGCACGGCTTCCTTGATCTCGGCCGGTTGAAGCGGCTCGTGCTGGTGGAAGTGAGGTGTTACGACCTGGAGATTTCTCAATGGCAGAAGCTCGTTGTGCGAGAGGTAAATCGTGTTGCCGCTGACCTGGACCGTGTACTGCGAAGCACCGATGACCGTGGCGCGGATGCGCACGTCGGCGGGCTTGAGCGGAATTTTGGACGCAAGCTTCTCCGCGCGCTCGCGCACCCGCCGTCCCATCTGATTGCCGAGATCGCCGAGGTTTCTCTTTTCCAGGCCGTAGACGTACTCCGAGACGCCGCCGGAGAACATCATAGCATCGACCCGGTCGGTGTAATCGAGCTCGGGAGTCAGCAGCAGACTCTTGACGAATGGCGAGAGCGGGCGCCGCTCCAGCACCTCGAAGAGCGAGTCGCAGAGGAGCGCCGCCATCTTCTCCTTGTCGTCGTCTTTCATCGTCGCGCCGAGCGCCAGCCGGATGCCCGCCTGGTTGCCGATCTTCTCGCCCGTGTCTTCGAGACGGTTGATCTTGCCCTGCTCATCCATCGCCACCAGCCGCGCGCCCACTTCTATGGCGCAGGTGTCGATCACCTTGCCGTTCTGCGTGATCGCGATCTTGCTCGTGCCGCCGCCGACATCCACGTTCATCACGGTGTAATTATTCCCCTCGTGCATCGTCAGATGGACCGCGCCGGAGCCGTAGGCGGCGAGGATCGCTTCCAAATTGTGGCCGGCCGTGGCGCAGACGAATTTTCCCGCCTGGGCCGAGAACAGCGCCGAGATCGCCTCGGCGTTTTTCTTCTTGGCCGCTTCGCCGGTGACGATGACCGCGCCGGTGTCGATGTCTTTGGGGGTCAATCCGGCTTTTTGATACGACTCGTGGATGAAATCGCCGAGTTTGTCAGTGTCGATCGTGGTCTTGTCCAAGTAGGGCGTGAGCAGAATCGGCGACTCGTGCAAAATCTCCCGCTTGACCACGACAAAGCGGCTCGAAAGCGCGATTCCCTGGCGCCTCAGCAGCAGGCGCGAAAAAATCAGATGCGATGTGGAGGAGCCGATATCGATTCCCACCGACGTGAGCGATATCCGCTCCGAGCGCCACATCGGGTGGTCCTCGTCCATCGGCATGTCGCCTTCGTTCTCATCGTCCTCATATTCCTCGTGTAAATAATATTCTTCGGTAGATGGTTCGCTCATCCCGCGGTGTTCCTTTCTGGAGTTGATCTTCCCTTATGGCGTTGGGTTAAACTATTTGCATAGCACAACCAAAGCCGCCTTGCCAACGATCGAGCGAGCAGCTTCGCGAACCCCGCGCGGGTCGGCGCACACGGCCGGCGGACTTTTTCCCCTCCTGCCAGGATGGACAAGCATTTGTTTGAAGGGTAAGATGACGCTTTAGAATGGGCCAAGAAGAGTACAGCGAATTAGCTTCGTTTCTCCAGCGCTTCATCCGTCGCTTCCGGGCCATCAAAGGCCTGGAGGGCCTCTGCCTGATCGGGATCTCGCTCGTCCTGCTTTTCTCTCTCGGTCTGGCCGTCCGCGAGATCAAAGTTTTCTTTCCCTACGCGCCCGCGCTTTACTGCGTCCTCGCGGCGGTCTTATTGATCCTGCCGCTGGGGTGGACGTTGTTGCAGCTCTGGCAGCGCGGCTCGCAGGAATGGGCCGCTCTTACCATCGAGAAAAAATGCCCTCATCTGAGAAATAACCTCATCAACTCGCTCCAGCTTTACCCTCAGATCGCGGCCGAAAAAAGGCCGCCGGAAATTTCCGCTTCGATGGTGCTGGCGCTCTTGCGCGCAACCCGCAAGCAGCTTCATTCGCTCCGCGCCGAAGAATTGGTGAGCGTCGGGCCGGTCAGGGCGAAGGGACGACTGCTGGCGATTCTCCTGCTCCCCGTCCTCGCGGTCGTGCTTTTTAATCCCTCGTCCGTGAGCGACACGTTTAGCCTGCTTGCCCACCCGCTGCAAGACATTCCACCGTCGCAAACGGTCATCGATTTGATCCCGAAAGGCATCCGTGTCGCGCGCGGCTCCACGGTGACCTTGCAAGTCGCGGCGTCGGGAGCGCTGCCGAAAACGATGGATTTGCTGCTCGGCTCATCCGAAGGCAACGGCCAACCGGCCATGGAGGAAAAGCTTTCGATGGAGGCGCTCGGCGGCGGAAAATTTACCGCCACGCTTCGCGAGGTCAAGAACACCGTCCGGTACCGCGCCGTCACCGGTGCTTTTTCATCGCCCAGCTATATGCTCGAAGCGATCGATCCGCCCGAGATCGGCAACTTGAACATCACGCTGTACCCGCCTCATTACACCGGGCTACCCACCCAAGAGATCCAGGGAGGAAATATCGACGGGCTGAGAGGTGCGACGATCCATCTCGAGGCCGCGACCAGCAAAGAGGTGATCAAGGCGAAGCTCCTGCTCGATCAAGGCAAAGAGGTGCCGCTGAAAATAGATGGCGGCCGAAAGCTGCAAGGAAATCTCGTCCTGTTTCAATCGCAACGGTATCAGATCCAGGTGGAGGACTCGGTGGGTTTCCGGAACCAGCCGGTTTCCTATGAGATCCGCGTCCGCCCCGACGGCTTTCCGACGGTCGAGATTCTGCGGCCGGCCGAAGATTTGGAGATCAACGGCGATGAAACCCTGCCGCTGGAATTCAGCGCGCGCGATGATTTCGGCATTCAGTCCGCCGCGCTCACCGTCCGAATCGGCGACCGGCAGGAAAAAATACCGATCAAGCTCGAAGGCACCGTCAGAAAAATGATTCCGCGGGAGAAATTCGATTGGGACGTGGGGAAACTGGGTCTTAAGGAAGGCGACGAGGCGATCTACAACATCGAAGTCCAGGACAACGACACGATCTCCGGGCCGAAGATCGGCGTCTCGCGCGCGCTCCGGCTGCGGCTCAAGAATCTCCGCGGCGAGCACAAGCAGGTCGCCGACATGATCCACGACCTGTCCGGCCGCATGGTCGATCTTTTGGCCGATCATCTGGAAAAACCTTCCGACAAAGACAACGCCGGCAAGGACGATCTGGAGCAAAAGCTCGGCGAGATGGTGAAAAGCGTCGAGGACGTGATGCAGCGGAGCGAGAAGGATCGCCTCACCGATTTTGCCACCTGGTCGGATCTCGAAGCGCTCAAACGCAATCTCGAATTCACCAAGAACGATCTCCTCAAGCGGCAAGAGCAGACGACCGGCGAGGAAAGGGAGAAAGCCCGCGACGACATCTCGACCGAATTGGAGCGGATGTCGCTGTTGTCGGAGGAGATCGGCAAGCGCCTCAAGGCCGAAGAGATGGCGAGCTCGGCGCGCGACCTCATGAAAGGCCAGGAGCGGCTGATGGAGTCGCTGGAAAAACTCCGCAGCGGCGACAAAAATCTGGACGAGGTCCTGAAGCAACTGGGCGAGATGGCCAAACAACTGAGCGCGCTGCAGCAGGCCCTCTCGCAGTTCGCCTCGCGGCTGCCGGACGATTTTATGAACAGCGAGGCGATGCAGGGCCTCAACTTCAGCGACATGTTCTCCGCCATGGAGGAGATCCGCAAGAAGCTCGCCGCGGGCGATATCGAAGGCGCCATGCAGCTCGCGCGCGAGCTCTTCAACCAGATGGCCTCGATGCTCGCGGCGCTCCAGGCCGGCCAGCAGTCGGCGATGTCCTCCGGCATGGGAAGAATGCAGGGCGAGATGATGCGCTCGGCCAACGAGCTGCAGCAGATCGCGCGCGAGCAGCAGGAGATTTTAGTCGATACGGAAGGCGCCAACAAACGGGCGCTGAGCGAGCGGGAAAACGTGCTCAAGGACAAACTCGACCAGTTCATGTCCAAGGCGAATCAGGAGCTGTCGCGCTTGGCCGAGCTTTTTCCCGACGTCGAGGGCGGCGGCCCGCCGCGCGAAGACGCGCTGGACGAGGCGACGGTCAACAACCTCGTCAAAGAGATGATCGGCCGCTTGCTGAAAAAAGATTTTCCCGGCTTCGATGAGATCTTAGAGATGACCGAGAAAGAGCTGGGCAAGAAACGCTCGCGGGAGCAAGAGGCGAAAGGAAAGCGGGCCGAGGCCAGCCTGGAGGAATTGAAAACCGATCTCGATTCGCTGCTGCGCATACCGCAGTCGGCGCTCAAAGACGGCGAGCGGAGCGGGCTCCGCGACCTCGAACGGCGCCAGGCCATGCTCAAGGAGCGCACGCAAGAATTGCACGAGAAACTGGACTCGCTGTTCCAGCTTTTCCCGTCGCTCGATCCGCAGATCACCAAGAACATCAAGGACGCGGGCTCGTCGATGGGAAAAGCGCAGGGGCGTCTCGGCGATCTGGACGCCAAGGGCGCGGTGCCGCCAGAGCGTCAGGCGCTCGAACAGCTCTCTCAATCACAGCAGCAGATGCAAAACGCAATGCAGCAGCTCGCGCAGCGCGGCCAGCTCGGCCGCATGGCGGTCTCGCGCCTCTTCCGCATGGGGCGGTTCCTGCCCTCCGGAGAGCTGGTGCCGCTCCCGGGCATGCCCCAGTTCCCTCAGTTCGACGTCGAGGGAGGGCTTACCGGACTCGACACGGAAAAATTCCGCCTCCCCGGCAAAGAGGACTACAAAGTCCCGCGCAGCTTCCGCGAGGAAATTCTCGAGTCCTTGAAGCACGGCGTGCCGAACCAGCTCAAAGAGCAGATCGAAAGCTATTTCAAAAATCTGTCCGAGTAATTTCACTTTGAAGTCGAAAGTTTTTTTCCCTTTAATCTTCCTGGTCCTCTTCGCCCTGCGACCCTTCGGTTGGGCGGCCGAGGCCGATCCGCGGATCAAGCAGGCCGAAGAGCATCTCGAAGCCTGGCGCACGTCCGAGGCCGAAGCGATCGCCGCGGCGCTGGTGAAGGAAAATCCCCGCTCCGCTCCGGCTCTCGATTTGAGCGCCTGGATCAACTTCTATCAGGGCCGCTACGACGAGGCGCTCAAACAGGTCGAGCAGGCACTGGCGATCGAGTCCGCCAACGAGAAACGGCAGGCGCTGCGCCTCTTGTTGCAGCAGACGCGCGACCGGATCGCAAAATTAAAGCGCTTCGACAGCGACCACTTCATTCTCTATCTCGACGAGGCCAAGGACGGCATCCTGGCGCCGTACGCGCTCGACACTCTGGAAAAAAGCTATCGTACCTTGGGCCAAGCGCTGGGCTACTCCCCGCCGGTGAAAGTGCGCGTGGAGATCGCGCCGGACGCGGTGGCGTTCAACGCGATCTCGACTCTGTCGCGGCGCGACATCGAGGAGACCGGCGCAGTCGGCATCTGCAAGTTCAACAAGATCATGACGATCTCGCCGCGGGTGCTCCTCCAGGGCTATCGCTGGCTCGACTCGCTCAGCCATGAATACGTTCATTACCTGATCGTCGCCGTGAGCAATAACAAAGCGCCGATCTGGCTGCATGAAGGCACCGCGCGTTTTTATGAGACGCTGTGGCGCCACGACAAGGCCAAAGCCGCGGAGGATTATCTCTCGCCGGCGAACCAGACCCTGCTGGCGCAGGCGCTGGCGAAAAATAGTTTCGTCGGCTTTAAAAAAATGGAGCCGTCTCTGATCTATCTCGATACTCCGGAGCAGGTCCAGCTCGCCTATGCGGAGGCGGCCTCGGTGGTGGACTATCTAGTGCAACGCAAAGGCGAGAACACGATGCGCGAGCTGCTGTCGGAGCTGAAATCGAGGCCGACGCCGGAGGCGATCGAAAAAACTCTGGCGAAGCCCTATGCGTCTTTCGAAGCGGATTGGAAAGATTTCCTCAAGGCGAAGCGCCTCAAAGAGGTCGAAGGCAGCCGCGTCAGGAAGTTGAAGGTCGTCGAAGGCCAAAAAGAGGACGAGGAGGTCGTCGAGCTCAAAGAGATCCAGTCCGCCGTCGCGCGCAACCGCACTCACATCGGCGACCAACTGTGGGAGCGAGGCCGCGCCGCCGCCGCAACCGAGGAGTACCGCCGCGCCTTGCAGGCGAGCCCGCGTTCACCTATTATTTTGAACAAGCTGGCCCGGGTTCTCATCAAGCAGGCGCGCTATCAAGAGGCGCTGCCCCATCTCAAAACAGCCCATGAGCTCGATCCGGATTCCGTGGGCACGTATGTGCAGTTGGGACGCCTCTACCACGCGAGCAAAGATTTTGCCGCGGCTAAAGGCGCCCTGGAAGAGGCGGTGCAGATCAATCCGTTCAATCCGGAGATCTACCGGCTGCTTTACGAAACCTACACGGCGCTGGGCGACCAGGAGCAGGCCAAGAAGGCCAAGGCAAACTTGGAACGGCTCGGCCGAGCGCGATAGAAAGGCAACGGATGGAACGCATCGAGATCAACGACCAGGAAATCGCGGCGATCGAAGAGTTTGCGGCCAAACGCGACTCGATGGTGGAAGAGATCCGCAAGGTCATCGTCGGCCAGGAAAAAGTGATCGAAGAAGTTTTGATTGCGCTGTTCTCCCGCGGCCATTGTTTACTCGTCGGCGTTCCTGGTCTGGCCAAGACGCTGCTGATCAGCACGTTGGCGGAAATCTTGGATCTCGATTTCAACCGCATCCAGTTCACGCCCGACTTGATGCCGTCGGACATCACCGGCACGGATATTTTGCAGGAGGACGCGTCTACGGGTCGAAGAAAGTTTCAGTTCATGCAGGGTCCGATCTTCACCAACATCCTCCTCGCGGACGAGATCAACCGCACGCCGCCAAAAACTCAGGCGGCGCTCTTGCAGTCGATGCAGGAATATAAAGTGACGGCCGGCGGCCAGACCTACGCGCTCGATCTCCCCTTCTTCGTGCTCGCGACGCAGAATCCGATCGAGCAGGAAGGAACGTATCCCCTGCCCGAGGCGCAGCTGGACCGCTTCATGCTCAACATTGAGATCCAGTATCCGCCGTTCGAAGACGAGGTGCAGATCGTGATGCAGACGACTTCAACTGGCAAGCCCACGCCGCGAAAAGTCATGGACGGCCACGCCATCCTGCGCTACCAGGAGCTGGTCCGGCGCGTGCCGGCCTCCCCGTTCGTGATCGGTTACGCCGTCTCCCTCAGCCAGAAGTCGCGGCCGCACAATCCTGACGCGCCGCAGTTCGTAAAAGATTACATCGAGTGGGGCGCGGGCCCGCGCGCCTCGCAGTATTTGATCCTCGGCGCCAAGGCGCGAACCATCCTGCAAGGACGCTACGCGGTTTCGATCGAGGACATCCAGGCGCTCGCGCCTTCGGTGCTGCGCCATCGCATCATGCCCAACTTCAAAGCCCAGGCCGACGGGCTCTCCTCCCTCGACGTCATCGGGAAGTTATTGAACGAGGTGAAGCCGGAAGAAGACGGGAAAGCGAAGAGATAGGACTGTGAGGCTTTGTTCCAGCAGAAGAAAATACCGCTCGAATCCCGGCGGTTGTGTGATAATCGACTCATATGTTCGAGCGAATCCTTAAACGGATGCAGGAGCAGGTCAGAACCAGGCAATACGTAATGACTGTGCACGCAGACGACGAAATGGACGACGACAACCTAACGATCTATGATGCGGAAGAAGGAATCTTGACCGGCGAGATTCTCAGACGTGAAAGGGATAGGGTGACAGCCGAGTGGAAATACTGGATCAGAGGGGAAACAATGGATGGCGCCGAGGTGGAGGAGATTGCTAAGCTAAGCCCGACGGGCAAACTGGTCATCGTTACGGTGTACAGACCATGAAAACTGAAGATCGCAAAAAGAAATGCGACATTTGTGGACGTAGGGGTGTCCGCATCCGCAAAGCTGCCAGAACCTACGGCAAGGGTAGAGACTTGCTCGTGGTGGAGAATGTCCCGGTAATGAGCTGCCCTCACTGCGGCGAAAGCTACCTGACGGCGGAGACTCTACACGAAATTGAACGCCTTAAACTCCAACGTCGCAGAGTTGCCGTCAAACGCCCTGTCGAAGTGGTAAGCTTCGCGTAAACGAGCGAAGCAACTATGATAAAAAATAAGAATCTCACCGACAGGTGCAAGCCTCTGCCCGATAATTTCCGTTCGCTCGAAGAGTTCTGGACGTTCTGGGACAACCATGGCACCGCTGACTAGGAGGACTTCATGGAGGATGTGGATATGGATGTGGCCATTCGTTCTAAATGAATCTAAAAAGCGGCGATGAAGTATACTGTCCTCGGAAATCCCATCGAAAATGCAACGGGATCATATTCTCGCCGAGATTAGGCGCACCGCCGATAGGAAAAGGTATCTCCAGCGCTAACATGCGGCTTGGCACGATTCCAGTGAGCTTCCTCGCTTCAGACTCAAGTTCACCGTGAATCTATTCTGTTTGCGGCAGAAGACGGAACTCGTCGATGGGATTAAGATCCACGGCCGCTCGGAATTTTTTCTTCGCACGAGAGAAGCGCTCGAGCTGCTGAGGCCGACGCCTTTTTTCCCCGACATTCAACGTTATATCGCCGTCATCCGACAAGGCCGGCGCAGCGGCATGAAGGTGTACGCGAAAAGACCGACGTTCGTCGTCGGCCAGCGGACGTGGAGCCACTCGGCCTTGTGGTACGCCGGGGCGCTCGCGCACGACTGTTATCATTCCAAGCTCTACCACGACGCGCGCGCGAACGCCGCAAAGGATCCGCCGGCCGATTGCTGGACCGGAAGCGATGCGGAAAAAAAGTGCCTGGAGTTCCAGATAAAAACGCTGCAAGCTCTGAACGCCGACGCGGAGACGGTTGCGTATCTCAAAAAATTGGAGAAAAATCCCACCTATCACGGCCACAACCGCGGCTGGAAAAGCTGGCGCGACTATTGGACGCGCCGCTGGTAGGATAAAAAGAATTTTGGTGTAGAATGGCTGCTATGACGAACGGCGACCGGAGCTATTTCGACCCGCTGGTCCTGGCGCGGCTCTCGAACCTTTATCTCAAGGCGCGCTGGGTCGTCGAGGGGATCATGTCCGGCATCCATCGCAGCCGCTCCAAGGGATTCAGCGTCGAGTTCGAATCGCACCGCGAGTATTCCCCCGGCGACGAGATCCGGCGCATCGACTGGAAGGCGCTCGGCAAATTCGACCGCTACTTCATCAAGGAGACCGAAGACGAGACCAATCTTCGGGCCACGCTCCTGCTCGACGGCAGCGCGTCGATGGATTACGCCTCCGACGGCATCACCAAATTCGAGTACGCCTCGATCCTCACAGCCTCGCTGGCGTATATGATCTTGAAGCAGCAGGACGCGGCGGGCGTCGTGACGTTTTCCAATCGCATCGAATCGTTCATTCCGCCCAAGGCCAAGCGCGGCTATGTCTTCGAGATCCTGCGCGCGCTCGAGAGACACAAACCCTCCGGCGAGACCGACACGGGAAAAATTTTGCAGGAGATCGCCGGCAAGATGAAGCGGCGCGGCCTGGTGATCCTGGTCTCCGACCTGCTCGACGAGCCGGAGGAAGTGCTCAAGGGGCTCCGGCTCTTCCGCTTCAACGGCCACGACGTCATCGTCTTTCACGTCATGGACAGCGCCGAGATCGAGCTTCCCTTCGACGGCAACATCCTCTTCGAGGACATGGAGCAGAGTCATTTGAAAGTCACCGCCGATCCGCAAACGATCCGTCAGGTCTACCGCGGCGTCGTCGATGAGTTCATCGATCACTTGCGCACGGAATGCCACGCGAGCTCGATCGACTACCAGCTCCTCTCCACCTCGACTCCGCTGGACCGCGCGCTGGTGAGCTATCTGAGCTGGAGGGGTTGACCGGCTCCATGTCGCTTTTTTTTCTCCACCCGGCCTATCTTTTCGGTCTGATCGCCGCCTCGCTGCCGGTCGTGATCCACCTGCTGAACCGGCGGCGCATCAAACGAATCCGCTTTCCCGCGGTGCGCTTCCTGCTGCTCTCGCAGCGGCGCATCTCGCGCACCAAGCGGCTGCGCCACTGGTTTCTTTTGGCGCTCCGGACGCTCGCCGTCCTGGTTCTGGTCCTGCTGCTGGCGCGGCCGATTTTTCAGACCGGCGCCGGCCTCTTCGCCGGGGGCGGGCCGTCGAGCATCGCGGTGGTATTGGATAATTCTCTCAGCATGAAATGGAGCCGCGACGGCGACGGCTTCAAGCAGGCGAAGGGGGCGGCCGGGCGGATGTTCTCTTCGCTCGGCGCCGGCGACCGCGCCGCGCTGATTCCGACCAACGTGTCTTCAAATGATCCGATCCGCTTGAAGGGCGAGAAAGCGGTTCTGCTGCGCGATCTCGACGCCGTGAAGACCGCCGATGGCGGCGCCGATTTTGCGGCGGCGCTGAATCAGGCCTACGAGCTGCTGCGCGAGCCGGCGGCGCAAAAGGAAATCTGGGTGATCACGGACACCGCGCTCACCGACTGGGACCGCTTCAGCCTGTCGGCCGTGAAGCAATACGACCCGCTCGTTCCGTTGAAGATCATCAAGGTTGGCGCAAAAGACGCGCCGCTGAACGCCGCGATCAAAGAGATCAAGCTGCGCGGCCGGGACGTCAGCGTCGGACTCCCGATCCAACTGCAGGCGGTGGTCACGAATTTCGGCGACAGCGAAATCAAAGACCTGCTCGTGCAGCTTTACATCGACGATCAGCCCAAGGAGCAGAAGCTCGTCTTGTTGCCGCCGCGGGCCGAAGCGGAAGTCAACTTTCAGTTCGTCCTGGCGCGGGCGGGAAATCATCACGGCTCGGTCATGCTCAAGAAGGAGCGCCTCGCGGGAAATTCCGTTTCGTACTTCACGCTCCAGGCTCAGGATAAGCTGAAAGTCTTGATCGTGGACGGCGATCCGCAGACTTCTCTGGTCCTGAGCGAGACTTTTTTTCTCAGCCGGGCGCTCAACCCCGGCGGCGAGAGCGGCGACTCGCCGTTTCTTCCGACCGTCGCGATCCCGGACGGCATGGGCGCGCTCGCGTTGGATTCCTATCAGGCGATTATTTTGTGCAACGTGCCGGCGATTCCCGAGGCGGTCGTCCCGCGCCTGAGGGATTACCTGCGCCAGGGCGGCGGCCTGTTGGTTTTTCTCGGCGACCGCGTCCAAGCCGACGATTACAACCGCAAGCTGTTCGATTCTTCTCCATCGATCCTGCCGGCGCGGCTGCGCGATAAGCGCATCGTCGCGACCAGCGTCCCGGAAAAGATCGAACGCATCGATGCCAAGCACCCCGCGCTCGCCGGCTTCTCCGACCCGATCCTGCTCGAGTCGCTCAAATCGACCCGCGTCTTCGGTTATTTTCGCACCGAGGCTCCCGGAGGGTCGGCGCTGATCGCGCTCGCCGGCGGCGATCCTCTGGCGCTGGAGAAAAAGACCGGCGCGGGCCGCGTCATTCTCATCAGCACGGCCGCCGACCGCGACTGGAGCGATCTGCCGCTGAAGACCGCTTACCTGCCGCTGGCCCAATCCTTGGTGAGCTACCTGCAAGCCGGAAGAAAAGGCGCGCTCGACGCCGGCATCACCGTCGGCGACGCGAAGAAATTTATTTTGCCTCCGTCCTACGTTGGCAAAAGCTTGAAAATCATTCCGCCGGATCAAAAAGAGCGCGAGGTGACCTTGACCGGCGAGACCGACAACGCCGCGGCGTCTTTTACCGGCAACAATCTCGCGGGAATTTACCGGGTGTCCGCTCCGCCGTCGGCGGACGGGCAGACGAGCGTCGCGCCGATTTATCCGGTGAATCCGCCGTTTCTCGAATCCCGCCTGGCGAGCATCAGCGAAACGGAGCTTGAGGCGCGCTTCAACCCGGCGCGGGCGCAAATCATTCCGATCGACGCGCTCGACCAAGGCGGCAGCCGAAGCGACCTCTCTCTTCCCTTGCTGCTGGCTCTCATTGTAACCTTGGCGGCGGAAGGCTGGCTGTCTCAACGATTTTATGGATAGACGCGACTTTTTAAAACTTCTCTCGTACGGCTGTCTCGCCGCCGCCGGGCTCGCGCCGGCACAAGCGCGCGCCGGCCAGGCCCAGGAGCGCGAACGACCGATCCAATTCGTGTTCGCGCAGCTCAGGTATCGCGGCGGCGATTGGAATCCGCATGGGCTGGCGGTTCAGCCGATGATGGAAGAGCTGATGCTGCGCACCAGCGTCGAGGCGGCGGCCACGCGGCGCGAGATGACGCTCACCGACCCCGATCTTTTTTCGCACCCGTTTTTATACATGGCGGGCAAATACGACTTCGAGCCGTTCACTCAGGAGGAAGTGGAAATCCTGCGGCGTTTTCTCTCTTACGGAGGATTCATGCTCGCCGACGACGCGCTCGGGCAGCCCGGTTACGGCTTCGATCAGAGTTTCCGGCGCGAGATGAAGCGGATCTTCCCCGATAGAGAATTCACCCGGTTGCCGTCGGGCCACGCGGCGATGCGCAGCTACTATCTCCTCCGAAGGATCGGCGGCGCGCGGATGGTCCGCCCGTACATCGAGGGAATCAACATCGGCACGACGACGCCGGTCGTCTATTGCGCCAACGACCTTGGCGGCGCCTGGGAACGGGACCAGCTCGGCAACTGGATCAACTCCTGCACGCCCGGAGGCGAGGAGCAGCGCCGGGACGCCTTTCATCTCGGAGTCAATCTCATCATCTACGCCATGACCGAGAACTACAAAGACGACCTGATCCACGTGCCGTTCATCCAGCGGCGGCTCACCAGGTAGATCACACAATTTTGAATTTTGAATTTTGAGTTTTGGAACGTAGCGATGAGTGAATTATTTTTTGTCGGAAGTTTGCCCTGGTGGGTCGTCGCCGCCATCGGCGCGGCCGCTCTGGCCGCCGTGACCTACGAGTTCCTCGGCCTCAAACGGCGCCTCGGCCTCCGCCGGGCGACGATGCTGACCAGCCTGCGCGCGGTGGTTTATGCCCTGCTGATTTTCTTTTTGCTGAGCCCCGGACTGATTCAAAAACGCGTCACCAAGCTGCGCCGCCCGCTCACCCTGCTGATCGACACGTCGCAGAGCATGGCTCTCCCCGCGATGTCCGGCAAGAGCCGGATCGATCTCGTCAAGGAAAAATTGCTGGGCGGAAAGGAGCCGTTGATTCAGCGCCTCGCGCGCGACTACGACCTACGCGTTTACCAGTTCAACACCCGCCTGGAGCCGGTCGCGCCCTCGGCGGTCGCGCAACTGTCGGCCACCGGAAAAGGCACGCGGCTGGTGGAAATCGTCCGTGAGGCGAGCCGCGACGCCGGGACGCAAGGGGCGCTCATGGTGCTGAGCGACGGCATCGCCAACGGCGAAAGCAGAGCGCTCGCCGGCGCCGGCGCGCTTACGGTGCCGGTTTTCGCCGTCGGCGCGGCCGACAGCCAGGGCTTCATCGATCTCCGCATCACCGATCTGACCGTGCCCGAGTTCGCTTTCCGCGGCCGGGAATTCAAGATCGACGTCTTGATTCAGGCTTACGGCCTGGCGGGAAAAACCGTTCCGCTTTATTTCAATCGCGGAAAAAATCTCATCGCCAGCCGCTCCGTCAACGTCGATCGCGACGCCTTCGAGCAGCGCGTCACCTTCAGCTACACGCCCAAAGAGCTCGGCGCGCACAGCTTCAGCGTCAGCGTGCCGGCTCAGCCGGGCGAGCTGATCGCGGATAACAACCAGAAAGAATTCCGGGTCGATGTCCGCCGCGACAAGCTCCGCGTCCTCACTCTTTCCGGCTCGCCGGCGTGGAATTACCGCTTCCTGCGCATGGCGCTCAAGCAGGACCCCTTCATCGATCTCGTCTCGTTCGTCTTTCTGCGCACGCCGACCGACGTCGTGGACGTGCCGGACACGCAATTGAGCCTGATTCCGTTTCCGATCGACGAGATTTTTCTCGAAGAGCTGAAAAACTTCGACGTCGTCTTCCTCGATAATTTCTCGTACCGGTCGTATTTCAACGTGCAGTACCTCGAGCGCGTGCGCGATTTCGTGCGCGACGGCGGCGGTCTGGCGATGATGGGTGGAATCCGATCGTTCGACAGCGGCGGATACGCGGACAGCCCGCTGCGCGACGTGCTGCCCGTGGAGCTCGACGGCAAAGGAAGGTATCAGATGAAGACGAGCGCGCGCGGCGTGCTCACGCCCTCGGGCAAGGCGCATCCGGTCACGCGGCTGGTGCCGGACCCGCAAGCGAACGAAGACGCGTGGAAGAAGATGCCGGCGGTGACGAGCTTGAACCAGGTCGCGCGCGGCCGAGGCGAGACGTTGCTCCAGGCGGCGCAGGACGGCGCCGCCGGCGGAGCGCCGCTGCTCACGGTGGGAAGATACGGCAAGGGACGGACGTTGGCGCTCATGAGCGACGACGTATGGCGCTGGAGCTTCGGCGCGGTCGGCGCGCGCGAGAGCCCGCAGAATCATTTGAAGCTGATCCGCCACGCGGTGCGCTGGCTCGCGCAGGAGCCGACCTTCGAGCAGGTGCAGATCCGGTCCGTCGGCGGATCGAGGGCGCCGGGAGAGAAGAGCGAGTTCAAGATTCAGGTCCTGAACGACGACTTCACTCCGGCGGCGCACGCCACCCTCAAGGTCGCCGTCACCGGCGCCGAAGGAGAGCAGATCAGGCTCGAAGCGGCCGAAGAAGCCGAGGGCGAATACCGCGCCGAGTTTACTCCCGCCAAGGAGGGTCCGTATCACGTTGAAGCCGAAGCGCAGCTCGGCGGCAAGGTGCTCGGTCGAGACCGGAAAAGTTTCACCGTGGCGTTTCCGTATGCCGAAGCGGAAGACGGCAGGCCGCGGCCCGATCTCCTCAAACAAATCGCCGAGGCGAGCCGCGGCGAATTCATCGCGGCCGCGGATTTGAACCCGGCTAGCCTGGACCGCGTCGCCGCCAAACTCGACCGTCTCGCGCCGTCGGAGATCGTCGAGAGAAGCGAGATCCCCTTGTGGAGCACACTCTCCACTTTCTCCGTGATCCTTGTCCTTCTCAGCAGCGAATGGTGGATCAGAAGAAAATGGGGACTGATTTAAATCAATTATGAATTTTGAAT
>DASXRG010000100.1:0-15219 GCA_036506735.1 Binatia bacterium | reverse complement strand
AAAGTCGGCAACTTTCACGGCGACGTTTTCGACCCCTCCCTCAATGTCGATGCGGGACACATCGTCGACGTTTGCCGCTATCTCAGAGACGATCCCGAGACGCAATTCGAAGTTCTCTCCGATTTGACCGCGCTCGACCTGCCGAAAGAAGACAAGCTCCAGGTCGTTTATCACCTCTACTCTTATTCCAAGCGCCATCAGATCGTTTTGAAAGCCGATCTGCCGCGCGAAGGCACGCCCACCATCGCCACCCTGGAGAATGTGTGGAAGGCGGCCAATTGGTTCGAGCGCGAGGTCTTCGATCTTTTCGGCATCATGTTCGAAGGGCACAGCGACCTCAGGCGGATCATGCTGCCGGAAGATTGGGTGGGCCATCCCTTGCGGAAAGATTACGTCGAGCAGGAAGAATACGACGGCATCAGCACGCAACGGGCGGCGCTGGTAGAAAAATTATTGCGCTGAGACAAATATGAGCGAAGCGGCTCCTCCCGAAATCTTTCACACCGAAGACATGACGATCAGCGTCGGTCCGCAGCATCCGAGCACGCACGGCGTGCTCCGCTTCGTGGTGCGCACCGACGGCGAGGTGATCAAGGATGCCATTCCCGACGTCGGTTATCTGCATCGCTCGATCGAGAAAATCGGCGAGAAGTGCACCTGGCACGGCTACGTCCCCTACACCGACCGCGCCGACTATCTAGCGGCGATGTTCGCCAACCAGGGCTTCTGCATGGCGGCGGAGCGGCTCGGCAACACGGAAGTCACGCGCCGCGGGGAATTCTGCCGCGTGATCGCCTGCGAGCTGAACCGGATCGCGAGCCATCTCATTTCCGTCGGGACGTTCGGCCAGGACATCGGCGCGATCACGCCGTTTCTGCACGCGCTGCGCGAGCGCGAGACCATCAACAATCTGATGGAAGAGATCTGCGGCGCGCGCCTAACTTACAATTACGTCCGTATCGGCGGCGTCGGCTACGATCTCACCCAAGAAACTTGCGACCACATCACCGCGTTTCTCGATCACTTCGAGCCGACTGTGGACGAATACAACCGGCTGCTCTCGTATAACAAGATCTACGTCGAGCGGCTGGCCAACGTCGCGGCGATCACCAAGAAAGAGGCTTTTCAATACAATCTCGTCGGCCCGAATCTTCGGGCCTGCGGCGTCAAATGGGACATCCGTAGAGATATTCCGTACTCCGTTTACCCGGAATTGGAATTTGATGTTCCCGTCGGCACCGGTGCCATAGGCACGCTCGGCGACTGCTACGACCGATACTGGGTGCGCATCCGGGAGCTGGAGGAGAGCTGCAAGATCCTACGTCAGGCGCTCAAAATGATGCCCAAGGGTCCGGCGATCTCGAAGGTCCCGCGCAAGTTCAAGCCTCCGCCGGGTGAGGCGTACGTCAGAGTCGAGGCGCCGCGCGGCGACATGGGCTTCTACGTCGTGAGCGACGGCAGCGAGTATCCTTATCGGGTGCGGATCCGCACCGGCTCGTTCACCGCCATGGCGATCATCGACAAGCTGAGCCGCGGCATCATGGTGGCCGATCTGATCGCGCTCATCGCCAGTCTCGACGTCGACGCGCCCGAGATCGACCGCTGATTGAAAAAATTTCATGAAACAATTTGTCGATCAGCTCATCCAGCAAGGCTATTTTTCCGGCGTGCCGAAGGAAGCGGTGTACGCGCTCGCGATGCTGCTCGCGGCTTTTGCCGTCCTTTCATTCTTTGTCGCTCCGTTGGCGGGGGTCACGAGCTGGCTCGAGCGGCGGGTGTGGGCCAGGATGCAGTCGCGCGTCGGGCCCAATCGCGTCGGCCCGCAGGGTATTTTGCAATGGCTGGCCGACGGGATCAAAAATCTCCTCAAAGAGGACATCATCCCGACGGCGGCGGACAAGATTCTCTTTCCGCTCGCGCCGTATATCGTTTTCGTCGGTTTTCTGTGCGCGTTCGTGGTCATTCCCTTCGGCAGCGAGCTGATCGTCGCCGATCTCAACATCGGTATTCTTTACTTGCTGGCGGTCACCTCGATCGTTGTCGTCGGCATCCTGATGGCGGGCTGGTCGTCGAACAACAAATGGTCGCTGCTCGGCGGCATGCGCTCCGCCGCCCAGATTGTGAGCTATGAAATTCCCGCAGGGCTCTCCGTGCTGACGATCGTTTTCGTCGCCGGGACCATGAGCACGCAGGGGATCATACAGGCGCAGGGCTGGGCGCCGTGGGACTGGTTTTTGTTCTACAACCCATTCACATTCGTGGCCTTTTTTCTCTTCTTCACCGCGGCGCTGGCCGAGGGCAACCGGACGCCCTTCGACATTCCGGAGGCCGAATCGGAGCTGGTCGCCGGTTACGTCACCGAATACAGCGGTATGCGTTTTCTATTTTTCTTCTTCGCGGAGTGGGGCAATCTCTACGTGATCGGCTCGGTGGCGACGATCCTTTTCCTGGGCGGCTGGCAGGTTCCGCCTATAACGGATCAGCCGGTCCTTAAAGGCATTCTTGAGTTCGGCGTGTTTTTCCTCAAGGCGTATTTCTGGGTTTTCGTCTCCATGTGGGTGCGGGCGACCTTGCCGCGGGTGCGCGTCGACCAGTTGATGGCGCTCTGCTGGAAATACATGGTGCCGCTGTCGTTTGTTTGCGTGGTCGGGACCGCCGCCTGGATGGTCGTCTGGCCCCACGGAAACCGGTGGGCAAGCATCGCGATGTTCGCCGTCGGCGTAATCATCCTGGGCTTGTTCGGCAAACGAGTCGGCGAGCAGATACGTCACTCGAAGGAAACGCTGTATCTCAAGCCCTATATTTAGGAGCCGGTTAGAGGTTTTGCTTTGACTTTATCTTCCGAGTGAAATATCCACTTAGGGGAACATGAAAGCGTTTGTCGGATACCTGAGAAATATCTTCGAGACGGTGACGACGATTTTCGAAGGGATGTCGATCACCCTGTCGCATCTGGTGCGCCGTCCGATGACGGTCCAGTATCCGGACCGGATCGAGAAACCGGTGCAGGAGACCTTGCCGCTCAGATACCGCGGCATTCTCGAAGTGGATATGGACATCTGCACCGGTTGCCTCGCGTGCGAGCGTGTTTGTCCGATTACTTGCATCACGATCGGCATCGATATGAACAAGGAGACCAAGCAGCGCACTTTCAGTCACTTCGACATCGACATCTGCAAGTGCATGTACTGCGGTCTTTGCGCCGAGGCTTGTCCGACGGGCTCGATCCGCCATTCGCAAGAATTCGAAGGCGCGAGCTATAATCCGGCCGGTCTGGTGCGCCACTTCGTTACCGAGCCGGTGCCGCTTTACAAGCCGAAAAAGGGCGGCGAGACGGACCCCACGCTGGCCAAGAAAATCGAAGTCGGACAGAAGTATCTGGACGAGTTTGCCACTCCGGAGGGACCGGGAGGGGCGGGGGCGGGAGAGGGATAGATGGTTGATGAGCCCGGCGGTTGGGCCGGTCACGCTCCTCGATTTCTGACTATTTATTGACCCAAAAGGCTTTTCGCCTTTTGGGATTTTTTTTACGACCCTTCGACGTGGCCCACGGCCTCCACGCCGTGGGCCTGGCTCAAGGTCGTCCTGAGCAAGCGAAGCGAGTCGAAGGACAATTCAATCTCATGGATCTTGCCACGGTCCTCTTCTATCTGATCGCCGTCATCACGATCGGCTCGGCCGCGATGGTGGCCTTTTCGCGCAACATTATTTACTCCGCTTTTTCTCTGCTGGGCACTTTCGCGGGCGTGGCGGGAATCTATATTTTCTTGGGCGCGGATTTTGTCGCCGCCGTGCAGCTCTTGATCTACGTCGGCGGGATTCTCGTCTTGATTCTCTTCGCGGTCATGCTGACCCACAGGATCACCGACGTGCAGATCACGAACCGGGCGGCGGGCCGGCTGCCGGGCCTGGCGCTCGTCGCGATCTTGTTGGCGCTCTTGATTCACACGATCCGGCAGACTCCCTGGGCGAAGGTCAAAGAAGTCGTTTACGCGCCGACGACGGCGAAGATCGGCGATCTGTTTCTGCGAAATTATCTGCTGCCCTTTGAGCTGGCCTCTCTCGTGCTGCTGGCGGCGCTGATCGGCGCCGTGGTCCTGGCGCGCAAGGAAATCAGGGAATGATGGAGCGCGCGCGATGAACGGTTTTTCTCCGCAAGATCTCAACTCGTATCTCGTCCTTGGCGCGATTCTCTTTAGCCTCGGCCTCTATACCGTGCTCACACGGCGCAACGCGATCAGCGTTTTGATGGGCGTCGAGCTGATCCTCAACTCGGCCAACATCAACTACGTCGCCTTCGCTCATTTCAGCAGCGGCGGCGTCGATGGGCAGATTTACGCCATATTCGTGATCATGCTGGCCGCGGCCGAGGCAGCGGTGGGGTTGGCGATCGTGCTCGCGATCTTCCAGATTTTTCACACCATCGACGTGAGCGCGACGGAAACGCTTAAAGAGTGAGAAGTGAGGAGTGAGCAAGTGAGAAAGTTCAGAGGTCCATGGGATGGCGGGGCGGACTGCTCACTCCTCACGGCTCACCGCTCACTATAAAACATGGAACATCCGATTCAAACAGATTATTTGAGGTGGATAGTCCTACTGCCGTTATTGGGGGCGGGGCTGAACGGTCTCCTCGGCGCTCCGTTGCAGAAGCGGATCGGCAAGTGGTGGGTGAGCGTCGTCGCCTGCGCGCCGGTCGTGTTGGCTTTCGCGGTGTCGCTCGCGGCCTTCTTCAAGTTGCGCGCGCTGCACCCTGAACAGCGGTTTTTGATCGATCGCGTCTATTCGTGGCTGTCGCTCGGCTCGCTCCACGTCGATGTCTCGTTCTGGGTCGATCCGCTTTCGGCGGTGATGATCCTCGTGGTCACCGGCATCGGCGGCTTGATTCATATTTACTCGACTGGCTACATGCACGAGGACCGCGCGTACTGGCGCTACTTCGCTTTCCTCAATCTCTTTACTTTTTCCATGTTGCTGCTCGTCACGGCCGACAGCCTGCTGTTGATGTTCATCGGCTGGGAGGGCGTCGGCCTGTGCTCGTGGGCGCTGATCGGTTTTTGGTATCACGACCACGTGAACACGCGGGCGGGCAATAAAGCATTCATCGTCAACCGCGTCGGCGATTTCGGCTTCATTCTGGGAATTTTTCTGATCTTCTGGACGTTGGACCAGCAAGGCCACGGCACCGTGACCTTTCGTGAGATTGCGCAGTCCGCGTCCCTGTTTCAGGGCCAGCAGATTTGGGGCGCCGGTGTCGTCACCTTGGCGACGCTGTTTCTTTTCGTCGGCGCGACGGGAAAATCGGCGCAAATTCCGCTCCACGTCTGGCTCCCCGACGCGATGCAGGGGCCGACTCCGGTGAGCGCGCTGATCCATGCGGCGACGATGGTCACCGCGGGCGTCTATATGATCGCCCGGCTCAACTTTCTTTTTTCCATGGCGCCGCTGACCTTGGGCATCGTTGCCGGAATCGGTGCCGCCACCGCGCTCATGGCGGCGACGATCGCGCTCACCCAAACCGACATCAAGCGCGTGCTCGCCTATTCCACGATCAGCCAGCTCGGCTACATGTTTTTAGCCGCCGGCGTCGCCGCCTACGGCGCCGCGGTGTTTCATCTGATGACCCACGCGTTCTTCAAGGCCTGCCTCTTTCTCGGCTCGGGCAGCGTGATTCACGCGATGGGCGGCGAGCAGGACATGCGAAAGATGGGCGGCCTGCGCAAGGCGATGCCAGTGACGTTTTGGACTTTCACCATCGCGGTTCTGGCGATCTCAGGCGCGCCGCTGACCGCGGGATTTTTTTCCAAAGACGAGATTCTCTGGCAGGCCTATACCAGCAAGCACAGCTTGATTTGGCTCTGGGTCTTGGGGTTGATCGGCGCCGGCTTGACCGCTTTTTACATGTTTCGCCAGCTCTTCATGGTTTTCTTCGGCGACTCCCGCGCCGACCACCATACGCAAGAACATCTGCACGAGTCGCCGAAAGTCATGACTTTGCCGCTTGTGGTCCTCGCGATCGGTTCGATCGCCGCGGGCTGGATCGGGCTGCCCGCGGCTTTCGGCCACAATCTTTTCGCCGAATGGCTCGAGCCCGTTTTCGGCCCGCATGAGGAGGTTCACGCCTCGTTCGCGGCGGAGGTCGGCTTGATGGCGGTCTCGGTTGCGGTCGCTTCGTTCGGCGTCTTTCTCGCTTATCTGATGTACTACAAGCGGTCGCTTGCGCCCGAGCGCTTTGCCTCCATTGCCGGCGGATTTTTCTACCGCTTGTTTCACAACAAATGGTACTTCGACGAGATTTACCAGTTCGTGTTCGTCGGCGGAACGCTGCTGTTGGCGCGCGTCGGCGCTTGGATCGACCAGCACATCATCGACGGCATCGTCGACGGCTCGGCCAAGACCACCGCTTTCATCTCGTGGATCAACGGCCTGTTCGACAACTACGTCATCGACGGCATGGTCAACGCCGTGGCCAATATTACCTACTGGACGGGCGGCAAGTTCAGAAAGGTTCAGACCGGCAACATCAACAGCTATCTCTACGTGATTCTCGCCGCGGTCGTCGTTGCGATCATCGTCAAGTTGCGCTTTTCGAGCTGATCCGAATCGGGAGAAGTGAAAATATGACTGACCATGTTCTCACCTATATGACCTTTTTTCCGCTCGCCGGCATGATCGTCGTGCTTTTGCTGCCGCGCGATCGTCACGAGCTGATCCGCTGGACATCGGCGATCTTTACCGTTCCGCCGCTCCTCCTTGCCGTCTGGCTCTACCACAACTTCGACATCACCAACCCGGGTCTGCAATTCAGGGAACAGATTCCGTGGATCCCAGCCTACAACATCCAATACTTCATCGGCGTCGACGGCATCAGTATCTCGATGGTGCTGCTGACCGCATTGCTTAGCTTTCTCTGCATCTTTGCCTCGTGGGGGATCGACAAGGGCGTCAAAGGCTACTTCGCGCTCTTCCTCCTGCTCGATACCGGCATGATGGGCGTCTTCGTCGCACTCGACTTTTTTCTCTTCTACATTTTCTGGGAAGTCATGCTGCTGCCGATGTATTTCCTGATTGGGATCTGGGGCGGGCCGCGCCGAGAGTACGCCGCGATCAAGTTCTTTCTCTACACGCTGTTCGGCAGCGTGCTCATGCTGCTGGCGATCCTGGCGCTTTATTTCTCCAGCGAGCCGCAGACCTTCGACATGACCCAGCTGATCGCGCAGAGCAACAAGTACGGCACGACGCCGCTGGCGATTTGGCCGTTCGATCACTTGCGCTGGGGTTTTCAACACGTCGTCTGGATGGCTTTGTTCGTCGGCTTTGCGATCAAGATCCCCGCGTTCCCGTTTCACACCTGGCTCCCCGACGCTCACGTCGAGGCGCCGACGGCGATCTCGGTCATCCTTGCCGGCATCCTGCTCAAGATGGGCACGTACGGGATTCTTAGAATCAACTTTCCGATGCTGCCTGACGCCACCGCGGACCTTGCATATGTGTTGCTCGGCGCGCTCGGGACCTGGAATATTATTTACGGCGCGCTCTGCGCGATGGCGCAGAAGGATTTCAAAAAGCTGGTCGCTTATTCCAGCGTGAGCCATATGGGATACGTCATGCTGGGGATGGCGGGCTTTACGTCGCAAGGCATCAACGGGGCCGTTTTACAGATGTTCAACCACGGCACGATCACCGGCATGCTGTTTCTCATGGTCGGCGTCATCTACGACCGCGCGCATCACCGCGACGTGGAGGGGTTTGGCGGCCTGGCGTCGGTGATGCCGGTCTATACGGCCATCAGCGCGCTGGCGATATTCGCGTCGATGGGATTGCCCGGCCTTTCTGGATTTATCTCGGAGGTGCTGGTGTTGCTCGGCTCGTGGCAAAAATACCCGATTCTCACCGTATTCGCGGCCACCGGGGTGATTCTGACCGCGGGATATCTGCTCTGGACGATCCAGCGGGTTTATCTCGGTCCGATCAATGAAAAGTACAAGGCCATGCCCGAGATCAACGCGCGCGAGCTGTTTACGATGGTCCCGCTGGGGATCATCGTGATCATCGTCGGCGTCTATCCGAGCGTGGTGCTCGATCTGCTGCGGGCTTCGCTCGATCAGTTGAATCAGACCGTCGTCGCGCATCTCGGTTAAGATCCGATGGACCTGGGAAATCTCGGTAGTCTCGACTTTTTCTATCCGGAGAGCATTTTGACCGGCACGATCCTGCTCGTCATCGCGCTGGATCTCGTGCTAAAAAATAAGCGCGTCGTCGGCATCCTTTCCCTCCTCGGCTGTTTCCTCGCGCTCGGCGCCACGCTGCAACTCTACGGCAGCTCCGGCGGTTGGCTTTTCCAGCGCATGATCGTGCTCGACAATTTCAGCCTGTTCTTCAAGCTCGTCGCGCTGGCGGCCGCTATTTTAGTTCTCTTGATGTCGCTGAGCAGCCGGGAGGTCGAGACGCTGCACCAGGGCGAGTACTGCGCGATTCTTCTGAGCTCGACGCTCGGAATGTTTTTCATGGCGTCCTCGACGAATCTTTTGATGGCCTATCTCTCGCTCGAGCTCGTGAGCATCACTTCTTATATTTTAACCGGCTTTTTGCCCCACAACCGCCGGTCGAGCGAGGCGGCGCTGAAATATTTGATTTACGGCGGCGTGGCTTCAGGCACGATGATCTACGGCATGAGCTGGATCTTCGGCATGACCGGCACGCTCGATTATGCAGGCATCCATCAGGCGCTGTTTAGCGGAGCGCCCAACCGCGTCGCTCTTTTCACTGCTTTTGTTTTCATCCTGGCGGGCTTCGGCTACAAGATCGTTTTCGTGCCCTTCCACATGTGGTCGCCGGACGTTTACCAGGGCGCGCCGACGCCGGTCACCGCGTTTCTCTCCGTCGGCTCGAACGCGGCCGGCGTAGCCATTCTCGTCCGGTTTTTCTTTCCCGCGGTATCGCAGGTGGCGCCGGACGGGAGCTGGCGCTTTCTCTCGGGCGTCGAGTGGCCGCAATTTCTCCTCATGGTCAGCATGGTCACCATGACCTTGGGAAATCTTTCCGCCTTGGGCCAACAAAACGTCAAACGGCTGCTCGCCTACTCGGGCATCGCGCACGCGGGCTACATCCTGATGGGCCTGGTGGTGCTGAACAACGAAGGGCTCCAGGCGATGCTGTTTTATATTGTCGTTTATCTCATCATGAACGTGGGCGCGTTTCTGGTCGTCGTCGTTGTCGCCAACGCCACGGGAAAGGAAGAGATCCAGGATTATCGCGGCCTCGCGTGGCGCGGCGCGGTCGTCCCGGCGGTCTCCATGGCGATCTTTCTTTTTTCGCTCACCGGCCTTCCTCCCTTCGCGGGTTTTGTCGGCAAGTTTTTTCTCTTCGCGGCGGTGATCAAGCAAGAGTTCTACCTGCTCGCCGTCGTCGCCGTCATCAACAGCGTCATCTCGCTCTATTACTACGCCTACATCGTCAAGGTCATGTTCCTCGACTTCCCCGAGCCGTCGGACGGCCAGATCCAGACGAGCCCGGGCGCCGGGATTCTGCTCGGACTTCTTTCCTGCATGACGCTCGTCATCGGAATCTATTGGGGACCGCTGGTCGCTTTCACCAACCAGTCGCTCAAATTCTTCAGCAAGTAGTCTTCTACCCGCCTGGAGTTGACGTTTTTTGGTCATTTCTTGCCGCGTAGGGACACCTCTGTCCGCTCGTCATCGCGCTCTCAAATAAAAAATTGAACGAACACCAGCGCTTTTCTGATAACTGTCGCTGGCATCTTGCTTGCTTCTAATTTTTGCTGGAATAGAGCGTCTAAGGAGAAATGATGATCTACAACAATTTTTTCAGATTGGGACTTCTGACATTGATTGTCTTCTGCCTGGGGCATGCCCGGCTTGCTTCCGCCGAACAGCCGATGGATCAGATCAAAAACGCCATCGAGCGCGTTTCCACGGTGCTGGGAGACGTTTCGGCCAAACGGGGCGCCAACAAAGCGGAGGCGGTGGAGAGGATTCGCCAGATCCTGTTGCCCAGCTTTGACTTTGCCGAGATGGCCAAGAGGTCGTTGGGCGAACGTTGGGAGAATTTGGACGGGAAACAGAATGAGTTTGTCAGCGCGTTTGCCGGCTTCGTGGAAAACTCTTACATGAACACGCTCGCCTCCTACCGAGGGGAAAAGATTCTCTACTTGCGCGAGCGCGTGAATCAAAATCTCGCTCAGGTCGACACCCAGGTCGTGGCGAGCAGCGGAAATCCGCTTTCCGTCGATTATCGCCTTCACCTCGTCGCGGGCGATTGGAAGGTCTACGACGTGATCGTCGATCACATCAGCCTGGTCAGTAATTTTCATTCTCAATTCAACCGGATTCTCGCCTCCGCATCGTTCGATGAGCTGTTGAAAAAGCTGCGCGAGAAGGGAAACGATAGGCCGGCCTGACGGTACCGCATTCGACTTCAGAAGCAAAAAACGCCCATGGCGGAGGTCATGGGCGTTTTTGTTTTCACATTATTCCCATCCGGCCGAGGGAACCTTACCTCTTGAATCCCGTGCGAGACGCTGGAAACCAAAGGGCAATTCTGGCAGGGTAGGGACGGGTTCGAAGGCCCGTCCCCACCTGGAGGCTTTTTATGCCGGACACATCCAAACGAAAAGAAATGCTGCGCACGATGCTCAGGATCCGCGCATTCGAAGAGAAGCTGAACGAGCTGTATCAAAACAAAGTCATGTTCGGCAGCCCGCATTCTTATCGCGGGCAGGAAGCGATCGCCGCCGGCGTCTGCTCCGCACTCGAAGCCGACGATCTCATCGCCAGCTA
This sequence comes from Binatia bacterium, assembly GCA_036506735.1. Taxonomy (GTDB): domain Bacteria; phylum Desulfobacterota; class Binatia; order UBA9968; family UBA9968; genus JAJPJQ01. The sequence continues at coordinate 4,423 of DASXRG010000100.1, read as the reverse complement.
TCATCGCGGCACCGGCCATCTCGTCGCCAAAGGAGCGGATCTCTACCGGCTCATGTGCGAATGTCTCGGCCGTCTCGACGGCTACTCCAAAGGACGCGGCGGCAAAATGCACATGGGCGATCTCTCGTTCGGCTTCATCGGCAACACCGGCACCGTCGGCGCGACGGTCCCGTTCGCGACCGGGGCCGCGCTCGCGGCGAAGATCAGGGGCAGCCGGGAAGTCGCCGTCAGCTTCATGGGCGACGGCGCTATGAATCAAGGGGTGGTTCACGAGGCGATGAACTTCGCCGGTCTATGGAAGCTGCCGGTGGTTTACGTCATCGAAAACAATTTTTACGCGATGACCGTGAGCCTGGAGAAAAGCGTGGCCGTCAAGCATCTCGCCGAGCGCGCGGCCGGCTACGGCTTCGAAGGCAAGGTCATCGACGGCAACGATGTCGCGCTGGTTTACGAAGAGACCCGCCAAGCCGCCGACAAGGCGCGCCGGGGCGAAGGCGCGACTCTGCTCGAGTGTCTCACTTATAGATGGGACGGCCATTTCGGCGGCGATCCCGGCACCGGCTATCGCGCGCGCGAAGAGATCGAACGGTGGAAAGAGCGCTGTCCGATCAAGCGGCTCAAAGAAAAATTGATCGATGCGGGGAACTTGAGCGAAGCGGAGTTCGAAAAGCTCAGCGCGTCGGTTTACGCCGAGCTGGAGGACGCGGCGACGAAAGCGCAGGCGGCGCCGCTGCCGCCGAGTGAGGTTGACGTCGATAGCGTGTTTGCGGCGGGGGAAGCGGCTCGTGGCTAAGGCGATGGCAACGGTTGCAGCGAGCGGCGCAGTCAAAGAGATGCGCCTCCAGGAAGCGCTTCGCGAGACGCTTCGGTACGAGATGGCGCGCGATAAGCGCGTCTTCGTCATGGGCGAGGACGTCGCGTTGTTCGGCGGCGCGTACGGCGTGACGCGCGGCTTGCTCCAGGAATTCGGCGAAGAGCGCGTGCGCGACACGCCGATTTCCGAGGCAGCGCTGGTGGGGCTTGCCGCCGGCGCCGCGATCAACGGCATGCGGCCGGTCGTCGAGATCCAGTTCTGCGACCTTTTACCGCTTTGCATGGATCAGCTGGTTACCCACGCCGCGCGCTATCACTATATGACCGGCGGGAGGATCTCCGTGCCGATCGTGATCCGCAACAAATTCGGTACGCGTCCGGGCGGCGGCCCGAGCCATTCCAGTTGCAATCACGGTGCCTTCATCCCTTTTCCCGGCCTCAAGATCATCGTTCCCACGACGCCGGCGGATGCCAAAGGGCTGCTGCTTTCGGCCATTCGCGATCCCAATCCGGTGCTCTGCTTCGAGAGCCATCATCTTTACGGCGTGAAAGGTCTCGTGCCCGACGGCGACTATACCGTGCCGATCGGCCGCGCCGCGGTCAGGCGCGAAGGAAAAGATTTGACCTTCATCACCTGCGGCGGCATGGTGCTCAGCGTCGATGAGGCGGCTGAGAAGCTCCAACAGAAGGGCATCGATGCCGAAATCATCGACTTGCGCTCATTGGCTCCGCTTGACAAGGAAACGATTCTCAACTCCGTCGCCAAGACCAAGCGAGCCATGATCGTCGACGAGGGGCCGATCATCGGCGGGCTCACCGCAGAGCTGGCGGCGATGATTCAGGAAAATCTTTTCTCCGATTTGAAAGCGCCGGTAATTCGCATTGGCGCTGCGTTTATACCGCCACCCCACAGCGGTCCGCTGGTCGAAGCGATGGTGCCAAGCGTGGAGCGGATTATCGCGGCCGCCCTGAGTCTGCTTGAACAAAGAACGCCTTAGGTTGATCAGGTGGGTCCCTTACGAGGGCGGACGATATTCGGATCCGCGCCTAGGTCATTGGAATCATGATGTGCTTCTGGTATGCCGGCCGCTGGCAAAGACGCTCATACCAATTGCTTAAACGATCGAGTTTTGGCCGTTCGACCGGCAATTTGAACCAGCGGTAGGCCCAAACTCCCAGCGGAATATCCCCGATCGTGAACGCATCGCCCGCGAGATAGCTATTTTTTGCCAATTGATCATCGACGATCTTCCACGCTCTGGCTGTTTTCTCCACGGCGGCTTCGATCGCTTTCCGGTCGCGCTTTTCCTCGGGCGTGCGGACCAGGCCCCAAAAAACCGGCACAATCGCCGGTCCTAGAGTGGTCAGCTGCCAGTCCATCCAGCGGCTGGCGTTGGCGCGACCCTCCGGCGTCGACGGAAGCAATTTTCCGCCGCCGTATTTTTCCGTCAGGTAGCGCACGATCGTGTTCGACTCCCACAGGATAAAACCGCCGTCTTCAATGGTCGGCACGAGCCCGTTGGGATTCATGTCCAGATACGGCTTTTCCTTGTTGCCGCCGAATTGTCCGCCTAAATCTACGCGGTCGAAAGCGACACCCAATTCGTCGCAGCACCACACGACCTTTTGTACGTTGGAAGAATCTCTTCGGCCCCAAATTTTGATGCGCCCGACTGCCGCCATAAAGTCCTCCTTATTTTGTGATCCATAGCATCCCCCGGCGGCAAAGTGTAGCAGTCCTCCCGGTGATCTGCTAAAGATTTCATTGTGCCGACACGTCGAGGAGGAGTCATGGCGCGAGCGTTAGCTTCATTCGGGACGCTGATTTTGGTGTTGATTTTGGTTCAGGCTGTGAAAGCCCAAGACAAAGCCGAGGGAAAAAAATATTACGTGACCTATTGCTCCGGTTGTCACGGCGAGACCGGCAAGGGGGACGGGCCGGCGGCGGTGTCGCTGCCGGTTAAACCGGCCAACCATACGGATGGCGCTGTCATGAACCAGCTTCCCGACAAATTTCTTTTTGAGATCATTTCCAAGGGAGGCCAGTCGGTCGGGAAGTCCCCCTTTATGCCGGCTTGGGGTAGCCAGCTTAGGGATAAGCAAATTCAGGACGTTATCGCCTATGTGCGGAGCTTAGCCAACCCTCCGTATAAATCGGCGGAGAAGTGAGAAAATAAGCGATTTTTCTCTGTTACCCCCCTTGACGTTTGGGGATCCGTACATATATTGGCATCCGTCGACGGTTCCGTCGATGAATAAATCTTAATTTTATTTAGGAGGTTCGTATGGCGCTCAAAGTTCGTCCGTTGCACGATAGGGTGATTATCAAGCGAATCGAGGAGGAAGAGAAAACCAAGGGCGGGATCATCATCCCGGATACCGCCAAAGAAAAACCTCAGGAGGGCCGCGTTGTCGCGGTGGGCCCTGGCAGGCACGATGACGGCAAAGTTATTCCCCTGGACGTCAAAGCGGGAGACAAGATCCTCTTCGGCAAATATTCCGGGGCTGAGATCAAACTCAACGGAGAAGAGCATCTCATCCTGCGTGAAGAGGACATTTTAGGAATTGTTGAATAAGGAGGGTTGATATGGCTGCAAAGGATGTAAAATTCAGTGACGATGCGAGGGCCAAGGTTCTTCGCGGTGTCAATATCTTGGCTGACACCGTGATCGTTACCCTCGGGCCCAAAGGCCGCAACGTAGTCTTAGAAAAATCCTGGGGCGCTCCTAACATCACAAAAGATGGTGTCACGGTCGCCAAAGAGATTCAGCTCGAGGACAAGTTCGAGAACATGGGCGCCCAGATGGTCAAGGAGGTTGCGAGCAAGACCTCCGACATCGCCGGCGACGGCACGACCACGGCCACGGTGCTCTCGAGGGCGATCTTTTGCGAGGGCCTCAAGATGGTCGCCGCGGGTCACGATCCGATGGCGATCAAACGGGGCATCGATAAAGCGGTAGCCAAGGTTGTCGAGGAGCTCAAAGCCCAATCCAAGCCGACGCGCGACCGCGATGAGATCGCTCAGGTTGGAACGATCTCAGCGAACAACGATAAGACCATCGGCGCCATCCTGGCAGAGGCGATGGACAAGGTCGGCAAGGAGGGAGTGATCACGGTCGAAGAGGCAAAGGGATTGGAGACGACTCTGGATTTAGTTGAAGGGATGCGCTTCGATCGCGGCTATCTCTCACCTTACTTCGTTACCGATCCCGAGCGCATGGAGTGCGTTTACGAGGACTGTTACATCCTGATCAACGAGAAGAAGATCTCCAGCATGAAAGATCTGCTTCCCGTGCTGGAAAACGTCGCCAAGACCGGCAAGCCGCTGTTGATCCTCGCCGAGGACGTAGAAGGAGAGGCGCTGGCGACGCTCGTGGTCAACAAGATCCGTGGAACGCTGAAAACCGTGGCCGTAAAGGCGCCCGGATTCGGCGACCGGCGCAAGGCGATGCTGGAAGATATCGCGATCCTGACCGACGGCCGCCTGATTGCGGAGGAGCTCGGCATCAAGCTGGAGAACATCACGCTCAAAGATCTTGGGCGGGCCAAAACCATCATCGTGGATAAGGACAACACGACGATCGTCGAAGGCGCCGGGAAAAAATCGGCG
>DASXRG010000099.1:0-1822 GCA_036506735.1 Binatia bacterium | reverse complement strand
TTGATCGGCACAAAAACCAGGCCGGAAAGCGCCAAGATGACAAAAGCGTTGATCCAGCGCGGCGTCTGCAGGACGTAGAAATAAAAAGCGAAGATGTTCCAATACGAAGGGAAGCCGAGGAAAAAATGGTCCGCGGTCTTGGCTTGTTTCTGGCAGAAACCGTAGGCGCTGGCCAGCATCGGCGCGGCGGCGAGCCACACGGCGTCGCTCCGCGGCAGCAGTTCGGCACGGACGAGAAGCAAGCAGGGAACCAGGACGTAGTTTAGATAGTCGATGATGTCTTCAAGCCGGTCGCCGTCAAACCACGGTATCAACTCCTTGACGCGCGCGGCGCGCGCCAAGGTTCCGTCGCTGGCGTCGATCGCCACGGCCAGCGCCATCAGCCAGAAGGCGTTTTGAAAATCCGCAGCTTCGATTAAAAAGACGGAAAACAGCGCGAGAACGACGCCGGAAGCGGTGTATAAGTGGACGAGCCAGGCAAGAACAAGTTTAGCCGTCATTAGGGATTCGGAATGGTGGTTCCTTCTTCCTAATGCTTACGCCTGTTTTTACTGCGCCGAAGCCGCGAAGCTCGGCCGGGCTTTGAGCCGCGCGATCCAGGCCGCTACATTTTTGTACTTGGGATCGATGACATTGAGCCGCTCCAGCGATTCGACATTCGCCATGAAGGCGATGTCGGCGAGGCTGAACTCGCCGGCGAGATACTCTCTACCTTCGAGCTCCTTTTCGATCCGGTCGAGGGCCCTGGTGATCTCCGCCTTGGCGCTTTCGATGGCCTGCGGATTGCGCTCGCCCTCCTGCTTGCGCATCTCCCGGTTGATCTGGCCCGTCGCCGGGTTGAAATAGTTGTCGCGGTAGTCTTCCATGAGCCGCGCCCTGGCCCGGCCGTCGGAATCTTTGGGCAGCAGCGGGGGATAGGGATACTCGTCTTCGAGATATTCGTTGATGACGGTGGAGTCGTAAACAATGAAGCCTTCGTCATCGAGCGCCGGTACCTGGCCGAACGGATGGATCTTCAAATAATCGGGATTTTTTTGCTCTTTTTTTCCCAGGTCGATCGGGACGCGCTCGAACTCCAACCCCTTTTCGAGCAGAGCGATCCTCACCTTGCGCGAGTTCGACGACTGCGGGGCGTGGTATAGCTTGATCATGGCAGCAATGCCTCCTTGGTCCGGAGAATCTCTATCACTCATACCATAGGCGCGGCTTAGCCGCCATATGAAAGTGCGCGTTCCGGCGACCAATCGCGCGACCCTTCGACAAGCTCAGGGTGAACGGGGCAGGTGTTGAATATTTTTCGTTCGTGCTGAGCTCGTCGAAGCACGAAAACTCTTTCTCAGGGGCTAAGAAGTAGGGCTAACCGCCACGCGACGGCGGGACCTTGACGTAAGTCAGCCCTTCCTTGGCGGCGGCGATTTCTCTGACGAGCGCAAATACGAGGTCGCTGACTTTCACCATTCCCTGGATATTCAGCTTGTCCCAGGTGTCGGAGGGCTTGTGATAGTCGGGATGCATGCCGGTGAAGAAATGCAATGCCGGAATTTCTTTGCCGGAAAACGAGGCGTGATCGCTGCTGCCTCCTCCCGCCCGCATCGTGATGTCCAGCCCTTGCGCGGCGCGGCCGATCAAGTCGCGAAACTCTTTGGCGCTGTCGACGGCGGCGGCGGTGATGCGATTGTCCTTCATGCGGCCCACCATGTCGAGGTTGATCATCGCCTTGATCGAGCCCAGCGGAAACGGCGGGTGGTTGACGAAAAACCTCGAGCCGTGAAGGCCCAGCTCTTCCCCCGTGAACGCGACGAAAACGATGGTCCGCGGCGGC
>DASXRG010000098.1:0-3204 GCA_036506735.1 Binatia bacterium | reverse complement strand
ACCGTCGCCGTCGCCGATGATCGTGATGTTGACGCGGGTATCGGCTATGCTGAGGGTCTCCTTGCAAGTCCCGTGTACCCGCAGTGGCTGCGGCCGGCCCAACCCGGCACCGATCGTGCTCGCCTTGGTGCAGAAGATATGCGTTCCGGCCGGTTCGCCGGGAAGCGCTGGACCGGCGCTGCCGGTCGCCGGCAGAAACAATGCAAGGGCTCCCAGAATCAGCAAGCCGATGACTGTAACCTTTATTCTCTCCATGATGATGCCTCCTTGTAAAAAACTCACAATGCCTTATCTGCTGACCGCAACTAAATACCTGCTCAACTTCACTCTGCCGAGAGAGACCGGACCACAAATTTTGCTCTTTGTACCCTAATCGAAAACCCCCTGTCAAGAGGAAAATTTAAATTTCTTTGGGGCGGCCGGATATTGCCTCCAAAGGGTCTTTTGTTGTAGTGTCCAAAGCGGCAATCCGGGGGAAGATTCCGGCCCACGGGGCCCTCCCCAAAACAGGCTGATACCAGCGGAGCACGGGCGGCGGATTTGGCGATGAAAACGGCGACCTTGAGCGCGATCTTTTGCGTCGGCCTGGCGGCTTGCGCCCCGAGAATCATCCATATGGAGCCCACCGAAGGCAGCCCGGGAACCGTGGTCAGCTTATCCATGGAATATCTCGTCGGCTGGCCGCGCGTCGAGATGGGCGGACATACAATGGACTACGCCCGACTCAAGCTTTTGGGTCTGAAGCCCGAGCGGAGGGACGTGCCCGATAAGGACCTGGTTTGGATCGAGGACAAGATCCTGCAGTTTCGGGTACCGGATCTCCCGCCGGGAGAATACCGGGTCACGATCCATGATGACAAAGGGCCCCCGGGGGACTCGACCTATTCCTTTTTAGAGACGACCGCATATCTGATTTTCCCGCCGGTTTGGCCTTTCGTGCTGCGCTCCAACGAAGCGCAGGCAACGTTTCGGGTGACGGCAAAATAAAAGCGAATTTTGATTTGATGTCTTGACTCCGCATCGGCTGGTCGATAATATGGGGCGAAATTTTACCGATCACACGGCCCTGCGCGACAAAATCCAGGGCGAAGCAACGGCGGCAATGTTACACTCGCCCAGCAATTTCGCAATACTGAATCGGCGGTTTCCCCGGCGCAATTTGGTCCTGGCCGCGGCAACGATCCTGATCACCGGCTGCTCCTCGCTTCCTTCTCTTCCCTCTCTTCCATCGCTCCCATGGTCGTCTTCGGCTCCCCAGCCGAACGCCAGCGCCGAGACGCTGTATAAAGAGGGCATCACGCTTTTCAACAACAAGAAATATTCCCAGGCGATCGATCGATTCCAAAAACTGCGGTCCGACTATCCATTTGCTCCGGAAATCATTTCGGCCGAGCTGAAGCTGGGCGAGGCCTATTATTTCAACCAGCAGTATACCGAGGCGGTGGAGACCCTCAAAGAGTTTCAGGCCATGCACCCGAATAACGAAAACGTTCCCTATGCCCTTTATATTTCGGGCATGGCTCATTTCGACCAATTTTCGAGCATTGATCGCGATCAAAAAATGACCGAGATCGCCCGGGGTTACTTTGAAAGAGTGGTCAACAACTATCCCAATTCGCCCTATGCGGTGAAGTCCCAGGAGAAGCTGGCCAAGTGCCTCGAGTATCTCGCCGAGCATGAGTTCGACATCGCGTCGTTTTACATAAGAGAGAAGAAATATCCGGCGGCGCGAGACCGCTTGGAGGGCATCCTGCGCCGGTACAGAAATACTCCGACCGCGGCAAACGCCCTCTATCAACTGGGAGAGACTTATCGGCTCGAGAGAAACAACCCCAAAGCGGCGCTCGCCTACGAGGCGCTCGTTCAACATTATCCGACGCATCCGCTGGCGAAAACCGCCCAGAGCCAGTTGAGCCAGCTCGCGAACCAAAAACAGGACCCGCTGGCGATTTTGCTGAAACCCGAAGGAAGGGCTCCGGCGCCCGCCGTCGCGCAGAACAAAGAGCCGACGGAGGAAGAAAAGCCGAAAGATCTGAAGCTCGTGCAGAAAACCGAAGTCGTCGACGAAAAACCCGGGGATGAAAAAACTTTGTTGAGTAAAGTCGTCGATAAAATAAATCCCTTCTCTTCATCTTCTCCCGCGCCGGCGGATTCTGCGGCGTCTTCGAACGGCGCGGGGAAAAATCAGCGCGCGAGCCAGCCCGCGGAAAGAAAGGAAGAGTCCAGCGGCTTTTTCTCCTCGCTGTGGCCGTTTGGCGGCAAAAAGCAGGAGTCCGCCTCGAACACCAAAGTCGCGAGCGCAAAAAATCCCGAACTGATCGGCGGCATCGACGAGTCACTCAAGCGACGCGGCGTCGAATCCAAATCCCAACTCCAGCCGCCCGCCGCGGATCTGCCGCAGATAACCGAGACGACGTTACCGGACGCGGCGGCGACCTTGGGAGCGATCGACGGCAAGCTGGAGAAAAAGGGTAAAAGCGTAAGCAACCTTCCCGCTCCGCCCGAGGCGGCGCCGGTGCTGAAAGTTCCGGCCGAGACCGCAAGCGCGGCTTCCAAGGCCGGTTCGACAGCGCCTCCAGCAGATACCGTTTCCCTTCTGCCCAACATCGACGCGAAGTTGAAGCGGCAGGGAATTGATCCGTCGAAAGCCGAAGAAGCGATGAAGACGGAGCCTAAAAAAGCCGAAGGCGCGACCGCGGCGGCGCGTCCCAAGCCTGCCGAAACGATTCAGCTTGAGCCCAAGTTGACCTCGGAGAAAAGCCCTCTGTTCCTCCAGCCGCAGGAAATTCAACCTCCAGAGAGGTCATCCGCCGCGCAGGAGCCCGACAAGAGCGAGCCGGCTCAGTCTTCCGCCGCCGCAAGCGCCCCGGCCGTGCCGCAAACGCTCCCGGAGCTGGCAGTGAAAGGTCCGCCTCAGCCGGTAAAAGAAAAACCGGCGGAGACCAAAGTGAAGCCAAAGACGGGCGACGAGGACGAGGCGGAGAGTAACAAGGGCGTTATTGAGCAGCTCAAAGAAGACGCGGAAAGAATCAACAAGATTCTCAACCCGTTCAGTTGGTAGGCGGATTCTGTTTCAACTCGCCAGCACACTCAAAAATCAACTCGACTAGCCGGCCGGCATCGCAGAATGACCGGGACCAGCCCCAAGTTCTTTTCGGGGGAAATTTTCTCCGCCAAACTCATTGTGGCGGAGGGCCATGACGT
>DASXRG010000097.1:0-1621 GCA_036506735.1 Binatia bacterium | reverse complement strand
CAAGCGCACTCTAATCGAGCGCCGGATAAGTGGTCAAGATTAAAGGTGGCGCTAGTCTGACTCGTCCCAAAAACCGTAAAAGTGATTGACCGGGCTGTGGCCGGCGCCGACGGCGAAGCCGCTGCGGATCGCGCGCGTCATATAAGCTTTCGCGTGCGCTACGGCCCCCTCCAGTTTCTCCCCCTTCGCTAAGTTGGCTGCGATCGCCGCCGAAAAGGTGCAACCGGTCCCGTGCGTGTTCTTCGTCGGGACGCGCGCGGCTGAGAAGCTGCGAAATTTTTTTCCGTCGTAAAACAGATCCACCGCCGGGCCTTTGCGGTGGCCGCCCTTGATCACCACGCTTTTTGCCCCGAGGCCGACGATCCGCCGCGCGGCTTCTTTGAGATCGTTCAACCGCGTGCCGTGAATACCGGTGAGCTGCTCGGCCTCGGGCAGATTGGGCGTCACGACGGCGGCGAGCGGAATGAGGCGCGATTTCAACGCATCGATCGCGTCGGCGCGCAGTAAGAGATCGCCCGACTTTGCCACCATCACGGGGTCGACAACCAGATTTTTGAGGTCGTACTCGCGGATCTTTTCGGCTACGGCCTCGATGATCGCCGCGTTCGCCAGCATACCGGTCTTGGCGGCGTCCGCGCCGATGTCCTCGATCACGGCGTCGATCTGAGCCGCGACCAATGCAGGACTCAACTCGAAGATCTGGGTGACGCCGCGCGTGTTCTGCGCCGTGATGGCCGTGATCGCAGAAGTCCCGTAGACGCCGAGCGCGGCGAAGGTCTTGAGATCGGCCTGAATCCCGGCGCCGGCGCCGGAGTCGGAGCCGGCGATGGTCAGAGCTTTGCAGATCTTTTTCAAGCTAGAGGCTTCCGACGAGCACGATCGGACCCGTCGCCTTCGGGACGCCACGCGCCGGCTCGAGGGTCACGGCAAACTTGTCGAAGTTTTTTGCTTCCGGCAAAGCCGGCAAACGGAACAGGACCTGGCCCCGTTCGTTCACGGTGAAAACTCCCGCTGGAGTGGCCTCGGCGCCGGCAAGACCCCAAAGCTCATACGCTTTTTCCGCCGGTGTTTGCGGCAGGCCGGTGGTCAACAAAAGGCCTTTGCGCGAAACCGGATTCCACAGCAGTTGGCCTTTGGCGCTGGAAGTCGGCGGGAGTCCGGTCAGATTGACGATGCGCACTTGCGGATCCGAGAGAAATTGGACCACCTCTTCGCGCTGTGCCACCTGGCCTTGGAGCGCGGCGAGCTGGCCCTGAAGGTCGCTGAGCTGCTTTTTAGTCGCCATCAGATCCCAGCTCACGATCATCAGGAGCGCCGCCGCGGCCAAAGCGCCGGCGCCGACGCCCCACCGGAACCAACGCGAGGCGGATCTTTCGGGAGCCGCGATTATTTTCGCTGGCCCGATGCGCCGCAGCAATTCCGCTTTGACGCGCTGCGGCGGCTCCAGCGGCGCGAGCGAGGCCGGCAGCTCGACGAGCGCTTCGCGGCTTTCGCTGAGCTGCATTTCGCAGAGCGCGCAGCCCGAAGCAAGATGGGCTTCGAATTGCCTCAGCTCCTCTCCGTCGAGAGCTCCTAGGGCGTAAATTTCCGCGCGTTCAAGCCATTCGTCGTGATTCATAAA
>DASXRG010000096.1:0-4032 GCA_036506735.1 Binatia bacterium | reverse complement strand
TCGCGACCCGGCCGAGCGCGTCTTCGATGCCTTCCAATTCTTTGAACCCTTCAAGCAGCTCCTTTGCGGCCAAGCCGGCAATCTTGCCCCGGAAGCGAGCGGCAAATCTTTCCGCTCGCGCGCGGCATTCCTCCAGTGAGGTTTCGATCCGCGGGTCGTCGTAGGTGGCGAAAAGATCGCTCAGATCCCAGCGAATACCCTCGGCACTGTTGGTCGGCATAAAATTTTCCCTTTCAACGCGGTTTCAAATAATCATTTCTGTGCCGGCCCGGCAAGAGCGCCGCGGGCCGGTTTCAGAGTTGCGAGTTGTATGGTATGCGTCTGAATTCCCAGCGTGAAAAATTGAAAGGAGCGTTTCATGTCGGAAATAGACGAGCTGAAAAAGAAAGTGGCGATGGCTTGCCGCATGCTTTTTGTCGCGGAGCTGGTCGACTACAGCGGCCACATCAGCGTGAGAATTCCCGGCACCGACCGGTTTTTGATTCACGGCCATCCCGTGAGCCGCTGCGAAGTCACGCCCGACGACATCGTAACCGTGGACCGGGAGGGCAAAAAAGTCGACGGCAAATGGAACCCTCCTTCCGAATTGCCGATGCATATCCGCACCTATCGGGTACGCGATGACGTTCAAAGCGTCGCTCATCTGCACAATCGCATGGTCGTGGTCTTGAGTATGGCGGATCGACCGCTTATCCCGGCGTCGAATCCCGGAGCTTTATTCGGTCCTGGCGCCATCCCCGTCTATCAGGACCCCGCCCTTATCCATACGAACGAGCAGGGAGACGAAGTGGCGCGGACCGTGGGAAAGCACGACGCCGCGATTCTGCGCGGTCACGGCTCGATCGTGGTCGGCCAGTCGATCGAATGGACCTTTGCCGCCTGTGTCGACCTGGAGGAGAGCGCCGCGCGCCTCTGCCTGGCGTCAACTTTGGGGCCGGTGCGCTTTTATACGGACGACGAGGTCGATCGGGTGAGCCAAGGCCGGCGCAAGATGTCGGTGATTCAAAAGGTATGGGGCCACTATGTCGCCAAGACCAAATTGGCCGGGCTCATGGACGGCTTGGACTGACCCAACTATTTGAATCCACTGAAGAATTTCTAAGCAGGCGGACCATTTCCGACCCCTCGGCAAAGATTTCATTGAAATTTTTAAAGGGCTGTGCTATAGGTGTGTATTCGTCTCGCCACCTAGAGAAAAAGGCAGTATATGTACGACGATTTCTTAGCTCGTATTCTCGAGCCCGATACCTGTCTCCCGTCGCAGTTCTGGGGGAACCGCGGCCTGTCGCGCCAACTTGAGGGTGAAAAGCGCCTCATGATCGCGGTGCTCAAGGACGCGGTGGAGTGTCTGGAGAAGTATCGAACTTCCAGAAACGGTCTCGGGTGCGAGCTTTACGAGAACTCCCTCAACTGGATCGAAGATAAAGGCACGGAATGGCTGTTTTCCTTCGATAACATCTGCGGCCTGTTGGGTTTCGATCCGGACTACACCCGCGGGTTTCTATTGAAGCGCGAGCAAAAGCTCGCCCGCCCGGCGCGCGGCAAGCTCTACTCGCTTTCCGCTTCTGCCTAGGTCGCCGTCACTTTCCCCTAGCCTTCAGCGTATCGAGCTCTTCCTTGATCATCTGACCCCGCGGCGAGGTGGGGCCCAGGATCTTGATTGCCCGCTCGTAATCCGCCACCGCTCTGGCGTCGTCGTCCTGAAGCAGGAAAGAGCGAGCCAGATAGTAGTGACCGTCGGCCTGGCGGTTCATCCGCCCGTAAGTCACGCCCAAACGGTAGAACGCGACAGGCGAGAGCGGGGCGAGATTGGTGGCGTTGAAATAGGCGCCCGCCGCGTCGCGCAGATTGTTTTCCCGTTCGTATAATTCTCCGAGCGACAAATAATTCACCGCCTCGCGCGGCTCGCCGCGTATCGCGCGATCGAAGGCCTCATGTGCCAATTGAAACTCGCCCATCTGGCCGTAAAGCTTTCCCAGATCGCGATCGATCCCCGGCCGCTTCGGATCGAGCGCCCTGGCTTTCTCGAAGTTTTCGCGTGCGGCGGTCAATTTCCCCTGAAAAAATTGCCCCAGCGCGAGCAGATGCCGCGCCTCGGCGTCGTCGGAGTTTTTTTGGGCTTGCCGCTCGTACTCGCGGACGACCTCCTCCTCTTCGTGGCGCTCCAAGCGCAGCAGGGTTTGGATTCTCTTGAGCGGATCGGGACCGTCCGATCTGGGCCGCTCGGCGGGCAACGAACGAATGATCAGCTCGACGTTGGCGACGCGGTCTCCGCTCACCGGATGCGTCAGCAAGTAGGGGGGGATATCGGAGCTGAACGTTTTTTGCTGTTCGAGCGTCTTCATGAAACCCAGCGCGTCTTTGGGATCGTATCCCGCCTGCGCCATGTACCTCACGCCCAGGGTGTCCGCCTCCAATTCCAATTGCCGGCTGTAAGTGAGCATTCGCGTCGCCGCGAGCCCCTGGCTGAGCGCTCCGGCGGCCTGGGCGGCCGCGCCGCCGCGGGCGAGAATCATCCCCAAGAGTCCCAGGATGGCGATCGGATCCGGCCCGGACAGGCGGGCCAAATGATGATCCTTGGCGTGAATAATTTCGTGTCCTAACACCCCGGCGATCTCGCCCGTGTTTTTTACCCGATCCAGCAGGCCGGTGTACACGTAAATCGATCCGCCCGGCACCGAGAACGCGTTGAGCTGTGAATCCTCGACGACAAAAAAACGATACTCGAACTGCTGCGGCCCCATCACCGAGAGAATTCTCCGGCCGATGCGGTCCACATAGGCTTCGACTTCCGGGTTGGCCACGAGCCTCAGTTGTTTCCTGGCTTCGCGGCGAAATTGCCGGCTGATCTTCGTCTCCTCGTCTTCTTGGATCGCATGCGCGACGGGCGCTCTGGACGAAAACGGCAGATACGCGCAACCGGCGATCAACAGGATGAGAAGCAGGTGGAAACGTCGCTCAAACACGGCTTGATTATAGAGAGTGTACTCCGTGGTAGCAATAGCGGAAACGGTTGACGTTCATCCGTAGACGCCCTAATGTGGACGCGGTCTCATGAAACTTATCTCCGGAGGGATGCATGGCTTACGAAAGTTTCCTCTACGACGTTAAAGATGCGATCGCGACCGTGCGGCTCAACGATCCGGACAGGCTCAACGCCCTGACGTTTAAGACTTACGAGGAGCTCGAGCAGCTCATGAAGCGTCTGGCCGATGACGCGGCGGTAAAAGTTCTGATCATCACCGGAGAGGGAAAAGGTTTCTGCTCGGGCGGCAGCGTGCACGACATCATCGGCAAACTCCTCGAGATGAAAGGCGACGCGCTTTACCGCTTCACGCGCATGAGCTGCGACGTGGTCAAGCAGATGCGCAATCTGAAGAAACCGATCATCGCCGCGGTCAACGGCATCGCCGCCGGCGCCGGCGCGATGCTGGCGCTGGCGAGCGATTTTAGAATCGCTTCGGCTCAGGCCAGGTTTTCTTTTCTCTTTGTCCGCGTGGGACTCGCGGGCGCCGACATGGGCGCGCTCCATCTTTTGCCCAGGATCGTCGGACAGGGACGCGCGACCGAGCTTTTGTTTCTCGGCGACGCGATCGACGCTCAAGAAGCATGGCGCATCGGCCTGGCGAATCGCGTCGTGCGCCACGAGGATCTCATGAAGGAGGCCTACGCGCTGGCGCAGCGTCTCAAAGAAGGGCCGCTCTACGCCATCGGCGTCACCAAGCAGCTCCTCAATCGCGAGCCGCAAATGGACCTGGACGCGGCGCTGGAGATAGAAGCCAGGGCGCAGGCGATCTGCATGGAGACGCCGGATTTCCGCGAAGGTTATCGCGCGATCGTCGAGAAAAGGCCTCCCATATTCAACCGTTCTTGAGTGAGACCGCGCATGCTTCCCCATTTAGAAGCCGACCAGGCGCAGTTGCAGGAACGGGCGCGCGCGTGGGCGGAGAAAAACTTACCGCGCGGGCGCGACGACGACGCCGACGTGGAAAAGCGCGCGCGGCGAATCGTCGAGGAGCTGGGCCGCGCAGG
>DASXRG010000095.1:0-9027 GCA_036506735.1 Binatia bacterium | reverse complement strand
TCGCGCGCCGCACGCCTGGCTCGGCGACGGCCGCTCGATCCTCGATCTTTTTGGCCGCGGCTTCACGCTGCTGGTTTTTGCTTCTAACAGGGCGGATAAGTCGGCGTTCGCCTCGGCCGCGAAAAAAGTCGGCCTGCCCCTGGAAGTCATTGGGTTGAACGAATCCGAAGCGCGTGAAATCTACGAGCGCCCATTGGTGCTCGTCCGTCCCGACGGCCACGTGGCGTGGCGCGGCGCTTCCGTCCCGGCCGACGCCGCGCAGGTTCTCGACCGGGTGCGCGGCGCGCAATTGTAACGGCGAAAAGGAATCCGATGCCGCAAAGGACCGCCGCCTTCCTGCTGCTGCTCACGCTGTCGCTCTCCCCGGCTTTCGCCTTGACATAATCGTCTCTTCTTGGATACGCTCTGCTGCCTCGACGCCGGAAAAGTTTTTGGAGAAAGTGAGGAGGACCTATGAGACGCGCGTGGAACTTCAGTATCCTGGTGAGCCTCACAATAGTGCCCTTCATGGTTGCGCCGGCCCGGGCGCAGAGCCCATTTTATAGCGGGAAGGCGATCACGATTCTGATTGGAACTTCGGGCGGCGGCAGCATCGTCGCCGCCCGAATCATTGCCCAGCACCTCGGAAAGTACATTCCGGGCAATCCGGCGGTGGTCGTGCAGCCGATGCTCGGCGCCGCGCACATTGTCGCCACGAACAATGTCTTCAATACAGCCAAGCCGGATGGTCTCACCTTGCTCGCCGCAAACCCCAACGTCGCGATCGCTCAGCTCGTCAAACTGGACGGGGTCCGCTTCGACGTGCGGAAGTTTGAATGGCTCGGTTCGTCGGGCTCCGACGGAGTGGTCCTCACGATCCGTGCCGATCTGCCTTACAAGAGCTTCGACGAATTGCGCAAAAGCGACCGCGAGCTGGTGGTGGGAACCACGGGACCGGGCTCGAACGCCCACGACTTTCCGTTGATGCTCAAAGAATTCGCGGGAGCCAAGTTTAAGTTCGTTTCCGGCTATCCCGCCAACTCCGACATCCTTCTTGCCATCGAGCGCAAAGAGGTGGACGTCTGGGCCGCGTTCGCCGCCACCGTCCGCCCGGTGGTGCAGCGCGGCGCCGTCCGTCCGCTCGTGCGCGCGCGCGTGCTGTCGCCGGGATTCGAGAATCTGCCGGTTGACGAGTCCTTTACCACCAACCCGGTCGGAAAGGCGCTGATGGCGATCAAAACCGCGCCGCTGGCGATCGGCAGGGCGATGGCCGCCCCGCCCGGAACTCCGGCGGACCGCGTCGCTCTTCTGAAAGACGCGTTGGCGAAAGTTTTGAAGGACCCCGAGCTGGAGGCCGAAGGCCGGAAGGCTGAAATCGACTTCCGGCACATCTCCGCGGACGAGGTGTCGAAGGGCTTTGCGACGCTTCTCCAGCAGCCGCCCGAGGTGCAGCAGGAGATGGTTAAGTACATCAAGTTCGGCGGCTAGCCGGCTGCTGAAAAAGCCTCATATGCTTCGTTGCGCTTGCGCCGCTTCGCGTCAACGTACCGCAAAGAGTACGCCTCCGCTCGCGGAGCTTCGCGCGCCTCGCCTCTGAGGTCTTTTTGAGCAGCCGGAAAATTGGGTCGTTCGGCGGCTAGGCGCTATTTTTCTTTGGCTGCCGCGAAGCGCTTCTCGGCGTCCGCCGCGCCTTCGGCCCGGTTGTAGTCCTGGTCGAGGTCGCCGTCTCCGGCGGGGCTTTTCACCGTGAAGAAAACCGCCGGGCCGCCGATCGCGCGGCTTCGATGGTTGGTAAACCGCGGAATGTGAATCAAATCGCCGCGCTCGCAGATCCGCTCTTCGTCGCCGAGGATGAAGTGGAGCTTGCCGTCGAGCACCAGCGTGAACTGTTCTTCGTTCGGATGCATGTGGAGCGGCGGGCCTTCCTCGTCCGGCTTGGTCACGATTCCCGCCTTCATGAATTCGCCGACGGCGGTCTGCACGAACTGCTGCGGATTGGCCGTGGCGGGGACCTGCTGCATTTCCGCGATTTTGTAAAAAGGCATTTTTTCTCCCTTCGGTTACGGTCGAATTAAGTTTCCACTACTCCAAGGTCGGCGCAATGTCCAGCTTCGATCGGGTCCGACTTTGCACCCTGCGCCCAACCCCCTCTTGACACAATTGTCTCTTCCCCGATAGGCTCCGCTAGCTCTCGACCGAGGAATTTGTTCGTGCCAAGATGCTGATAAAATCCGATCGCGTTGCGCAAAAATTTTTCCAATCTATATCCAGAGATCCAGGAGGGCTTTATGAGACGGACGTTGCTAGCGAGTCTTTTAATCGGCTTCTCGATGATACCTCTGATGGTTTCGTTCGCAGGGGCGCAAACCAATTTTTATGAAGGAAAGACGGTCGTCCTCGTCATCGGGGCCAAAGGCGCCGGCAGCTTGATCGCGGCGACGCAGATCGTATCGCATCATCTTGGCAAGTACATTCCGGGAAAGCCCGCCGTGATCGTTCAAGAAATGCCGGGGGCGGCACACATGCTCGCCACCAATCACGTTTTCAATGTGGCCAAACCGGATGGGCTGACGATCCTGGCCGCCAATCCTCAAGTTGCCGTCGCCCAGCTCGCAAAAGTAGAGCAGGTCCGCTTCGACGTGCGCAAATTCCACTGGCTGGGCTCGTCGGGCCCCGACGGCGTGGCGCTGTCGGTAAGGACGGACCTGCCGTACAAGAATTTCGAGGATATTCGGAAAGCCGACCATGACCTCATTGTCGGAACGACCGGGCCCGGGTCGAACGCGCATGACTTTCCGCTCCTCCTGAAAGAATTCGCCGGCGCCAAGTTCAAGCTCGTCTCCGGCTATCCTTCCAACGGCGACGTCCAGTTGGCCCTTCAGCGCAAGGAGGTCGACGTCTGGGCGGCTCTCGCCACCACGATCAAGCTCGCCATGGACCAGGGCATCGTCCGGGCCGTTGTGAGGGGGCGCGTGGCCACGCCGGGATTCGAGAACCTGCCGGTGGATGAAGATCTCGCGACCAGCCCGCTGGGCAAGTCGATTATGGGAATCAGGGGGCTCCCGCTCGCCATCGGGAGAGCTTTCGCGGTTCCGCCGGCGACTCCGGCGGATCGACTAACTCTTCTCCGTGAAGCCTTGGCAAAAGTCCTCAAGGACCCCGAGTTCTTGGCCGAGGGCAAGAAGGCCAAGATCGATTTCCAATACATATCAGCCGAGCAGGCGCTCAAGGATTTTACCGCGCTGCTGAATCAGACGCCTGAAGTTCTGAAAGAGATGGGCAAATACATCAAGCTCGAAGGCTGAATCGATTTTGGATTTTGGATTTTCGATTTTGGATTCATAAAAACGGACTCCTCGGCTCCGCTAAAATCGCCAAACTAAATTTGGTTGTCCGATGTTTGACGCGCTGATCGACGGCCTGTTCCTGGTGCTGCAGTGGAAGGCCTTCAGCTTGATGATGGTCGGGATGGGTTTGGGCTTTGTCGTCGGCCTGCTTCCGGGAATCGGCGGCCCGGCCACCCTGGCGCTGATGCTCCCGTTCATTTTCAAAATGTCGCCGGCCGAGGCCTTTGCGTTCCTGCTGGGGATGCACTCGGTCGCCGCCACGACCGGAGACATCACCTCCGTGCTGTTCGGCGTTCCGGGCGAGGGCTTGTCCGCCGCGACGGTCTTGGACGGCCATCCGATGGCCAAGAAGGGAGAAGCGGGCCGGGCTCTGGGCGCGGCGCTGATGAGCTCTCTAGTGGGCGCGTTGATCGGCGCGGTATTTCTGGCGCTGGCGGTTCCGATCGTCCGTCCGCTGGTTCTCTCCTTCGGCTCGCCGGAGCTGTTCATGCTCTCGATCGTCGGCATTTCCTGTATTACGTCTTTGAGCGGCCTGGGGACGCAGGGGCAGATCAGGGGATTCGCCATGGGTCTGCTCGGCCTGTTGCTCGCCTCCATCGGCCAGGAGCGCCAATCGGGCTCGCTGCGCTTCGATATGGGCCTGATGTACCTTTGGGACGGTCTCGATCTGATACCCGTCTTAGTCGGCATCTTTGCCATCCCGGAGGTTGTCGATTTGGCCGTTCGTGGAACCGCTATCGCGGGAGACCGGCCCGCGGAAGATTTGCAAAAGGGAGTCATCGAAGGAATCAAGGATACGTTCCGCCACTTCTGGCTGGTGTTTCGCTGCTCGGCCATTGGCGTTTTCGTCGGCATCATGCCGGGCGCCGGCGGCGGAGTGGCGCAGTGGATGGCGTACGCTCACGCGGTCCAAAGCGCGAAAAATTCGAAGGAGCGGGAGGGCTTCGGCAAGGGGGACATTCGCGGCGTTTTGGGTCCGGGAGCGGCGAATAATTCCAAGGAAGGCGGGGAGCTCATCCCGACCATCGCCTTCGGAGTGCCGGGCGGCGGGGCGATGGCGATCCTGCTCGGCGGCTTTCTCATCATGGGTATCGTGCCGGGCCCGGATATGCTGACGAAGCACCTCGCGATAACCTTCTCGATGGTCTGGACGCTGGTGATCTCCAACATCATTTGCGTGATTTTGTGCCTTGGGATCCTAAACCACTTGGCAAAGATCACCTACGTCCGGGGCGGGCTGATCGTTCCGTTTGTCCTCTTTTTGGTTTTCGTCGGAAGTTACACCGCGAACAACCAAATCGCCGATTTGATCGTCACTTTCATTTTCGGATTTCTCGGCTATTTGATGGTGCTTTTGGGCTGGCCGCGTCCGCCGCTGGTTTTGGGTTTTGTGCTCGGCAAACTTATCGAGACCTACCTCTTCATTTCGATGACCCGATACGGTTTCTCGTGGCTGACGCATCCCATCGTGATGTTTTTAATCCTGCTCGTAGCGCTGGTCATCGCCTATCCATACATTCAAGATCGCCGCCTGCGCTCGAGGGACGTTGCCGATGCGTAAGGCGCGCATTTTTTTCTGTCTCTTTCTCATTGCCGTCGCCGGCTACGCGATCTACTCGGCGCTCGGCTGGACGTTCAAGGCTAAACTCTTTCCTCTCGCCGTGAGCATTCCCATGCTCGTCCTCGCGACGACGCAGCTTCTCCTCGACCTCTTCGGTAGAGCGGAGACCGGCGGTTCCGGCCCTGCCGTCGATCTCGAGCTGTCGGCCGACGTGCCGGCCGAGGTGGCGCGGCGCCGCGTGATCGGTATTTTTCTCTGGATCGCCGGTTTTATCCTGCTGGTTTTTCTTTTTGGTTTTCCCGTCGCGGTCCCGCTCTTTATGTTTTCTTACTTGAGCCTGCAGGGCGGGATGCGTTGGTGGCAGACCATCGGCCTCACGGCGGTGGCGTGGGGATTCTTCTATGTCGTTTTCCAGCGTATCGTTCACCTGCAGTTCGAGGACGGATTGCTGCAAACCTGGCTCGGGCTGTGAATCAGATCGTTCCAGTCGTTCAAAAAGTTCAAGCCGTTCAAGTTTTTTTGTCGAGAGAGCGAGGATCATCGTACAGTCCGGCGAGCCGTTCCAGCGTTGTGATGATCGCGGCCAAATCTTCCTCGCCCCGTCCCGCCGCGGCGGCGGCCATAGCCAACTGCTGGGTGACCGTCGTCAGCGGCAGGGGCGCGCCGACGCGCCGCCCTTCATCCAGCATGAGCTGAAAATCTTTCAAGAACAGATCGATTTTCATCTGGGCATCGAAGCGGCGGCTCGCCATGAGCGGACCGCGGACATCGACCATCTTCGAGGCTGCGGCGCTGTCTTTTAGAGCGTCGAGCAAAACCGCCGGCGCTAGACCGCCTTTGGCCCCGAGCACGAGCGCTTCAGCGAGCGCGGCGGTATTGAGCCCGACGAGCAGGTTGGTGGCGAGCTTGGCGAGCGAAGCCATGCCGGCGTCACCGACGTAGCACGTCTTCTTGGCGATCGCGTCGAAAATGGGCCGGCAGGCATCGGCCCGCGCGCGGTCGCCGCCGACGAAGATCGCACAATCGCCGCGCTCGACCATGGCGCTCGTCCCGCTCATTGGCGCGTCGAGAAATCCAAGTCCGTGTCCGGCCGCGGCCTGGGCCAAATTGCGGGTGAGCTCGGGGGAGATGGTGCTCATCTGGATCACAGTGCAGCTACGCGGCGCCGTCTCGATCAGGCCGCCCCGTCCGGCGATTGTCGTCTCGACGCTTGCGAGCGACGGCAGGATCGTGAAAACTGCGTCGGCTTCCGCCGCCGCGTCGGCGACGCTCTTTGCCGGCCTGAGTCCCCGCGCTTGCAGCGCTGCGACCCGCTCCGGGCGCGTGTCGTAGGCTTTCACGTCGAATTCCCCCTGGAGAAGGCGCGAAGCCACGGCACTGCCGAGAAGTCCGACGCCGATGATGCCGATGTGTTTCATAAGATCTCCGGATTGTAGATATTCGGCGGCGTGCGGCCCTCGATGACCGCGGCGATATTGTCGACTACGATGGCGGCCGTCCGCTCGCGGGTTTCGAGCGCGGCGCTGCCGAGATGAGGGGTCAACACAACGTTCGGCAAATTGATGAGCCCCGGCTCGATCAGCGGCTCATGCTCATAGACGTCGAGCGCCGCGCCCGCGATCCGTTTTTCAACCAGAGCCCGCACGAGCGCCTTCTCGTCGACGATCGGACCTCGGGCGGTGTTCACGAGATATGCGGACGGCCGCATAAGGCCGAGTTCTCGCGCGCCGATCAGATGAACGGTCTTCGGCGTCAGCGCGGCGTTGATCGAGACGAAGTCCGATTCCTTCAAGAGATCATCCAGGCTTCGGTACTCGACGCCGAACGCCATTTCTCGCGCGCCGTCCAAGCGCTGAGGTTTGGTGTAAAGGATGCGCATGCCGAATCCTTTGGCGCGCCGGGCCACGGCTTGGCCGATGGCGCCGAGGCCGACGATGCCCAATGTTTTGTCATGCACTTCGGTCCCCACGAAGCGCATCGACTGGCCGCCGGGAAAAAGGCCCGACCGGAGAGCGCGGTCGGCTTCTGCGACTCTGCGCGCGACTGCCAAGAGGAGCGCCCAGTGGAGGTCCGCGGTCGCCTCGCCGACCACGGGCGGGATCGTGGTCACGGGAATGCGCCGCGCGGTCGCGGCTGCGACGTCGATGCTTGCGGGGATGATCGCCATCGAGGCGATGAGCTTGAGATGCGGATTCGCGCCGATGACCTCCGCGTCCACCGTGTCGTGGAGCAGGCAGAAGAGATAGTCGTTGCGACCGAGCGCCGCGATCAGCTCAGACTTTGTAACGATGTGAGCGGAATCGGGATTCAGCTCGACTTTGCCGATCTCGCGCAGTTGCGCCAGCGCTTTCGCCGGAATCGGCTGCGTGACAAAGATCCTTGGGGCCATTTTTTTATCCGTGCCCGAGGAGAAGCGAGAGTCGTCCATCCGCGGACGTCTGGAATGCTACCATAGGACAGGTTGGAAGAAGAAGAGGACCGCAGAGCCGAGCGCGATAGCCGCTCGGGTCGCCCTCGAAAGCTGGACATCCTAATCGACTTGACAGATTCAAAAAAATTCTCTTAATGTTGCCAACCATGCGACGCGCGCTGATTCCGTTCGCTGAGGCGGTTCTTCCGTTTGTCGTGGTTGGAATTCTATGGCAGACTTTTTCTCTCCTCGGGCCGTTCCCGCAAAAACTTTTTCCCGGCGTCGAGACGATCGCCGCCACGTTCGCGCGCCTCATCGCCGACGGGATTCTTCCGATCCATGCCCTGAGCACGCTGCTTCGGCTCATCCTCGCCTTCTCTCTCGCCGCCTTGCTCGGCGTGGGGCTCGGGATCGTCATGGGCCGGTACCGCTGGGCGGAGGACTTTTTCCTGCCGCTGGTGAGCATCGGCAATCCAATTCCCGGCCTGGCCTACGCGCCGCTCTTCGTTCTCTGGTTCGGTCTCGGTAATCTTCCGGCCGTCCTTCTCGTCGCATTCGCCGCCGCTTTTCCTATGGTTCTGAATACCTGGACCGGTGTGAAAGCGGTGAAAGAGATCTGGATCCGCGCGGCGCAGGCGATGGGCGCCGCGGAGCGCCAGCTTTTTTGGAAGGTCGTTCTCCCCGGCGCCCTACCCTACGTTCTCACCGGTCTCAGGATCGGTCTAGCTCGCGCCTGGCGAGTGTTGGTTGCCGTCGAGATGCTGACGTCGGTTCGGCTCGGGCTCGGCTGGCTCATCTTCGGCGCGCGCGAGTTCCTGAACACGGACGTCATGCTCGCGGGCATTGCGGTGATCGGCCTGGTCGGATTTCTGCTAGAGAAGCTCGTCTTCCAGAAGCTTGAAAAGCTCACGCTGGTGCGCTGGGGAATGATGGAAGGATGATGCCAACCCTCACCCCTTCCCTCTCCCGCTTGCGGGAGAGGATGAGAGAGAGGGCATCTCGCGGAAAGTGACCGTGAATAGATCCGAGCCGGTGATGCTCGTGGAAACAACGAATCGGACACGAACCTTTCTTCGCGGAGTCATCGCCCTGGGCCTCGCGTGTCTCATCTGGGAAGGCTTCGCCCGCAGCGGCCTCTTTGCTCCGGCGCTGGCGCCCTCGGTAATTTTGATCGGCTCGGCCCTCGGCCGGATGGTCCTCAGCGGTGCGATGCTGCGGCACGCGCTCTACACGCTTTACCGCGTTCTCTTCGGGTTTGTGCTGGCGAGCGCGGTGGGAGTTTTCATCGGCATCCTGATGGGACGGTTTCGGCGCGTGGAGCGCTTCTTCGTTCCGCTGGTGAGCGTGCTCATGCCGATCCCCTCGCTGGCATGGGTTCCGGTCTTCATTCTCTGGTTCGGCCTGGGCAACGCGGCCACGATCGCGCTGGTTTTTTATGCCGCCACCTTTCCGGTGATCTATAACACCTGGACGGGAGTGCGTTCGGTCAACCGGCTCTGGATCCGGTCGGCGGAGGCGATGGGAGCGGATGAAAAGGCGCTGTTTCAGAAAGTCATCCTGCCGGGTTCGCTCCCGTTCATTATCGCCGGGCTCCGCCAAGCGTTCGCCCGGGCGTGGATCGCCGTGGTGGGCGGTGAGATGATCGCGGCCACGAACTGGGGGCTGGGATGGGTGATCTTCGACTCCAAGGAGTTTCTCAACACCGACGTCATGCTGGCGAGCCTCGCGGT
>DASXRG010000094.1:0-7116 GCA_036506735.1 Binatia bacterium | reverse complement strand
CTCGCCCTCGAGGCCCGCTTCCATGGAGCTCGCGGTGCAGTGAAACACGACGATCCCCGGCTTCGCGTCGCCGAGCGCCGCCGCCGCTTCGGCGATCGCCGGTTGCAATTCCGCCAGCGGCCGGTGCCATTTGCCGGTCATGCGCAGACGCGTGACGTGAATGCCCACTCCGGCCGGGGCGTAGCGGTTGAGTTGCGGCTCGGTGAGCCGGTTGCTCGCGGGGATGATGAGGCCGATGCGCGGTTGAGTATTGGTAGCCATGCGGGCGTCATCCTTTCGCGCTGTCCAGGGAAAGCGTCTTGTACTGGCGCGTGATCGCGATCACCAGAACGATCCAAATCGCCGCCATCACGATATTGGCCGTGGCGAAATCGTCGACGCTCAACGCCAACCGCGCGCCGGCAAACACCAGTATGGCCGCGAGCACGTCGCCCGCGCGCACGAAGAACGTGTCGATCGCCGCCTTGGCCTTGTACTTCGCTGCGCGGCTCGTCGGCAAAAACAGAGTCTGGTGCGCCGTGTTCTGCAGCGAATAGTTGGTGGAGTTTTCGAGGATCTTGATCGGCCGGATGTAACTTAAAACCGGCAGCAAAGCGATCAGCAGGTAGCCGCCCAGCGCGACGGCCGGCAGGACGAACAGCGCGGCGACGCCGAAATGTTTGACGATGCGCGAGACGAAAAACAGCTGGATGACGGCCGACAAAAGGCTCACCCAGAAATAAAAGTTGCCGTAGAACGCGCCGATAAAATTCTGCGCGATATTTCTTCTTTCGGGCGCGGTCAATGGGCGCGCCGGTCCCGAAACGGTTCCCTGCTCTTCCACCGCGGCGATTTTATTCTGCGCTTCGCGCGTCACGACCTTACCCAGGATGTATTCGCCTGTGGTGTTGACCAGATTGAGCACGATGACGAGCAGCGCGATGAAAGAAAGATAACGCTGGCCGGTGACCAGTCCGAAACCGCCCTCTGTCCCCAGCGGTTTTTCGGCGTGCGCTTTCTCCGCCGCCGTCCCGGCGTGACTTTTTTCCCGCGCGTGGATGACGTTCGTGATGAAAATACAAACTCCCAGAAGCGCGCCGGCCACGAGCAGCAGCTCGAACAAACCGAGCGGCTGCACCAGCCAGGCCGCGATTTTCGGTCCCGCGATCGCGCCGATCGAGCCGCCGAAAGCGAGGATGCCGAACAGCCGCCGGCCCTGCTCCTGGGTGTAGAGGTCGTTCGCCAGCGACCAGAATTGCGCCACGACAAACAGATTGAAAATTCCGACCCACAGAAAGAAAACCACTCCGATCGGGACGCGAAGCCGCGCCAGCAGGTAAAAAATAATCAGGTTGGAGATGAAAAAGAGCGTGATCCAGGTGATCAGCCTGATGCGGTTGATTTTGCTCGCGAGAAAACCGTAGGCCGGCACGATCAAAAACAACAGCAGCGCCTGGCCGGCGGCGGCGTAGGTTTTAACTTCGGCGCCGCTCCCCGCGAGAATCAGCGGCTCGCGCACGGTTTTTACGATCAGGTAGCCGGTAAGAAGAAAAAACAGATCGAGCATGAGAAGGACCGCCGTCCATCCCTCGCCCGCTCGAACGTCGCCGAATAGTCCTAAAAAGCGCTCCAATCCATTTTTTCGCTTCCCTGCGGCGCCGGACATTTTACTCGCGCGCCAGATTATAAAATCTCCGGCAGTTGCGGTAGAGCACCGCCGCCTTGTCTTCCGCGGTCAGCTCCGGGTTCTCCATGACTTCTTGAAGCTCGTGCTTGCAGAAGGCGTTGTTCACCTCGTGCGGAAAGTCGGAGGAATAAATGAACGGCCCGTTGCCGACGCGCCGGATCGCGTGCGCGAGGTCCGGCTCGCTGCCCTCGCAGCCGACGAACAGCCGGCCCGCCTGGATGTGGCGGATGATGTAGTCGCTGACTCTTTCGCCTTTGCGGAGCTTAAGAAATTCGCCGCGCGGGTCGTGCTGGATGTGCGTCTCGTAGGAGCGGTCGAAGCGCTCCAGGCACATCAAGAGCCAGGCGACGCCGCCTTCCATGAAGCCGATCCTGACATTCGGATACTTGTCGCAGACGCCGTTGAAGACGACGCCGGCGAACGCGACCATCAAGCCGAACGGATGGCCGAGTGCGTGGACCGGCGCGTAGGGATTCAAATCGTCCATGCCGAGGTTCTCGTGCGCGCCGCCGTGAATGCCGATGCAGCAGCCGAGGCGGTCCGCTTCCTCGTAAATCGGCCAGTACATCTTATGTCCCAGGTGAAATTGAAATCCGGTGGAAGGCAGCATCGCGCCGCACATGCCCAAGTCTTTCACGATGCGCCTAAGCTCTTCGACCGCCGCGTCCGGCTCCTGCAAGGGAATCAGTCCCAATCCCTTGAAGCGCGGGCTGCGCTTCAAATAGGCCCGATGGAGCCAGTCGTTGTAGGCGCGCGCCAGATCGATGGCCCAATCGCGGCTGACGATTTTTCCAAACGCCAGGCCGCGCGTCGTGTAGAGCACGGTCGCCTCGATTCCCACATCCTGCAAAAAATCCAGCCAGCCGTCGGGGCCGACGCGCGCGAAGGCGCCGGGCGGGAGATCGTGGAGGTTGCACGAGTGCAGGTGGTCGAGCGGCGGAAAAGGATCGAACAGTCGCTGGCCGTACTTCTCCCGGTATCGCTCGGGCATCAAATTGGAAATCTCGTCCATATCTTCCACGACGTGTCCGTCGCCGTCGATAATCATCGCCACATCGCTTGCCATGGCATTTCCTCCTGGAAAAATTGTGCCTTTACCTGGAGACTAGTGGCTCTCGCGCCGTGATGTCAAGCTTGGCCCTCTTGCGCGACCTGTCCCCGTTTCAGTCGGAGCAAAACCGAAACTCCGGTGGCGCCGATCAGAACAAGCGGAATGGCGAGCCAAAGGCGCTGGCGCTCGCGGGCTTTGCCGCGAAGATAGTCGAGGGTCAGACGGTCGCCGGTGGTGAGCTCGCTCCGGCCGGCGAGGTATTGCCGCAAGCGTTCCTGCTTTTCTTCCGACATCTCGCGCCTGCCCCACTGAACCTCTTGCTGCATGATGCGAAGACGGACCATCTCATCGAGTCCCCGCTGGACTGACTCGGTACTGTCCTTATAGGTCTCGCGCTCGTCCGAGTCGAGGAAGACGAGCTCCAGGGCCGGAACTTTTTTTTCCAGCCAGTTGAGCCAGTGATGATCCATGCGCGGGAAAATAAGCAGCAATAGACCGGCGAGTCCGGCGACGACGAAAATAGCGATCCCTGCGCCGGCGAGGGCGCGCGGCCCTTCGGCCTGAATTCGTCGGATCAGAGAAGCCAAGCCGAGGCAAGCGGCGATCGCCGCCATCAGAGCGCCGAAAGTCGTGACGACGGTCGCGCCCGTCGGAAGATCCCACGCGGCGGATGCGACTAGACCAAGAATGCTGACGATAAAACCGATCGTCCAGCCGAGCGCGAGCCGCTTGATGACCGATTGCGTGAGCAGTGCCGCGATGGCGGCGGGAACGATCAGATAGGAAAAAACCAGCAGCACGCCCGCGATCTGCACGGAGCTAGTGACGACAAGGCCGAACGAAGCGTAGAACACGAAGTCCCACCAGCGCACGCGGCGGCCGTTTTTGCGCGCGGCTTCGGGAGCGAAAGAAATTTCCAGCAGCGGGCGGCGGATCGCCCAATGAATCACGCCGACGATGCCGTAGAGCAGCGCGAGGCCGCCGATCTCGCGCAAGCTGACCGTCAAGATGCTGCCGACGAGAAGCTGTTTGATGTGCTCGCTCCCCTGAGGCGCGCGGTCCACTACCAGGACGGCAACCGCGGCGGAGACCGCGTAAACGATTCCGATGATGGCCTCTTGCGGGATCGGCGCGCGATACGTCCGGCTCATCGCAAACAGAAAGCTCCCGGCCAACGTGAACGCCAGCGCGTACCAGTAGGCGCCCTCGCTTTGGATCGGATGGCCGGCGAGCAGCGCGACGGCGATGCCCAGCGCCGCCACCTGAGCCAGCGCGAGATCGACGAAGATGATGCCGCGCGCGAGGACGTGGAGGCCCAGGTAAACGTGAATGCCGGTGAGCACCAGACAGGCGAGAAAGGGGAGCCAGAGAAATTCGAGCGGGAGAGTCATTTAGTGATGCCGGTCTGCGACAGTCGCTTGATGTTGAGATCGAACAGACTCAGATAATCCGCCGCCGCGGGATCGCCGCCGACCGATGGGATCAACGTCACGGCGGTCGCGCCGCTTTTGGTCGCCACCTCTTTGACGATCGACGCGTTCGAATACGGCTCGGCGATGAGCAGCCGGATGCCGGAGTCGCGCATTTTCTGAATCAGCTCGGCCAGGTAAGACGGCGACGGCGGGACCCCCGGAGTTGACTCCACCGCCGCGACGATCACGAGACCGAAGCGTTCGGCGAAGTAGGGCCAGCTCTCGTGAAAAACAACCACGCGCGCGCCCTTCAAAGGCGCCATCGCGCGCCGCCAAATTTTCATGCGCTCTTCCAGGCGGCCGAGGAATTTTTTTCGGTTCGCCTCGAAGGCGCCGCGCTCCGCAGGCGCGAGGCGCGCGAGCGCGTCGAGAGTCGCCGCGGTGATCGGCCGGCTGTTTTCCGGATCGAGCCAGTAGTGCGTGTTGCCGAAGCCGTGCAGGTGCGCGCCCTTGTCGGCGCGGATGCGCGGCGTCTCGGCTTGGAGCGGCTGAATATTCTTGGATAGGTCGAGATAGTTCGGGCTTTCGCGCACGAAGCGTGGATCGGCGACCGTGCGCAGCGCGGGCGCGAGCCACGGCTCGTGGTCGAGGCCGATCCGTACGAGCAACGCCGCACCTCTGAGCCTGGCGAGTTGTCCCGGCTTGATCTCTACCGAGTGCGGATCGGCGAGCGGCGGCGCCAGGCTTTCAACCTGGACCTTGTCCCCGCCGACGGCTTCCACCAGCGACTTGAGATCGGTTGAAGTCGTGACGACAGGCAGCGGGCCGGCCCAAGCGGCGGCGGCCCACAGCCAGAAAAATAATAACGCCCAGAGCACCCACTACTTCTTTTTCACAAAAATCGACTTCGGCACCATGCAGTGAACGCCTTTGCGGACATCGACCACCTGGCTCACCCGGCAGTCGGCCGCCATCGAGGCGAGCGCGTAGGCCTCGTAGCGGTCCATCGGCACCATCTTCTGCGCCGCGAGAAAATCGACCGTCTCTTTGACCGCGTTGACGAACGCTTTGTTGAGATCCTCGTCGAGGCCGATCAGGATCCAATGCGTCTTGGTCTCGATTCTGGGCCATTCGAGCTTCATGTCTTTACGCACGATCGGCTGAATCACGAACTCACGGAAGGCGCACTCGAGTCCCGTGAGATTCACTTCACCGTTTCCCTGGCGGCAATGCGCGTCGCCAGCCCAGATGAGGCCTCCCTTGAGTAGGACCGGAATGAAGATAGTGGTTCCCTCTTGCAGCTCGTTGATGTCCATGTTCGAGCCGTTCTTCCACGGGCGCAAGGTCGAGACCGGCGCCATCGGTTCCTTCGCGCCGCCCTTGCGCGGCGAGGAATCATTCGGGTCGATCCCAACCGCTAAGATGCCCGGGAACGGCTTCAGATCGAGCGTGATTCCCGGCTTGAACTCGGCCTGTTTATTTTTCCAATCGAGATTGAAGTATCTGACGAATCCTTCGGGGAAATCGGCCGCGAGCGCGCCGATCGTGGGGAACTCTTTTCCGGGGAGATTGAAGTTGAAGCCGAAAGGCTTGGGCGTGATCTTCAGGATACGGATCTCCATTACGTCGCCGGGCTCGGCGCCGTTGACGTAGATGGGGCCGGTCACGGAATGCGGACCGCCGCCGGGATTGGCTTTGCGCAAGGCGACGATTTCTTCAATCGATACGCCGGGCTGAATCTTGTTATGCGAATGCATCATGGTCTCGATCGAGACGGTGTCGCCCGAATCGACGGTCAACTTCGGCGGCTCGTTCGGATCGAGCCAGCCCCATTGCGTCGTTTCCAAGGTGGCGGCAAGCTTGTGCTGCTTGGACTGCGCTTGCGCCTTGGACGGCTGCGGCTTGGCCTCGCCGGCGTTGACGCGTGGGGCCGAGATGAACAATGCGGCGCAAAGCGCGACCCCGGCGCTGAGGATTTTTTTGATCATGGCACGACCCCTTTCATGCAACGGGCGTATACCGAGTGCGATAGGCGGATACTATTTGAAAGCGAGAAAGCTTGGCAAGAGAAAAAAGCGGCACCCCTCTCCGTCTCCCCCTTGCCAAGGGAGATTTAGCGGGATTCAGCAGCCTACTGGATCGTCGCCGTGAGGACCACGGAGCTTTCACTCGCGCTTTGGCGCTCGTGGAAGCCGAGAATGCGGCGCGTGACCTCGTGCATTTCGGTCGTCGCGCTGCCGAGGAGGACCGGTTGGCCGCTCGACACGATCAATTCAGTGGCGGCTTCGGTGACGTCGATCGCGCCGCCGCCGTCATACGAGAAATAACTGATCCGCGGCATCAAGCGAACTCTTATCTCGTTCCGCGGCAGGATTTCGGCCTGTATCCTGAGCGCGGTGCCGACCTCGCGAAAGGCGGGCTGGATGACGAAGTAGCCGGCGCCGGACAGATAGTTCTGGTAGAAGATCACCTCGGAAGTCGGGACTCGCGTCGCCACCAGCATCGAGGAGTCGCCGCCGTCCTGGACCAAGGTGAAGATCGCCGCGGTATGCTGCGCCGTCGTCTGTTTTTGCTCGGCGCTTCCCTGGACGCCGCCCTTTCTCGTGATGGTCACGCCGCCGCCGAGCGTTTCCTGAGCGCGCGCGCCCGACTGCTGAAACTGCACGACGACTTTCACCTGTCTCGTCTGCTGAGCTTCGAGCGGCGGCGCTAGCAACGCGACTGCCATCAAAGCGGGAAAGATTAGTTTCATCGTCGTGCCCTATCGAGCGCCCGGCAGCAAGGAGAAGTCCAAAAACTTCTGCGGATCCGTATCGGGCGGAATCGGCCGTTCCTGGCGCAGGATTTCCAGATAGCCGCGCGCGACTTTGGGATTTAAGCGCCCGTCCTTGGTCAGCATCGAGATCATCGTCTCGTAGGTCCGCTCGGCCTCGCTCGGCGTCACTTTGAATTTATCGGCGATCATCTTCACGGTCTCGCTCCGGTTC
>DASXRG010000093.1:0-16314 GCA_036506735.1 Binatia bacterium | reverse complement strand
GTGATTTTTTTCCCCGGCTGACTGTTGGCCGCGGAGTTGAGCAACAGGTTCGAGAGACATTGCTCCAGCAGCGCCTGGTCTACTTTGACCATCGGAAGGTTGGGGTCCACTTCGACGGCAACCGGATTGTCCGCGATGTTTTCGCCCGCCAGCTCGATCGCGGCTTGAACCAGTTCTCCCACGTCGCACCAATCCAGCTTCGGCCGGATCACGCCCGACTCGATGCGCGTCATGTCCAACAAGTTGTTGATCACGTGGTGTTGCCGCCTGAGCGCCAGTTGCGTTTCCCGGATGGTCGCGCGGACGCGGTCGTCGTCCCTGGTTTGATTGGCCAGGGCATCGACGCCGGTTTGCACGGCGGCCAGCGGAGTTTTGAGCTCGTGCGATACGCTTTGCAGCAGCGTGCGGCGCAGCCGCTCGGACGCCTCGAGAATTTCCGCGCGCTTGAAAGCCTCGATCACGTGATCTTTCTCGAGAGTCAAGCCGATCAGCACGGCAAAAGCCTCCAGCAGTTCTTTTTCATCCGCGTCCAACGATTTGCCGGCGGAAAGGCGGACGGACAAGACTCCCATCACCGCGGTGCGGCCTTGCAAAGGCAAATGGAGAATATCCGTCTGGCGCGGCGTGCCGGTGAAATTGCCGGCGGGCGACGGCCGACTGAAAGTCGACTCGGCGACGCCCCTCTCCGGTTCGGATAGACTCAACCCGCTGGCCGGATGGACGGTCTTCGACAGCGTGTGATCTTTCAAACGCAGGAGCAGAGCCGCGCGCGCGCCAAAAACAGATTCAATCAAACCGACGGCCGCACGCAGCCCGGTGTCGAGATCGGTGGCAAACGCGGCCTGGTGCGCCAGCTCGTACAAGGCCGCGGTCCGCCGCTGCCGGCGCCGCTCGACGATTTCGCTCCGGCGCAGCTTGCTGGTCAGGTGTCCCATCGCCATCGCGACCACGAAGAACATCGCGAACATCATGCCGTCCTCGACCTTGTCGATGTAGAAAGTGAGACGCGGCGGGATGAAAAGAAAATTCCATAAGAGAGCGCTCGTGGCGGCGACCGTCAACACGGCGCCGCGTCCCAAGCGCAAGCCGACGGCGACGACCAGGAGAAGATAGACCAGCGCCACGGACAGGTAGCCCGTGAACGGCGCGACGAAGAAGGAGAGCGCCGTTACGAGGGCAACAAAAATCGCGGCGATGAGATATTGATTCATAGTTGTGGCAAGCCCGGCGCTCACGAGCCCAAAAGGCGGGCCGCGGTCCAGCGGCGTCGACGCCGTCAGGGAGTATACCTCAGATGTTGTCTGCGTTCTAAGCCGGGATTGGAGGCCAGTCAAACGAGTCATGCGGCGCTTTCCTTTTGATCGGACCGGCGCTCGCTCCGGTAACGGGCTACTTTGCGGTGCCAGAGCCACTCTTCGATGCTCGTCAAGACGGCGAAAAAGAGCAGCGCCAGCCAAAGCGCAAGAGCGGAGTCCAGCAACTGTAGGGGCAGAACACCGGGCCACATCGCGCCGACCCAAACCGCCGCGCTGACGATGGCCAGTAAATGGAGACAGAACGATTTGGCGGCGCTCATCTTAGCGTAGGTCAGGTGGGCTTCCAGGAGCCTGCGAACGGAGGCCCCTTCGGGATCGGGATCTTTATCGATAGTGAATCGCAGCATCGTCGAAGTTACCGCGCGGACGAGGCGCCATTAGGGTTCAGCTTAGCGACTCGCCCGAAAACCGCCTAATTAAATTCGCTGCCGGAAGAGTTAAAAAATGGTTAAGACGCGGCAGCGTTATTCACCCGTGTTTTTTTGCCCGGCGCGGAGGGTAAGACCCGGATCGGCAAAATCATCATGTCCAGGCCGTTAAAGTAAAGTCTCCGTTGCAGCGCGTAGGGCGTCTGATTGTGCAGCAGGCGGGCAAAATACGGCTCTCTGTCGAAGACCAGCTTGCCGGCGTAAAAAATCGCCCGCGGAAAATCTCGCTTCACGGCCTTGCAGAGCTTCTCCAGCTCGGCGAGAAGATCGACGCCCAGGCATGATCGCGCCTCGGCGTACCAGCCGAGACAGTTGGCGAACTCCACCAAACTTTCGAGATCTTCCTCTTTCGCCCGCCGCAGGTTCTCGATCTCTCTGAGACCTTTGAATTGGCCAGAGTCGATGACAGCGACGGAAATGAAGACGACATTTTTAAAATGGCCGGGAAACAATCGTTGGATGTTGAGCAGGGAGTGAATGGCGACGCCGTCAAAAGCTCGGGCGACGATGACCGCGGTCGGAGCGCCCGGGATTTTAGGCGGCACCGGATTCAGATCCGGCTTGAATGGGATATCGATGAGGGTCTCGTCGAGTCTTTTGAGCGCGCGCCGCACCCGGTCGTAGTGAGAGCGCACGATGTAACACGCGAGAATAAAGCAGGCGGTGATGAGCACGGTAATCCAACCGCCCTCGGTGAACTTTTCGACGATCATCGCCGCCAGGATGGAAACGCAGAGGATGAGCCCGGTGATGTGGACGGCGATATGACGCTTCCAGCGGCGATATTCTCGCCGGTGGCGCGTCCAGTAGCGGACCATGCCGGACTCCGAAAGCGAGAAGGTGAGAAACACGTTGATCGAGTACATGAGCACGAGCGTGGTGGTCTCGCCCTGCGTATAGAAAAGCGTCATTGCGGCGGCGGCCGAGATCAGGATCACGCCGTTCTGGACGGTGAGCCGCTCCGAGAGATGCGCGAAGCGGTGGGGCAGCCAGGAGTCCGCGGCCATGTTCGCCATGACGCGTGGCCCGTCGATCAACCCCGTCTGCGCGGCGATGAAGAGAATCGCCGCTTCGCTGGCCAGGGCGGCGACGACCAGCCAGTGCCCGAGCGGCAGCCCGGCCCAATGAAAACCCGAAGCGAAGCTTTCGATCAGCACCGCATTCATCGTCTTGCCCTCGACTGGAACGGCGTGGATCAAAAGGTAGCAGATGAGAATGCCGCAGGCGGTGGCCGCGAGCGAGGTCGCCATGTAGAGCATCGTCTTCTTGCCGGTTTCCACCGTCGGCTCGCGCATGATCTGTAAGCCGTTGGAGACCGCTTCGATTCCGGTGTAGGTGCCGGCGCCGCGCGTGTAGGCATACAAAAAAAGCGCGGCCATGCCGCCCCAGCCGATCGAGGCTACGCCGTTTTGAAAACCCGTCTGCACCTCGTGCGCCACCGCGGGTATCGCGCCCAGGTGCAGGGCGATCGTGCCCAAAATAACGACGATGTGGGTAACGATGAAGAGCAGGAAGACCGGCGTTATCGTCGTCACCGATTCTTTTACGCCGCGCAGATTCATCAGCATGAAGACGCCGATGACGACGAACTCGACGGCGAGCTTCCAGGTGCGCCAATCGCGCGGCAGAAAGCTGAAAATGGCGTCGGCAGCGGCGGCGATGGAGACCGAGATCGTGAGAATATAATCGACCACCAGCGCCGAACCCGACACGACGCCGAAGCCGGAGCCGAGCAACTTTGTCGCCACGATGTACCCGCCGCCGCCGAACGGGAAATGCTCGATGATGCGGGAGTAGGCGTAGGCGATGACGAAGATCGTTATACTGGTGGCGAGAACCAGAGCGACCGCGAGGTAGTGCTGGTCGCCTAACGCGCGGAACGCTTCTTCTGGTCCGTAGGCGGAAGACGACATGCCGTCGGAGCCGAGGCCCACCCATGCCAGAAACGCGGCCAGCGAAACGCGATGGAAGACCGCCGGATCCAAAGGATCCTTGCGTTTCCCGAGTACGATTTTCTTGATCGATAAGCCGTCGCCGGCGGTTAAAGTCATCTTCATGACCGCGCCGATTCGTCGGGTTCCCTCATGCCTCATGTTACGAAGCCGTGGACCAATAGCCAAATTAAAAACGCTGCCTGGGGAATTAAAATTTTGTTAGGGAACACGCCGGCGGGGCGGATATTCAGTCTATAGATTCGCGGCGATTTAGCGTTATCAGGCGGCGGCTTGGTGGGGCGTGGCGGTGAAAACCCGGATCGGCAGGATCATCATCTCCAGTCCTTCGAACTGGAGCCGCTGCTCCAGCGTATAGGGAGTGTGATTGTGCAGCAGGCGGGTGAGGAAGTTCTCCTGCTGGAAGATCAACTTGCCGGCGAAAAAGATCGACTTGGGAAAATCTTTGGTCACCGCTTTGCAAAGCTTTTCCAACTCGTCGATGAGGTCGACTCCCAATGAATAACGATCCTCGGCGTACCAGCCCAGGCAGTTGGCGAACTCGACGAAACTCTTTAGATCCTCTTCCTTCGAGCGGCGCAGGTTCTCGATCTCATCGAGCCCCTTGAACCGGCCGGAATCGATCAACCCGACCGAGACGAACGCGACATTCTTGAAGTGGTTCGGGAAAAGTCGCGCGATGCTAAGCAGGGAATGAATCGCCAGGCCGTCGAATTCCCTTACGATCAGCACGGCCGTAGGGGCATTCGCGTTTTTCGCCGGCACCGGGCACTTGAGATCCGGCTGGAAAGGAATGTTCATCAACGCGTCGTCGAGGCTCTTCAGCGCGCTGCGCACGTTGTCGTAGTGCTTTCGGACGATGTAGCAGATGGAAATGAAGGCCGACGTCACCACCAGCGTGACCCAGCCCCCTTCGATGAACTTGATGGTCACCGTGACCATCAGGATGGTCGCGGTAAACGACAAGCCCAAACCGTTCACGAATAACTTGCGCAGCCAGCGCGCTTCGCTTTTTCTCACCTGCCACCAATGGCGGCACATTCCCAACTGCGAGAGACTGAAGGTCAAAAAGACGTTGATGCTGTACATGACGACGAGGAGCCTCACGTCGCCCCCCGTATAGAGAAGAAAGGCAAGCGACGCCATGCCCATGAACCAGATGCCGTATTGGGTGACTAGATGATCGCTCAAATGCGCGAAGCGGTGGGGAACCCACGAGTCGATCGCCATATTGGAAAGCACGCGCGGCCCATCGATAAATCCGGTTTGGGCCGCCACGAGGAGCAGCGCAGCCTCCGTTATCAGCGTGAAGATCATCAACCCATAGGCGAGATCCGGCGTGAAAAAATTTCCGTAAACTCTGCCGAACAGGCTGGCGTTGAGGGTCTTGCCGGGCTCCGCGGCGACGTGGTTCAGCAAGTAGCAAATCAAAAGACCGCTGGCGGTGAAGGCGAGCGAGACCGCCATATAGCGCATCGTCTTCTTTCCGGTCTCGACGCGCGGCTCGCGCAGGACCTGAAGCCCGTTGCTGACCGCCTCGATCCCGGTATACGTGCCGCCGCCGAGGCTGTAAGCGTGAAGAATAATAAAGAGCGTCGTCCACAACCCGAGGCCTTGAATGTCGCCGACGGTCCTTTGATAGGTCGTGGCCGCCACCACGGGAAGCTCGGCCGCCTGCGGCAGGATGCCGAGGCCGATCGCGAAGATGTGCGCCGCGACAAATAGCAGAAAAATCGGCAACAGAAAGATAACGGATTCTTTCGTGCCGCGCAGGTTGAGGTAGATCAGAAAGAAAATCAGGCCGAATTCGACCGTGAGCTTGACGCCGTGCAGCGACATCGGCAGGAAGCTGAAAATCTGGTCCCCCGCGCTCGCCACGGAAATCGTAATCGTCAGCATGTAGTCCACGATCAGCGCCGAGCCGGAAGTGAGCCCGACCTTCGGACCCAAGAGTTTCGTCGCCACGAGGTAGCCGCCGCCGCCGGTGGGAAACAGCTCGATGATGTGACTGTAGCTCGCGGAGATGACAAAGACGGTGATCGCCATGAGCAGCGCCAAAGGCAGGGCGAGAAAAAAATGCTCGCCCAACGCCAGGTAGGCTTCTTCCGGTCCGTAAGCCGAAGAGCTCAAGCCGTCGGCGCCCAACCCCACCCACGCGAGAAACGCGACGAGCGAGACCCGGTGAAACACCGTCGGATCCAAAGGGTCTTTGGGTTTGCCGAATAGGACGTGTTTGATCGAGGAGGCTTTAGCTTTCATTTTACGCGGGATCACGGAGCCCGGCGCCGCCCAACAACGACGGTTTCAGCGTAACACACGGGCGTCGACCGGGCCAATTAAAAGCCGCCCGAAACGTGTTAAAAAAATGCTAAAGGAACCGTAGAAAGTCGCGATGTCGCAGAAGATCGGTGTTAAGAAATAATCAAGCGGCGGTTTCTTGCCGGACGGGGGAGGAAAAAACCCGGATCGGCAGAATAATCATCTGCAGGCCTTCGAATTGAAGCTTTTGCTGCAGCGTGAAAGGCGTATGGTTGTGTAGCACCCGCGTGAAAAGGGTCTCTTCCTGGAATACCAGCCGGCCGGCGAAAAAGACCGAGCGCGGAAATTCGCGCGCGGTGGCGTTGCAAACTTTCACCAGCTCGTCCAAGAGATCGATCCCCAGCGAATAGCGGTATTCGGCGTACCAGCCGAGACAATTGGCAAACTCCACGTAGCTCTTGAGATTCTCCTCCTTAAGCTGCCGCAAATTGTGAATCTCGCTCGCTCCTTTGAACTGGCTCGAATCAATCACGCCGATGGAGATAAAGATGACGTTCTTGAAGTGGTTCGGGAAGAGCTGCGGGATAGTGAGCAGCGTGTGAATTCCGATGCCGTCGAAGTCGCGGACGATCACGACCGCAGTCGGCGCATTGGGGTCCTTCGCCGGCACCGGCTTGAGATCGGGCTGGAACGGAATATCCATGAGGGTGCTGTCGAGGCTCTTCAACGCCGCTCGCACGCGATCGTAGTGCGACCTCACGACATAGCACAGGAGAATCAAGGCCGAGGTCACCAGCACGGTCACCCAACCGCCTTCGGCAAACTTGATGACCATGGTGATCACGAGGATCGTCGCCGTCAACATGAGACCCAAGCCGCTGACGAGAATCTTGCGCCGCCACAAGCGCTGCCGGCCCCTCGCTTCCCACCAATGGCGGCACAGCCCGAGTTGCGAAAACGTGAAAGTGAGAAAGACGTTGATGCTGTACATGACGACCAGGACTTTGACCCGCCCGCCCGTATAGAGAAGAAATCCCAAAGACGCCAACCCCATGAACCACACGCCGTAGCGGGTAACCAGATAATCGCTCAAGTGCGAAAAGCGATGGGGCACCCACGAGTCGATGGCCATATTGGACAAGAGCGTCGGGCCGCCGATAAATCCGGTCTGGGCTGCGACCAAGAGAATGGCCGCCTCGCTCACCAACGTGACGACCACCATGACGTAAGCCACCGGCCAGCTCGAAGAAAAAATGCCGCCGTAGATTTTTTCCAGCAGGCTCGCGTTGAGGGTTTTGCCGGGCTCATGAACGACATGGTTGAGCAGATAACAAAGCAGCAGCCCGCTGGCCGTGAACGCGAGCGAAACGGCCATATAACGCATGGTTTTTTTGCCGGTCACGACCCTGGGCTCGCGCAGGACTTGCAGGCTGTTGCTGACCGCCTCGATGCCGGTGTACGTCCCGCCGCCGAGACTGTAGGCGTGGAGGAGGATCGCCAGGGTCGCCAATAAGCCCAGACCTTGAATGTCTCCGCTGACCTCCTTCGCGGTCTGCGTTGCGATCGTGGTGATCTGTCCGGCGTTGGGAAAGATCCCGAGCGCGATCGCGACGATATGCGCGGCGACGAAGACGAGAAAAATAGGCAAGAGAAAAAGGACCGATTCCTTCGTGCCGCGAAGATTCAAGTAAATCAGAAAAAAGATCAGAAAAATCTGCACGCCGAATTTGGCTCCATGGATTTCGGGTGGAAGG
The DNA here is from genome assembly GCA_036506735.1 of Binatia bacterium. Lineage (GTDB taxonomy): Bacteria > Desulfobacterota > Binatia > UBA9968 > UBA9968 > JAJPJQ01. Next base: position 8,605 of record DASXRG010000093.1, on the reverse strand, counting down.
AAACTGAAAATCTGATCGCCCGCGCTCGCCACCGAGATCGTGATCGTCAGCATGTAATCGACGATCAGCGCGCCGCCGGATATCAGGCCGGACTTGGTCCCCAGCAGCTTGGTAGCGACCAGATAGCCGCCGCCGCCGCTCGGAAACAGCTCGATGATTTGATTGTAGCTCGCGGAGATGACGAAAACCGTGACCGCCATCAGGATCGCGAGAGGCAAAGCCAGAAAGAGATGGTCTCCAAGCGCTAGATACGCCTCTTCAGGTCCGTAAGCTGACGAGCTCAATCCGTCGGCGCCCAGGCCGACCCAGGCGAGGAAAGCGATCAACGAGACTTGGTGAAAGACGCTCGGATCTAAAGGATCCTTGGGCTTGCCGAAAAAAACATTTTTCAACGACGGGCGGCGCGGATTCTTGGTGCTCATCTCGGCACACCGTAGCAGATCGACGGCGATGGAGTCAAAAGTTGGGCTGTGCACTCGGGTAATGACACTGTGAGCCGCAACAAAATCTTGATTCTTGCCGCGGATAGTCGTAGTGTTTCTTTTGCGGGTCGGCGTTTGGCGAGAGTCTTCTCGAAGATTCGCCGCGTTGGATGTCGATTGCTGATAGTCAGGTCCTGTGCAAGGCGGTCCCGCAAACCCCGTCAGGTCCGGAAGGAAGCAGCGGTAGCGGCGTTTCCCCTGTGCCACAGGGCAGCCTGGCTGTCAGCAATGGGCATCTTTCACCTCACCCTTAACCCCTCACGCCTCACGTAAGGGGTTAGGCGTAAGGTGTGAGGCGATGTCTCGACAGTCACATGTCTTATTTAGTTCTCGCTCGTAAATGGCGGCCGCAGCGGTTCGAAGACATCGTCGGCCAAAGCCACGTCACGCGGGTTTTGCGCAACGCCATCGGCGCCGGCCGCATCGCCCACGCTTATCTCTTCACGGGCGTTCGCGGCGTCGGCAAGACGACGGCGGCGCGCATCCTGGCCAAGGCTCTCAACTGCGAGAAAGGTCCGACGGCGAATCCGTGCAACCTATGCTCCCAGTGCGTCGAGATCACCGAAGGAAGGTCGCTCGACGTCTATGAAATCGACGGCGCGTCGAATCGCGGCATCGACGAGGTCCGGCAGATCATCGAAAACGTCAAGTACCAGCCGGCCACGAGCCGTTTCAAGATCTACATCATCGACGAGGTGCACCAGGTCACCAAGGACGCTTTCAACGCGCTGCTGAAAACCCTCGAAGAACCGCCGCCGTTCGTCAAGTTCATCCTGGCGACGACCGAGCCGCATCGCCTTCCCGAGACGATTCTTTCACGCTGCCAGCGGTTCGATTTCCGCCGCGTCTCGACGCGCGAGATCGTCGAGCGGCTGGGTGAAATCGCGCAGCAGGAATCGCTCCGCATCTCCGCCGGCGCGCTCATGCTTCTGGCGCGCGAAGCCGAGGGCAGCATGAGAGACGCGCAGTCGCTGCTCGAGCAGATTCTCTCGTACGCCGCTCCCGGCACGTCTGAGACCGACATCGACGAGCATCTGGTGGAGGAGATTCTGGGGGTCACGGACCGCCGGGTGTTGTACGAGCTTTCCCAGGCGGTGATTCAAGGCGACGCCAGGCGTTGTGTCGATTTGGTTGCGCGGGTCGTAAACCAGGGCAAGGACGTGACGCGGTTGTCGAGGGAATTGGTCGAAAATTTTCGTAATCTACTGGTCCTGTGCCTGACGAAACAGACGACGGCGCGCACGGAGCAGAGCGAGACGGATTCCGCGCAGTTCAATCAGCTCTTGGACCTGCCGGACGCGGAGATCGACGAGCTGCGGCGCCAGGCGGCGGATCTTTCGGCGGACGCTTTGCTCGACTATTTTAGATTCATGGCGGAAGGGGACGAAGAGGTGGCGCGCTCGGCGTATCCGAGATTCGCTTTGGAAGCCACGCTCGTACGGCTGGCGACGCTTCCCGCGACCGTTCCGGTCGATCAGCTTCTCGGTCGATTGGAAATGTTGGAGAAAAAACTGGCGGCGGGAGGGGACGCGAAGATCGCGTCGCCCCGTACGGCGTCGAAGGTCGCGGAATCCGCGAGCCCGTTTCGTTCGGCAAGCCAGCAGGGGCCGAAGACGGTGGCGCCTTCGGCCGAAAACGCGCCAGCGCCCGTTGTACGGTCTGAACTGGATGGGGACGACGCCGAAGTGTGGAAAAAGTTCGTGGCGTACGTCACGCAGCAAAAGAGATTTTTGGCGCTTCATCTCGAAAAGGCGCGTCCGCTCTCGCTGCCGCCGGGACAGCTCAGGCTCGGAGTCGAAGAGCGGATCGATTTCAACTACCTGCAGGATCCGGAAAATCTTTCCGCTTTGCGGGAGTTTGCGCGGCGGTTTTTTTCCGCCGAAGTCTCCGTCGCGCTTGCGCCGCTGCTGGAAAAAAAGCCGCGGGATGAAGCGGCGAAGGTCGATCCCGGGACGGGGGAAGCCGCGAACGACGTGGTTCAAGAGGCGCTCAGGATCTTCGGCGGGTCGGTCAAGCAGGTCAAAAGAGCGGACTAGCGAAAGGAATATTCATGGCTAAAGGCTTCGGCGGCATGGGAAATATTTTCAAGCAGGCTCAGGAGATGCAAGCGAAGCTGGCGCGGGCGCAGGAAGAGCTGGCGCATCGGACGGTCGAGGCCGCCTCCGGCGGCGGGATGGTGCGGGTTACGGTCAACGGCCAGCTTGCGCTGTCGTTGATAAAAATCGACCCGACTGTGGTCAATCCGCAGGACGTGGAAATGTTGGAGGACCTGATCCTCGCCGCGGTCAACGAAGGGCTCCGCCTGGCGCGCGAGATGGCGGCGGAAGAGATGAGCAAAATCACCGGCGGTATGAAAATTCCGGGGCTCACGCCCTGAAAATAGTGAGCAGTGAGGAGTTAGACGAAGACTCCTCACTGCTCACTCCTCACTTCTCACTATTCATATGGCAAACTATCCTGCTCCACTTGCCCGTCTGATTCGAGAGCTGTCCAAGCTTCCCGGCATCGGCGAGAAGACGGCGGGCCGTCTCGCCTTTTACATACTTAAAGAAAAGGCCGAAGACATACAGGAGCTGGCGGAAAGCATCGGCCGGCTCAAAGGCGAGCTCGGTCTCTGCCGCACGTGCTTCGGCCTGAGCGAGGTGGATCGGCGCAATGGCGACGGCACGCAATGCGGCATCTGCCAGGATCCGCGGCGCGAGCGGGAGAAAATTTGCGTCGTCGAAGAGCCTGCGGACATGATGGCGGTGGAGAAGTCGCAGGAATACAAAGGGCTGTATCACGTGCTGCACGGAACGATCTCGCCGCTCGACGGCATCGGGCCGGACGCGCTGCGCATCAAAGAGTTGCTCGAGCGATTGGAAGGCGCCGGCGTTCATGAAGTGATCGTCGCGACTAATCCAACCGTCGAGGGCGAAGCGACGGCGCTGTATCTCTCGAAAACGCTCAAGCCGCTGGGGATCAGAGTGACGCGCATCGCCCGCGGCCTGCCGATGGGCGGCGATCTCGAATACACGGACGCCATGACGTTGGGAAAGGCGTTCGAGGGCAGAAGAGAAATTTAGTGGAGGAGGTATGCCCAAGCGAATCTATCTTCTCTTCCTCGTCGTGTTTTTTGCCGGCTGCATTCCGGTGGGGAGGGAATTCGCGACTTTTCCGGTCGAGAAGATCCAGCCCAACGTTACCACGAAGGATCAGGTGTACGCGGATTTCGGCGAGCCGGTGGAAAGAGGCCTCGACAGCGGCAACGAAAGCTGGACGTACTATCACTACCTCTATTCGGTCGTAGGTCCGCAACGGCAGAAGCGATTGCACGTGATCTTCAATCGCGACGGTACGGTGAAGGATTATTCTTTCAGCGCGGGCTGAGCGCGCCATGAAGTCCTACACCGAGTATCTCTGGTTCCAAACCAAAAAAGAGCGCGAGTTTATCAATATCACCTCGAAGGCGGCGGAGATCCTCGACAAAAGCCGGGTGCAAGAAGGGATGATGCTGGTTTCGGCGATGCACATCACGGCGGGCGTTTACGTCAACGACGCCGAAGACGGGCTCATTCATGACATCGAGGAATGGCTCAACCGCCTCGCGCCCGAAGGCGTCGACTATCGCCATCATCGAACCGGCGAGACCAACGGCGATGCCCATCTGAAGAATCTTCTCATCGGCCACCAGGTCATCCTGCCGATCACGCGGGGAAAGCTCGATCTCGGTCCGTGGCAGCAGGTCTACTACGCCGAATTCGACGGCCGGCGGCGCAAGCGCGTGATCGTCAAAGTGATCGGGGAATAGGCCGACGCCGTGATGGATCGACTCACCTTCTTCGGTTTGTTCGCCGTGACGGCGATGCTCGTATGCTACGCGCTGGAGGATCGAAGTTCGAAATTTGTTCTCGCCTTTGCGGCGTCCTGCGCTTTGGGATCGGCTTACGGTTTTCTTCAAGGCGCCTGGCCGTTCGGAGTGATCGAAGCGATCTGGTCCGTCGTCGCGGTGCGCCGCTGGTGGCTGGTCGAGAATGCTCGGTGATCGTTAAAGGTCGAGGATGAAAAAGAAAGTTTTATTCGTGTGCGTGCACAACAGCGCGCGCAGCCAGATGGCGGAGGCGTTGTTGAATCAGATGTGCGGCGATTTATTCGAGGCCGCGAGCGCAGGCTTGCAGCCCGGAACGCTGAATCCGCTCGCCGTGGCGGCGCTGCGGGAGATCGGCATCGACATTCGCGCGAAAGAGACCCGCGGCGTCGACGAAGTCATCAAGTCGGGCCAAACGTTCGACTACGTCATCACCGTGTGCGACGAGAGCAGCGCGGAGCAATGCCCGGTCTTTCCCGGCGGCGCGCAGTGTTTGCACTGGAATTTTCCCGATCCGGCGAAATTTACCGGCACGCAGGAAGAAAAATTGGAACAGACAAGAAAAGTCAGGGATGCGATCGAAGCTAAACTCGTAGAATTTTGCCCGTCGAGCTGTCGAGCGGTAGCGTAGCGGCTATCGCATCAGTGTGCAAAATGAATCGCCCCCGCGCAGCAATAAGCCATTGACTTTTAACCCTTAGGGAGGAAGATAATTTTGTGGCTGGCCTTTTCCGCAGGTTAACGGCTTTCGTCGTCGCCTTTCTTCTTGTCTCCGGCGTCTGGTGTGGAGGCGTTACGGGTGATGCCTTCGCGATGCCCGTAGAGATGCGCTCTAAGTCAGTGCCGGAGTGCGCGCAGCACGACATGACCCCGGAAAATAAGGGCTCGCAAGGTTCCACGGTTCCCTGTGTATTTCGCTCTTTGGATTTACTGTCGGATGGAGGTGCTTCTTCGGTTCAAGCCGGCGGCATTTTCAATTACGGGCAGTTCGTTCCAGCAAGTTTCGTCGATAAAATACCTTTCGCAATGCAATTCCGCGTCGCTGGGAAAAGTTTAGACGTCAGAATTTGTCCGCACTCTTTCTATTCTGTTCTGAATCTTTGATTCCTCTCTGAAATGCTTTTTTAGTTTTAACTCCCGGTTAAGTGGCCGGGAGTTGCTTTCGCCAAAAAACCTTTTGGAAGGAGGAAGTGAAAATGAAAACAATCACATGGATCGGCTTGCTGTCGCTAGTGATCCTCGCGGGGTCGGCCCTAGCCGAACAGTCGGCGGAGCAAGAAAAAAGCGCGCCTCCAAGCGGGATGATGCAGGGAATGATGGGGGAGCAAAAGAGCGGTGAAGCCGGTATGCAAGGCATGGGCGGGATGATGGGCATGATGAAGATGATGGATCAGTGTAATGCGATGATGGACGCTCACAAGACCAATGAGAGCGCGCTGGACATCGTCAAAAAGCGTTACGCGAAAGGCGAAATTAGTAAGGACGAGTTTGAAAAGATTAAAAGGGACGTTCAGTGATTTCGTTTTAGCATCCAAGTTGCTCTTTTTCGGAGTGTAGAGGATGGCCAAACATCGGGCACCGTTCATTTCAAAGCATGCTAAAACCAGGCGTACTTTCTTGACCCAAGGTATTGGGCTCCTAGGTGTCCTCATCACCGATAGGTTCTCACGCGGGTGGAGCGCTGAAGAAAATAGCCGTGTCTATAAGTTAGCGCCGGAGTCCGTGCTAGCGCCGGATATCAGACGGGCCGCCGCGGAAGTCAGGGAAGCTTATAGATTCGCCGTCGCCAATCAAGAGGTTCTCCGCTACATCCCCTGCTACTGTGGGTGCGGTAGCGAGGGCCATACGAGCAACGCGTCCTGCTATTTAAAAGAAGGCTCCAAGCCTGGGAATCTCATTTTCGATCGGATGAGTCTCAACTGAAAGATCTGCATCGGCATCACGCGTGACGTGATGAAGATGTTAGATCAAGGCAAGCCGCTTAAGGAGATCCGGGTTTACGTTGACCGAACATACAGCCGGTATGGGCAGCCGACGCCGACGCCGCCGGTGCCGTGATCCAGCGACATGGGTCGGCGTAGCAGGATGGAATATCATAGGCGAGCGGTACAGTGCCGGTACAGCTTACATCACGAGAGATCGCCCGGAAGTACGACCGCTTCGCTCGCTGGTACGATCTGGTCGAAGGAGTCCCGGATCTCCTCGGCTTGAGAAAACTTCGACGGAGGCTGTTAGCAAAAGCCCCGGGAAGAATTCTGGAAATCGCCATCGGGACCGGGAAGAATCTTTCTTACTATCCAGAGTCCAGTCACATTACTGCGGTAGATTTAAGCGCGCAAATGTTAGACGCGGCCCGGAGACGCGCGAACAGTCTCGGCTTGAAAGTGGAGTTCGCGCTCGCCGATGCCGAGGCGCTCCCATTCTCCGACAAAAGCTTCGACACTGTGGTGTCGTCCCTCACGACCTGCACGTTTCCGAATCCGGTCGTCGCGCTCGAGGAGATGGCCAGAGTCTGCCGGACGGACGGGCGGATTCTCCTGTTGGATCACGGACGGAGCGATCGGAAGTGGCTGGCGCGGTGGCAGGATCGCCGGGATGAGCCTCATGCGAAGCAATTCGGCTGCCATTGGAATCGAGAGCCGCTCAAGCTCGCCCAACAAGCCGGCCTGAGAGTCGTTACCGCGCGTCGAACTTTCTTCGGAATCTTTCATGAGATTGAAGCGACACCTTGAACGCGCGTCGGAGAAGTCTGCTGACCCATCCGGGGTTCTTCTCGCAGCTTTTATCTGTTCAGCGGCTTTTTTCTTTATAAGTTCCGCGAACGTCTTCGGCCACGATATTGCGGCGGATATCGATCCGGAACTGCTTGTGGGCTGGCGGACGTGGCTCCATCTCACCATCCAGTGGACTCATCTGGTCGGCTTCGCCTTGTGGTTCGGTCTCATTGTGGGGACTCTTCTGTTAAAGATAACTCCGGGATTGGATCGGCTGCTTTACGGCTCCTGGGCGCTCTTTCTCCTGATGCTGGCGACCGGCTCCTATAATATGGAATACAGCGCCGGGATACCCGAAGTGCCCAGTCTTTTTTTGCTGCCGTTGTTGGCGAGGATTCCGTATGGAGAGACGTACACTATCGTATTGGCGGTTAAGGTCGGCCTTTACACGCTGAGCGTTCTGATCACGCTGCTGGCCACCTTGCTTCATGTAAGTCGCAGGATCCCAGAAGCGAGGCTGACCCGCTATTTTTTGATTTCGCAGTCAAGTCTTGCTGCTACCATAGCTTTAATCACCGCCATTCTGCTCTTCTATCACGAGGTCGCCGACCTGTGGCCGACGGCGATTCACTCTCTGGGCGGCGTTGTTGGGCCGGAAGGCCCAAGGGGTCAGGCGATAATCAATCCGAATCTTCCACCGCCGAACGATTTTCGGTTGCTTGCGAGCAGCGCCGCGTGGATCGATATCGGTCTTCGGTGGATTCACCTGATGGGATTTGGATTATGGCTGGGAGGTTCTGCCGCGGCGCTTGTCCTTGGCCCCACATTGCCGGCGCGCTTTATGTCCGTTCACTGGACTGCTTTGGGTCTTCAGATCGTCTCCGGCGTTGCCAGCATGGTTCGCTGGACACCTTTCTACATTGCGCCCTACCTGTGGAATCTCCATGAGCTCTCTCACGTTCGCTTCGGGAAAAACTATGCGCTCTTTATGTCGGCAAAACATACCCTGGTCCTCGTCGCCGTGAGTTTGGCAATGTTAGTAACTTTCCGGTTGGGTAAATTGCGCGAGGACAAGCCAGCCGCGCGTTCAGCGATGAACTTTTTAGCCGTCGCGAGCCTTTTGTTAGGCCTGACGATCGCATACGTCATGATGATCGTCCTGCTGCTTCACGAAGCAGTCGACCACGCGCTGTGAGGGAGCGTAGCGGCGCTGTCTTCCGCCGGCAAGAAAACCCTCACCCGGGTTCCCTTATTGATCACGCTTTCGATTTTGAGCTGGCCTTGATGGGCCTGGACGATGTGCTTCACGATGGCTAAACCCAGTCCGGTGCCGCCCAGCTCGCGCGAGCGCGCCTTGTCCACCCGATAAAAGCGCTCGGTCAATCTCGGAAGATCTCTTTCGGGTATGCCGCATCCGGTATCTGCGACGACGATCTCGATCATGGCGGGTTGATGATTCGCGGCTGAACCCATGGAAGCGCTGACCCGCACTGCTCCGCCCGCGGGCGTGTACTTGACGGCGTTGTCGATCAGATTGATCAGGAGTTGCTCCAAACGATCCG
>DASXRG010000092.1:0-7957 GCA_036506735.1 Binatia bacterium | reverse complement strand
CGCATCGGCTTCGTCGGCGACGGCGGGTTGAACGACGTGCTGGTTCACTTCATCGTCGAGCGGCTCGAAAAAGAAAATATTCGCGGGCTTCGACTCGTCCCGCTTTCGAGCGGCGGCAGAGACGGCGCGGCGGCGCTTCTTAGCGTACAATGCGACGCCCTTGTGATGACGCCGCCGGAAGCGATCGAGGCGAGAATTCAAGGCTGCGCGTTTATCGTCGATTTCGCCGAGTTCGGTTTGAATTACGGGCTCGGCGGGATCGCGACGCGCAGGCGGACAATCCAGGAAGCTCCCGACGTCGTACGCAAATTCGTCCGCGCCTACGTCGAGGGAATGAACCGCTACCGCACCGACCGCGAGTTCACGGTTCAAGTTCAGCGGGAATATAGCGGGATTGCGGAGCGCAAAATCGCCGAAGAGACTTACGATATTACCCAGCCGGGCATGCCGGCGATTCCCTATCCGGTGGTCGAAGCCCTGGGAGCGGCGCTGAAAATTATGTCGCGGGACTTACCTGCGGCTCTGACCGCCGACCCGCGCCGGTTCGTGGAAGATCTTTTCGTGCGAGAGCTTCAACGCCGGCTATGATCACGCCCTTGGCAACGTAAAGAAAAAGGTCGCCCCGCTATTATCCTCGCTCTCGACCCAGATTTTTCCACCATGCGTCTCGACAATCATCTTGCAGATCACCAACCCGAGTCCCGTCCCTTTTTGCGCGGAGAATTTGCCGCTCGTGGTCTGACGGTATTTTTCAAATAACTGGCCGATCTCGGCTGCGGGAATTCCAACGCCGTTGTCTTTGACCCACAGCTTGACCTCCGCGCCGTTCTCGCTGCCCGCACCGATTTCGATGTCGCCGCCCGCGAGAGTAAACTTGATCGCGTTGCTGAGGAGGTTACCGAGAACCTGGTTCAGGCGGCGCGGGTCAGCTTCAATTCGGGCCAGCGTCGGCTCGACGCGGCTTCTGAGGGTGATCTTTTTTTCCTCGGCCAAAATGACATAGTGGTCGGCGCTGGTTTTGATCAGCTCCTCCAGATCGACTTTTTCTTTGATCAAGTCGATCCGGCCCGCCTCGAGCTTGGAGAGATCGAGGAAATCGCCGACGAGATTGACAAGACTATGGGCCTGGGCCTGTATTGTATCGAGCCATTTTCTCTGCGCCTGGTTGACGGAACCGACCAGACCGTCCTTCAATATGTCGGTGGCCGATACCACGGTCATGAGGGGAGAACGCAGATCGTGGGCGATCATCGCGGTAAAATCCGCCTGCCGCTGTTCGGCCCGTTTTCGCCGCGTGATGTCGCGGATGATCGCCGTAAAAAAAGTGCTGGCGCCAGCTTTCCAGCTCGCCAGAGAAAGTTCCATGGGAAATTCTTTTCCGTCGGATCTCTTCCCCGCAAGCTCGACGGTCTTTCCGACCAGCCGGGCCTCGCCCGTTGTAACTAAGCGTTTCAACCCCTCCTCGTGTGCCGACCGGAAATTGTCCGGCATAAGGGCGGCGAGCGGCCGGCCTACCATGGAGTTTGCAGCGTAGCCGAACATCTCTTCCGCGCCTCGATTGAAGTAGGTGATGTTGCCGTCGGTATCCGCGGAGATGATGGCGTCGTTCGCGGTCTGGGCGAGCGCGCGGAATCTTTCTTCGCTGGCGCGGAGTTGCTCTTCGATCCCTTTCCGCTCCGTGATGTTGCGCGCGATCGTCGACACCGCCAGGATTCTGCCGGCTTCGCCCATGATCGGAGAGATCGTGAGCGAAACGAAGATCCGCTTGCCGGCTTTGGTTCGATGGACCGTTTCATAAGGAACGATATGCTCGCCGCGTTTGAGCCGATCGAGAATCTCCCGGACCTCGGCGGCATGGTCCGTCGGGATCAGGACGGAAATCGGGCGCCCGACGACCTCTTCGGCGGCGTAACCATAAATCTGCTTTGCGCCGCTATTCCAGCTCGTAATGGTTCCGTCCAAGCTCTCGCCTATGATCGCGTCGTCGGACGATTCGACGACGGCCCCGAGTTTGGCGAGGGCTTCTTCCGCTCGGACCCGTTCGTTGACGTAGTCTACGATAAAGCGGTCACCGATGAGCCAGGCGGCGACGAGAGCCATCGCGGCGACCAACCCGAGCCAGGCGAGATTCCGCGCCAGAGATCGATTGACGTTGGCCAGCGTGCTCTGCATGGGCATCCCCACCGCGACGTACAGTTTCCCGGCTTGCGCGCCGGGGCTCACCGTACTGAATGAGTAGAGCCGGGTGATGCCGTCGAGATCGACGGTCTCGTGAACGCTCTCGGCGCGCGCCGCGACCGTCCGGAAGAGAGGGGTCTCCGGGACCGATTTGCCGACCCATCGTTCCGGCTCAGGATCCCGAGCCAGGATCGTGCCCTTGGCGTCGAGGAGGATAACGGCGGTTTCTGACGGTGACAGTTCGGCGATGCGGTTGTTGAGCCAGCCGAGGTCGAGCGCGACAAACACGATGGCTTGGACATTGCCCTTTTCGTTCAGCACCGGATATCCGAAGTTCAACATCGCTTTGCCGGTGGCTCGGCCGATCTGATACTCCCCGACGGCGAATTCGCGCGTCTCGAGCGCGCGGTTGAAATAAGCGCGTTCAGAGACGTTGATCGAACCCCGCGCCGGCACGGAGCTGCAGAACACCGTCCCGTCGGGATCGACGGCGCCGAAATTCGCGTAGAGGGAGTAGTGGGCGTCAAGTTCGGCAAAGAGCGCGCTGCAAGCTCGCGTGTCGCGCTGGCGGACCTCGCGGAGTTGCGCCAGCGCGATGAGGAGCTGGCGCGCCGATTCCATGATGCGCAGTTGCTCATTGGCGAAAAACCGCGCGAGTCGCTCGACGCTTCTCTCTATTTCCCGGGTCTGCTGGACGCGGTCGTTCCATGCGTCATAAAGAATGAGTCCGAGCGCGGGTATGGTGGCAATCGATACCAGCAGGATCAAACGATGTCGGAGGCGCGAAAGTTGGAATGGCTTCATCATCCGGTGCGCCGGCATGCCGCCACAAAGGCGCTGAAGATCTTTTTTTGCGCGACGTCTCGGTGCACCAGGAACTCCGGATGCCACTGGACGCCGAGAACGAATGAATGATCCTTGCTCTCGATCCCTTCGATGATGTCGTCCTCGGCGGTGGCGTTGACGATCAAATTCTTGCCCGTTGTCTTCACCGCCTGGTGATGCGTCGTGTTGACCTCGAGTGACGCCCGCCCGACGATCCGTCTCAGCTTGGTTCCGGCGACGATTCTTACCGCGTGGCCGCCGCGATCCTTGAGCTTCGATTGCTGGTGCTCCACCGCGCCGTGAAACTGCGAGGCGATGTCCTGGACCAGCGAGCCCCCGAGCGCGACGTTGATCGCCTGAGCGCCGCCGCAGACGCCCAGAATCGGCACATCTCGCTCCAATCCCAGAGCGATCAAACCCAGCTCGAATTCCGTCCGCTCCGCCTGAACGTAACCCAATTGTTTTATCGGCTTCTCGCCGTAGTATGCGGGATGGATGTCGAAATTCCCGCCGCTGACCACGATGCCGTCGAGGGTTTCTATGGCGGATCGTATCGCGCTTCGCGACGGCGTGATCGGCAGAACCAACGGAATCGCTCCGGCCTGCTGGACCGCGCGCGCGTAGCGCTCCTGGAGCACGAGCAGCGGCTCGGATTTGTCGCCGGACCGCGGCGCGGTTCGACTTTGCTCACCACCCTGAGTCGGTCGAAGATCGGCCAAAAGGTCAGGTGTGATTCCGACGAGCGGGCGGTCGCGGCGGGTTTTCTTCATTTTTGCTCGCCGTAGAGTTTCCGATAAACCCGCAGGTTCCGCAGCACGAGCTTGACGTAAAGTTGCGTCTCGGAATAAGGGATCCGTTCGACGAATTCGTCGTCCTCCGCTCCGCTAAGCTGCGTTTCCCAGCGCGAGACGGCATTCTCGCCGGCGTTGTACGCGGCGATCGCCTTGACCAGATTGTTCGAGTGGCGCTGGAGCAGCTCCTTCAAGTGGTGAATTCCCAGAGTCAGATTGAGCTCGGGCTCGAAGAGTCCGTCGCGGTGCGGCGCGGCGAGTTTCAGCCGGGAGGCGGTTCGGGTCGCGGTCGAGTGAAGCAGCTGCATCAAGCCGAAAGCCGACGCCGGAGAAACCGCGCGCGGATCGAAGAGACTCTCCTGACGGATGAGCGCTACGACGAGGTAGGGGTCGAGACTGTTTTCCTTCGCGAGCTTCTGAACCGTCTCCCAGTAAGCCAGCGGGAAGCGGTAGCGCGCCAGTTCTTCGGCGGCGCGCGGGAATTGAATCTGATGGGCGAGCGCCGTGCTGCGGCCGAAAGCGCCGGCGCGCGCGTACTCGCGCATCAGCATCAGCCGGAGCGAAAGCTCCTCGGCGCCCTGATTTTTTACTTCATCCAACTCGGCGGCGGCGAGCGGATTCAAAGCGAGATCGGCGAGCTCCTGAGCGCGCAAAAAATGAAACGACTGCGCCGCGCTGAGAGGCGCCGGAGTGAGAGTGGAGACCGTGGGCTCGGGCGGCTTTTTTTCTTCGACCGCGACGCCCAAGCGCGCCAGCCACGGCGCGGCGAGCGCTTTATAGTAAGTCTCTTCCGGGTCGCGCATGATGGCAAGAAAAAGCTGCCTCGCCTCATCGTTCTGTTCCATCCGCAGCGCGGTGCGCGCCTGCCAGTAGAGCGCCGCGGTTCGCCACCTCGCGTTATCCTTGCCGGACGCGATGCGCTTGAAGGCGGCGTTGGCGTTCTTGTCGTCTTTGCGCAAATAGTAGATCCACGCCGCTCTCCAGGCGGCGTCTTCGCGCATCTGGCTTTCCGCGGAAGATCTTTTCGCGAGACTGCCGTACGCGGCGAGCGCGTCGTCCGGTTTGCCGAGCGCCTCATAGATGCGCGCGGCGGCAAGCTCGGCAAAATCGACAAAGCTGCTCTTGGGGTAGCGCTCTCTCAACCGCTTGAAATATTCGAGCGCCTTCAAATCTTCGTCGCGGTTCCAATGATTCATCGCGAGCTGGTTCAGCGCCCCGGGCGCTTCCGGACTGTCGGGATAGCGCTCGACGATCTCGACCAGGATCGGTCCCGCATCCTCCCGCTTCCGCTGCGCGCGGTAGACGTTGGCGAGCGCGCTCAGGACCCGCGGGCGGGAAATTCCCTTCGGCGTTTGCTCCAATGCTTTGCGGTAGAATTTCTCGGCGTCCGCATAGACCTGCTCGCGGGTCAGGAGGTCGGCCTCGGTCAGCATCGCCTCCGGCGTCGTCAGGCCGAAAAGCTCGGGAAACTTTTCTCGCAGGCCGGCGACCGCTTTTCTCGCGGCAGCGTCGAAAGGAGAGAGCGGAGACGCGTGGCGCAATTCCTGGTAGGCGTCGTACGATTGCTTCCAGTCTCCGGCGGCCTCGCGCGCCTGGCCGAGCAGGTAAGTCGCTTCGTCGGAAATTTCTTTCTTCGCGCGCTGCGAGCGCAAGGTGCGGCAAAGTTCGATCGCCTGAACGTAATTCTTTTCCGCCATCGCGGCCTTTACAAGCTGAAGGCCGGCGTGCGGCGCCCAGACGCTGTCGGGAAATTTCTGCTGGAGCTGGGAGAAATGCTGCCGCGCGACCTGGGAGTTTCCCGTCTTGGCGGCGATCAACCCAAGGTAGTAGAGGCTGTAGTCTTCCAGGAGGAAAGCCTTATCCAGCGTGCGGAGGAAAAGCTCTTCGGCCGGACGGGAATCGCCTTTGGCGAAGAGACCGTAAGCCTTCAGAAAAACGTCGCGGGGTTTGTCCTCTTGCGCGCGGCTTGGGGAAGGAGCGAAAAGCAGAGCGAGAGCGAGTAGAGAGATGAGGAGCTTTCGCATGAGCTACGACGAAGTGTAACGGAGACCCATCGCGGATTCAACCTGCCCGGCCGCCGATAACGGGCGCTTGCCGCGTTGTCGCTTTGGGCTCGCATCCTTTTTGACCGTCTCCCTAACCCTCTCCCTGAGGGAGAGGGTTAGGTGAGGGAAACGACGGCCAGAATTTCAACGGGTTTGCAGCATAGCAACGGATGACGAAGGGCTCTGCATTCTTGCTTTTGAAAGGTGCTGGGATATAAGATCACGTTTTTCGGAAGAAACCTGAACTCGCGGGGAAGAATAATGACGACCAGGCCATGCATGGAAAACTTCGGACACATGGTTGCACAACAAGGGGAAACTGCAATCTGCTGACGGCCGATAACGGGCGCCTGCGGGTGCTTCCCCTCTCCCCTAACCCTCTCCCGCTGGGAGAGGGAAGGGTGAGGGAGAGAATCGGGAAAAGAGCAACGAAGTTTTGAGGAGAGATAATGTCCAACTTCGAGATCGGCATCCAGATGTGGCCCTGGTACTCGGTCAAGACGCTCCTTGAATACGCCGAGCGCGCGCTCAAGACTTTTCCCTTCGAGCAGATCTGGATGTGCGACGAGTTCCAGTACGAGGACTCGTGCACGGTGCTGGCGGCGATGGCGATGAAGCTCGACGTTGCGGTCGGCACCATGGTCACGTTTCCGCACCGCAATCCCATGGAGCTGGCGCAGCGCTTCTCCACCATCGCCGGCCTTTCGCCGAACGGCCGGGAAGTCGCCTGCGGCATCGGCGCTGGCGGCGCCGTGCAGGAGCAAGTGGTGAACGAGAAGACCGCGCCGATGGCGGTGATGGAAGAGACGGTCGGCTTTCTCCGCACGCTTTTTGCCGGCGAGTCCGCGGATCTGAAAAACTATCCGAAATTGGCCGAGCGATTTCGCTACAACCCGCGCACCAAAACCAAGCTCTACTTTCCTCCCAAACCGAAAGTGCCCGTCCACGTCGCCGCCGGCGGGCCGAAGATGTTCGAGCTGGCCGGCAGAATGGGCGACGGCGTGATCCTGACCCAGCTCAATCCCTGGACCTCGTTTGCGGGAATTCGCCGCGGCATGTTCCAGCAGGCGGTGCAGATGGTCGGCGCAGGTCGCAAGGCGCAGACCGACGGCGCCAAATTCAAAAAAATCTACAACCTGCACATTTCGGTCTCGAAGGACAGCGACAAGGCGAAGCAGTGGGCCAAGCGCAACACGTCGTATGGATTGGCGGGCAGCTCGGCGCGCTATCCCGACGTGCTCAAGGCGACCGGCGTCAATCTCGCCGACGTGGAGATCGTGCGCGAGGCGTACGTCAAGGGCCTCGGCGTCGAAGAGGCGGCGCGCCGCGTGTCCGATAAGCTCCTCGAGGACGCCGGGTTCATCGTCGCCGGCAACACCAAAGAAGTCCTCGCCAAGTGCGAAGGGATCATGCCGCTGGTGCGCGACTACGGCGTCGATCACTTGGTCATCGGTGTGCCGCTCGGACCGAACGTCCCGGAGGCGCTGGAAATCATCGCCAAGGAAATCATCCCGGCGCTCCGATGAAACGAGTCTCGTCGAATCTCTACAGCGCCGAAGTCGAAGGCCGGGAGATGCTCCACTGCCGCTGCGGTGCCGTGCTCGGCCCGGCGGACAAGGATCCCAAAACTCTGCTGCGGTCCAAGAAATGCGATCTTGCCAAAGCCGGCCCGAACGTCAATCCTTATAACATCGGCGGCCGGCGCTTTTCGCTCTGCGAATATTATTGTCCGGCCTGTCTTCGTCTCATCGAAGTCGATGTAGTTCCCCAAGCCTCATGAAGTACGTTCTCGGCGTCGATACCGGCGGCACGTTCACGGATTGCGTGGCGATCGGCGAAGACGGCTCGATCGCCTGGGACAAAGCGCCGACGACGCCACGCGACCACACGGAGGGAATTCTCGCCGCGGTCGAGAACACATCCGAGAGGCTCGGCCTGTCCACGGCGCAATTGCTGCAGGACACCGTCGCCCTCGGTATCGGCTCGACCGTCGGGTTGAACGCGCTGCTCTCGCGCCGCGGCGCCAACACCGGACTGCTCGCCACGCGCGGCCACGAAGACAGCTTGTTCATCGGCCGGATTCACCAAAAAGTCGCCGGTCTAGGCGAAGAGGAGATC
>DASXRG010000091.1:0-14075 GCA_036506735.1 Binatia bacterium | reverse complement strand
TGGCCGCCCGGCACAATTTGCACTTCCAACTTAGGGGCTATCGGCCCCCAGCCGCTCGTCGGATCTTGACGATCATCGACGAAATCTTCGGCCGGTCTGAGGAGCGCCACCCGGCCCGAGTATCGCTTCGGCACGTAGCCGCGGAGCGCTCGGGAGTAAAATTGCAACATGTTGAAGCCGCGGCCTTGTTTATCCAACGCGACCGTCTCGGCGAAGCGCTTGGGCGGCGGCCGATAGAGCCTGCGAAGGCGATGACGCCAGTTCTGCAACGTCGAAATCACCTGCAATCTCTTTTCGGCTCCGAGCCCGAGCAAATAGGCGGCGGCGGAAACGAGGCCGTAAAAAAATCTTCTGCGCGCGCCCGCTCGCCCGTGCGCCGCGATCAGTAGGACAAGATTGACCCGGCAGCCGCGCCGTTCGAGTTGTCGGGCCATCTCATAGGCGACGACGCCGCCGTTGCAGTACCCTCCCAGGAGATACGGTCCTTCCGGTTGGACGGCGCGCATTTTCTCGATGTAATCCGCGGCCATCGTTTCGATCGTCGGCGGCGCCGACGGTTCATTGAACTCGTGCGGAGCGAGCGCATAGAAAGGCTGCTCTTCGCCCAGAGCGCGCGCCAGGCGCAGGCAGTAAAAGCCTCCGGCGGCCAGGTCGCCCTGCAAAAAAAACAGGGGCAGCTTCGCGCCGCCCGCTTGGATTTTCACCAGCAGGGACGAGCTGTCCGCGCCGCGCTGCTCCGCGAGCGCTTCGGCAAGATGCCGAATCGTCGGCCCGGCAAGCAAGGTGGTGAGCGGAATTTTTGCGCCGCAAGTGCGCTCGACGCGGTGCATCATCTGCACCGCCAGCAGGGAGTGTCCGCCCAAATCAAAAAAGCTGTCGTCGATGCCGACCCGCTCCAGCCCGAGCAGCTCGCGCCAGATCGCCGCGAGCGCCTCCTCGATCGGATTGCGCGGCGCCACGAACGGCTCGTCCAGTTCAGGACGCGTGATATCCGGCGGCGGCAGCGCGTTGCGATCAACCTTGCCGTTGGGCGTGAGCGGGATCGCCTCCAGCGTTACGAACGCGGCGGGGACCATATAGTCGGGCAGCTTTTCTTCCAGGAAGCGGCGCAGCCGGAGCGCCAGACTACGGGCAAGCCTCGCTTGCAGGGGATTATTGGCATAAGCGCGCCAAGGCTTGCGGTCTGTTTCTTCCTGGGAAAAGGAAACCGCCGAGCGGGAATCGGCGGCGGCTGCTGCGCCATTGCGCCGGCTGAATACGACCTCGTAGGCTGCGCTCAAATCGCCATGGCGAATGTCGATGGCGTAAGGCAGGTCGTCGCTCAAGGCCCACAGCGCCGCGGGATCCACGCCGCCTTCGGACATTTTCTGCAACCGTTCGCGCAGCTCGCCCACCGTAGCGGGTCCTTCGCGCTTGAGCCATCCGGCGATCTCGGCGTCTGCCGTGATCCGGCCGTTGGGGACGCCCGTGAGCGCGAAAATCTCGGGCTCGGTCTCAACCAGCAGCCGGCGCACGTCGGACAGCGTTAATTTCTCTTTGCGCCAATCCAACCATCGAACATCGACTGCGCCGGCAACATCGCCGCCGACGCGAAGAACGACGTCGTAGCGGAACTTGTTGAGCTCGTTGTGACAGAGACCGCGCTTGGGTTGAACCCGAACGTCGGTGATGTTGGGGAAATGGCGCTTCAGGGCGGCAAAGAAGCCCGGCTCGAGCACCAGCTCGTCCTCTTCGGCCACGCGCTTGTCCACGCGCTGGCGCAACTGCTCGCGCCGGAGCGAAGCGGGCGCCTGATGCTCTTCGACGGAGGCGTGAAAGGCTTCCAGGAGGGACAAATTACGGATGTCTCCGAGGAAGATAAAGCCGCCGGGCGCGACGGCGTTCACGGCGCCCTCCAGAACGCGCATGAGATATTCGACGCTGGGGAAATACTGGACCACGGAGTTGAGGATCACAGCGTCGAAAGCCGCCGCTTCGATTCCCTCGAAGTCGTCCGCCATTCGCTCGAGCAAGGTGACCGAGGAAAAGCCGCGCTCGGCGCTCTGCCGCTCGAGCGCGCGCAGCGCCACCGGCGAGAAGTCGGTCGCGACGTAGCGGGCGCAGCGCGGCGCAATGCGGAACAGCAAAAGACCCGTGCCGCAGCCGATCTCCAGCACACGGCTCGGCTGCAAGGAGAGAATACGCTGGGTCGTCTCGTCCACCCACTCGCGCATCTCTTCCGCCGGGATCGGCCGGCTCGTGTAGCTGCTGTTCCAGCCGGCGATATTGAACGTGGGATCGGAAGCGGGAGAGTCTTGGCCATAGATATCGTCATAGAGCGTTTGCCACTGCGTGACGTGCTCGGCATGGCCCTCTTCTATCTGCTCCGCCGAACCGCGGTATTGCGGATCCTCCAGCACGTACGCGACCAGCCGCTTGTCGCCGGCAATATCGTCCCGTGCCACCACCGCAGCGTCCCGCAACGCCGGGTGTTGAGCCAGCACCGCTTCGATTTCTCCCGGCTCGACGCGGAAACCGCGGATCTTGATCTGATGATCGATGCGCCCGACGAACTCGATCTCCCCGTTTGCCCGGTAGCGCGCCAGATCGCCGGTTTTATACAAACGCGCCGCGGGATCGGCGCTGAACGGGTTTGGAATGAACTTCTCGGCTGTCAACTCCGGCCGGTTCAAGTAACAGCGCGCCAGGCCGTCGCCGCCGATATGCAACTCGCCGGCGACGCCGACCGGAACCGGCTCCAGGCAAGCGTCCAACAAATAGATCCGGGTGTTGGAGATCGGCGCGCCGATCGGGACGGTCTCAGCATCTTCCGGCACGTTCTCGACTAAATGCCACGACGTGAAGGTCGTGTTCTCGGTCGGGCCGTACACGTGGAGCAGCCGCTTGGGCGGATGCTTCAGCGCCTCTCTGACCCAAACGGGATCGACCGCTTCGCCGCCGAACAAAAGGTGCCGTAGACCGGTGAAAGCCTGCGGCGCGGCGGCGGCGATCTGATTGAACAAGGCGGTGGTCAAGAACAAGACCGTGATGCCTTGTTTTTGAATTTGCGCGGCTAAATCGCGCGGTGAAAGCGCCACGTCCTTGGCGATCCCGACCAGCCGGGCGCCGTTCAGCAGCGCGGCCCAAATCTCGAACGTGGCGGCGTCGAACGAGCAGTTCGATCCTTGAGCGATGCGATCGGACGGTTCCAACGCCACATAGTTCGGGTTAAGCACCAGCCGGGTTATGGCTCGATGCGGAACGCAAATCCCCTTGGGCTGTCCGGTCGACCCCGACGTGTACATCACATAGGCCAGGTTCTCCGCGGTGACTTCGCTCAGCGGATTTTCCGCGCTCTCCTGCGCGATCGCGTCCCACTCGGTGTCCAGATACAGCACGGTCCGATTGTCGGTTGAAAAAGAAAAATTGGGCGGCTCGTCCGCCCAGTTTTTTTGCGTCAACAAAACCGGCGCCCGCGCGTCGTGGAGCATGAAGGCCAGGCGCTCGTTGGGATAAGCCGGGTCGAGCGGAACGTACGCGCCCCCGGATTTGAGTATGGCGAGCAATCCCACCACCATCTCCGGCGAACGCTCCAAGCAGACCGCCACGAGCACTTCCGGCCCAACGCCCAAAGCTTCCAGGCGATGCGCCAACTGATTTGCCCTCTGGTTAAGCTCCCAGTAAGTCAGTTGTTCGCCCTCGAAGACGACGGCCACTGCGTCGGGCGCGCGCGCGGCCTCTGCCTCGAATAAACGGTGGATGCACTCGTGCCGCGGATAGTCGGACTCCGTCGAATTCCATTCGACCAGCATTCGCTCCCGCTCGGCCGCCGGCAGGAGGGGCAGACGCGAGACGCTCTCGTCGGGATCGGCGCCGATACCTTCCAGCAACGTCTGGAAATGGCCGGCCATTCGTTCGATGGTCGCGCCGTCGAAGAGGTCCGCATTATAGATAAAGTCAGCCGCGAGGCCCTGCGGCTTTTCCCAGAGGTGAACTTCCAAATCGAACCTGACTATCTCGCTGTCGAATTCAAACGGGCTGACCGTCAGGCCGGCAAGCTCCAGCGCTTGCCGCGGCGCGTTCTGAAGCACGAACATGATCTGGAACAGCGGATTGTCGTTCGCCTTGCGTTGCGGGTGCAGTTCCTCGATCAGCTTCTCGAACGGCAGATCCTGGTGCGCATAGGCGCGCAAGGTCACCTCCCGCACCCGCCCCAGCAATTCGCGAAAACTTGGGTTGCCCGACAGGTCGGTCCGCATCACGAGAGTGTTCACGAAGAAGCCCATGAGCCGCTCGATTTCGACTCGGGTGCGGTTCGCCACCGGGGAGCCGACGACGATATCGTCCTGCCCGGTGTATCGGTAGAGCACCGTCTGAAAAGCGGCCAGCAAGGTCATGAACAGCGTGACCCCTTCGCGCCGGCTCAAGGCCTTGAGCGCCTCGCTCAACGCTTGGGGCAGCCGCACGGATCGTTTGGCGCCGCGGTAAGTCTGAAGCGACGGCCGCGGCCGGTCCGCCGGCAGCTTGAGCGCCGGGACCCGGTCCAACTGTTTTTTCCAGTAGGCGAGTTGCGCCTGCAGCGTTTCGCCTTGAAGCCATTGCCGCTGCCAGACGGCGAAGTCCGCATACTGGATGGGCAGCTCGGGAAGAGGGGAAGGTTTTCCCGCGGCGAAGGCGCGGTAAAGAGTCGAAAGCTCGCCGTTGAGAATTCCCATGGACCAGCCGTCGGACGCGATGTGGTGCATCATCAACAGCAGCACGTGCTCTTCGGCGTCGAGCCGCAGCAAAACGGCGCGCAGCATCAAATCTTCGGACAACGCGAACCGGCGGTGCGATTCCTCTTTCAGCCGCCGGTGAAGTTCGGCCGTGCGGTCCGGGCCCGGCCTGTCGCTCAGATCGACCACCGAGAGATCGACGGAACGGTCGGCGGCGACCCTCTGCACGGGGCTTCCGTCGATGGCGCCGAACGTAGTGCGCAGCGCTTCGTGGCGTCGGACGATCTCGTCCAGGCTGCGCCGTAATACGTCCAGGTCGAGTTTGCCTTTGAGATGAAAAGCGGCGGGGACGTTGTAGGCCGAGCCGTCGGGTTCCAATTGATCGAGAAACCACAACCGCTGCTGGGCAAAAGATGCCGGGATCGGAGCGCCGGCTTGGCGCCGGGGAATTTCTCGGCCGTGAGGAGAAACGAGGCCGTCTTCCCGGAGCAACGCGTCGAGCAGCGCGCGCTTTTTGTCGGATAACTCGAAGACGTCTGTGGAGCGATCGCTCATTGTGTGCGGCCCGTTTTATCCAAGGCGCTCTTTTCGTCCAGTATCCTGCCCGCTTGCGCTTCTGAAAGCCGCGCTACTTCCAGGAGCCGCAAAGCGGTCTTTTCGATTCTGGCGCGCTCGTCTGCGCCTTCGAGCAGCGCGGCGGCGAGCGCGGCGACGGTAGGCGCTTCCAACAGCCGGCTGAGCGGCACCTCGACCGCGAACGCGTCGCGCAGCCGCGAAATGAACTGCGTCGCCAAAAGAGAGTGACCGCCCAGCTCGAAGAAGTTGTCGTGGATGCCGATCTGCTTGAAACCCAGGAGTTGCGCCCACATTTCCGCGAGCACTTCCTCCACCGCGGTGCACGGCGCGACGAAAGCCGATTCCAGCTCGGGCCTGGCGCCGTCCGGCGCCGGCAGCGCGCGGCGATCGATCTTGCCGATCGCCGTCACGGGTAAAGACGGCAAAAAAACAAATGCCGACGGAATCATGTAGTCGGGCAGTTTTTTCCTGAGGAACTCGCGCAGCTCGCCGGTCGCGGGGGCCGGCTCATGCGCCGCCACGACGTAGCCGATGAGCCGCTTGTCTGTGCTGAGTGGAATCGAAGCATCTCCGGCCGTATCCTCGCGCGCCAGCACGACCGCTTGCCTGATTGCCGGGTGGCCGAGCAGCGCCATCTCGATCTCGCCGACTTCGACTCGCTGGCCCCTGATTTTAACCTGAAAGTCTTTGCGGCCGTGATATTCGAGGCAGCCGTCCGGCCGCATGAGACCCAGATCGCCGGTACAATAGATCCTCTCCTCTCCTCCGGCCGGGTCGGGCAGGAAGGCCGCGCGCGTAAGCTCGGGCTTCCGCCAGTAGCCGAGCGCGAGATAACGGCTTTTCAAAGTAACTTCTCCGACGCGGCCCAAGCCCACCGCCGCGCCGGTTTCGTCCAACAACAAAACTTCGGTGTCCTCGACCGCATAGCCGACCGGCACGATCGCGCCGGCGACCGGAGTTTCTTTGTCGATGAAAAATTGTCGGATCGTATTCAGCTCGGTGGAGGCCAGCGCGTTGACCAGGACGCAGCTCGCGGCGAAATGGGCGCGGTACGCCTCCACGTCGCGCTCGAACAGCGGCTCGCCCGTGAGGTAAAGGGCGCGCAGCGCGGGAAACATGTCTTTCCCCGCGAGATGGCCGGCAAAATGGCGAAACACCGTCGGGACCATCTGGCACAAGGTAACGCCTTCCCCGATGAGCCAGGCGGGCAACCGGTCCGGCCCTTCTTCCTTCAAGTTGAACGGCAACAAGGTCGCGCCGTTCAGCAGCGCGCCGAAGATATTTTTCACCGCGCCGGCGACCGCGCAGGAAAAAAGCAACGACTGGCGGTCGTCCGCGCCGACGCCGAAGTCGTTGGTGTAGTTCCGGATGAAGTGCAGCACGTTGCGATGGTTGTGCAAGACGCCTTTGGGCTGGCCGGTCGAGCCCGAGGTGTAGAGGATATAGGCGAGCGTGTCCGGCGGCAGAGAAAAATCCAAGTTGTCGTCGGCGAGAGTCGCGTCCAGTTGATCGACGCCAAGCACCGGCAGCTCGTGTTGAGCCAGGTCCCTGCTCAAGGAAAAATTCTTCCCGTCGCACACAATCAGCCCGGCCTGGGAATCTTCCAACATCGACGAGATCTTTTCGCGCGGATACGTAGGGTCGAGCGGGACGTAAATCTTGCCGGCTTTCAAGATAGCGAGGATCGCGACGATCACCGCCACGCCGTGCTCGAACAGCAGGGCGACCGGCTCGGCGCCGGCGCCGAGCCGCGCCAGGATGGCCCGCGCCAGACGATTCGCCGCCCGATTGAGCGCGCCGTAGCTCAGCGCATGGTTTTTGATCTTGACGGCGAGCCGGCGCGGGTGCTCGGCGACCTGCCGCTCGAAGCGCGCTGCAATCGACTGCTCGATCTCTGCGCGCGTGAATTCGACAAAGCCGGGCGCTGGTTCGATTTTTGAAATTCTCATTGCGACGGCACACCCTCGATGACGCTGACCTGGGACCGGGTCGGCACGATGCGCGTCAGATCGAATGCGGCCGCGGCCAGGAGCGCGCGATATTCGCTCTCGGTGCGCTCGCGGCCGAATTGCCGCACCATCATATGGACGTCAATGAACTTGCCGAGGTCGGGCTCATTGCCCGGGCGGATGACGCAATCGACGATCAGAATCTTGCCGCTCTTGGCGACAGTTGCGCGGCAGTTCTTGAGAATCGCGATGGCGCGGTCGTCGTCCCAGTTGTGAATGACATGCTTTAAGACGTAGACGTCGCCGCCGGCCGGCGCCGATTCGAAAAAGTTTCCGGCGAGCGGCTCGCAGCGGTCGAGCAGGCCGTCCGCCGCCAAGCGGGCTTTGGCTTTCTCGATGACGTGAGGTTGGTCGAACAGGACGCCGCGCGCGCCGCGATGCGCCTTCAAAACCGCCGCCACGAACGATCCGTCGCCGCAACCTACGTCGGCGATTTTGCGCGCCGCTGAAAAATCATAGGCGGCGACGACCGCGGCCGACTCCCACTCCGCTTGCGCGTTCATGGTTTCGTGGTAGAGCGCGGCGGCTTCGGAATTCGCGGCCAGATAATCGAAGGCGCCGACGCCGTAGATATGGTCGAAGGCCGGCAGGCCGGTCCGCACGCTGTACAGCAGCTCGCCCCACGGCCGCCAGACCGATTCCTGTCCCCAGAAAAGCGCGCGGGTGCGCATCGAGCCCGGCGCGTCCGCTTGCAGACACTCCGCCAGCGGCGTCAGCTCGAAGCGGCCGTCGGCCCGCTCGGCGAAAATGCGGTGACCGGCCAGGAAGCGCAGCAGCCGAGCGAGCGCGTTTCGATCCGCGGCCACGGACTCGGCAAGCTCGGCAGGGCCCTTCGGTCCATCTTTAAGCAAGTCGGCGACGCCGAGCCGCGCGGCAACGTAAATCGATTGCGACAGCGCGAAACCGGTGATCATTTGAAACAATCGCTCCGCCGGCGGCTTTTCCATGACGAATCTCCTGCTCGCTCATCAAGACTTGCGCTGCTTCGTGGGAGACGGCCCGTCGCCGCGTTCAAGTTGCGCGCCCACGTCGGCGCGCAGCGACTCCGCAACTTCGCCGTTATCGTCCGTTTGAGCGGCTAGGCCGGCGGCCAGCGCGTCGAGGGTCGGATAATCCCACAACAGCGTGCTGGGGAGATCGCGGCCGAGCTTCTCGGCCAGATCGCCGGTCAGGTTGAACGCGATCAGCGAATCAATGCCGTAGCTGGTGAGGTGCCGCCGGTCATCGATCGTCTCGGGCGCGATCCCCAACACCTCCGATAAGCGCGCCGTGAGCCAGGCCCGGATCGCTTCTTCGGTTTGAGTTTTTTTATTTGCCGGAAATTTCGGTTCCATATTCTCCGTCGGATCTTGCGCCGTTGTAATGCGCCAAAAATTGCGCGCGGCAAAGGTGGCGCTGGATCTTGCCGCTGGAGGTCTTGGGGACGCCGCCGGCCCTGACCAGCCACACCTGATGGACCCGTAAGTCGTGCTCCTCGGCGACGGCCCGGCGAATGGCCCGGACGATTTCTTGGTTCAGCGCCGCGCCGCCGTTCGAGTCGAACGCTCCCGACGCATCCGGGCGCAGACACTCCTGCGCGTGCCGCCGGCCGACTTCGGCCATGACCGCCAGCTGCTGCTCGCCCGCGACGTCGAGCGAAAACGCCGCGCAGTTGCCGGGCGCCAGCGCCGGATGACTCTGCTCGGCCGTCCGTTCGATGTCCTGGGGATAGTGGTTGTCGCCTCCGATGATGATCAGATCTTTCAAACGCCCGGTGACGAACAGCTCGCCGTCATGCAAAAATCCCAGATCGCCCGTGCGCAGGAACGGCCCGTCGCCGGTGTCCGCCAAATAGGCGCGAAACGTTTGCTCCGTTTCCTCGGCTCGGTTCCAGTAACCGAGCGCGACGCCGGGGCCCGCTACCCAAATCTCTCCGACTTCGTCCGCCACGCATTGAGTCCGGGATTCGGGATGTGCGATGACGATCTTCTGCTCCGGAAGATTGCCGCCACAGCCGACCAGCGTTCGAACTTCGTTGTCTTCCGCGAACTCCTCGACGGTTGGGCGGCCGCTGAGACGCGCCGCTGGAACTTCGATCGTGAGCGGCGCTGCATTCTTGGAGCCGCCGGAAACCATTAACGTCGCCTCGGCGAGACCGTAGCAGGGGAAAAAAGCTTCGCGACGAAAGCCGCAGGGAGCGAAGGCGGCGGCGAACTCGTCGAGGTCCTGCGCCCGAATCGGCTCGGCGCCGTTGAACGCCACTCTCCAACTGCTGAGATCCAAGGTCGCGCGCTGCTCCGGCCGGATTTTGCGGACGCATAAGTTGTAGGCGAAATTGGGCCCGCCGCTCGTGTGCGCGCGATACTTCGAAATCGCGCTGAGCCAGCGCAGCGGCTTCAACAGAAAAGCTTCCGGCGCCATGAGAACGCAGCGGGCGCCGGCGTAAAGCGGCTGAAGCAGATTCCCGATCAGTCCCATGTCGTGGTAAAGCGGCAGCCAGCCGACGAGAGTGGAATCCGGCGTATGCTCGAAGGCCTGCCGGATGAGCTTCTGGTTGCGCAGGATATTTCCATGGCTCAGCATGACGCCCTTCGGCTCGGCCGTGGAGCCCGAAGTATATTGCAACAAAGCCAGACTATCGCCGTCGAGCGCCGGCTCTCTCCATTCCCGGGCGCGATCGTCGGGCAAAATTTCCGTCGCCAGCGTACGGAACGCCGGAAATTTTTCCGCCAGCGGCTGTAATCGGCTTAAAGTCGCGCCGGTGGTGAGCGCCGCGTGCGGCCGGGCGTTTTCTATGATCGACGCCAGCCGCGCGAAGCTGCGATTGGGCCGCGGCGGATAAACCGGCACCGCGATCGCGCCGGCATAGAGGCAACCGAAAAAGCCCGCGACGTATTCCAGACCGGGGGGATAGAGTAAAAGCACGCGCTCTCCGCTCAACCCGGAAGACTGCAGCTCGGCGGCGATCGCCCGCGCCCGCCGGTCGAGCCCGGCATGATCCAGATCGACTTCTTGCCTCTCGCCGTCGAGCAGATAGGTATAGGCGACGCGCGTCGGCTGGTCGAGCGCGCGCCGGCGCAGCAATTCGACCAGCGTGGAAAAATCGGCCGTTGGTTGCGACAACCGGCTGCTCATCCGTCGGTCTCCGGTTGAGCGCCGTCGCGCGTTTCCGGCCGCGCGACCAGCTTCATCGCGAGCGCGCGCGGGCTCCGCAGCGTGATCCCGGCTTCAGGTTGGTTCGGTTGTCCCGGCACGGCCGTGAGGCGAAATCTCTGCGCGACCGTCGCCAAAACCAACTGCCCTTCCAGCATCGCCAAGTGATTGCCGATGCACAGATGCGGACCGGCCCCAAACGGAATAAAAGCGTAGCGCGGCCGGGCCGCCGAAAGCTCCGGCGTAAAGCGCTCGGGATCGAACTGCTCGGGTTTCTCCCAATAAGCCGGATGACGGTGCAGCGTGTACGGGCTTACGACGACCGTGGCTTCGGCTTCGATGCGCTGGCAGCAAATTTCGTCGTCCGCCAGCGCCCTGCGGGCGATAAACCAAACCGGCGGATAGAGCCGCATCGATTCTTGCAGGACCATGCGGGTATAGGGCAGATTTGTGACATCCGAGGCCGCCGGAAGCCGGCCGCCCAACGCCTGCGCCAGCTCGGCATGCAGCCGCTCTTCGACCGTGCGATGCTCGGCGAGCAGATGCCAGGTCCACACGAGCATGTTGGTCGCGGTGATGTGGCCGGCGACGAGCATGGTGACGATCTCGTCGCGCATTTGCCGCTCGTCGAGAGCGTTGTCGCCGTTCGCGCCCAGCAGCAGCGACAACAGGATCGGCGTCTTTGAGTTCTCCCGGCGATAGTTGTCGATGAGATCGTAAGCGAAGCGGTCCACCGTCTCCAGCGCCTGGTCGAATCGACGCTTGTCGGATCGCGAGATGCGGTGGTCGGGAAGCAGCAAGGTGCAGGCGAAATCGCCCACGTCCTCCGCCGCTATGCCGATCGCCTCGCACAGACGATCCAATTGCCGGCTGAGATCGACGCCGAGCAGGGCTTTGGCAATGATGCTCAAGGTCAAGTTCGTCATTTCCGTCGCCACGTCGATGACGGCGGGCGCCGTCGTTTGCCAGCGCCGGATCGTGCGGCCGGCGGCTTCGGTGATGATCGAATCGAATCCGGCGATGCTCTGTTGATGAAAGGCCGGCTGCATCAAGCGCCGCTGGCGCTGCCAGTGGGGGCCTTCGCTGCTCAAAAGCCCGTCACCGAGCAACAGCTTCATCACCGACCCGCGCACATAGTTGCTGTTTTGCAGAACCTGGGCGACATAGTCCGGATGATTGACCAGGTAAACGGGGCCGTACGGGCCGCCATGGTAAGGAACGACATCGCCAGATCGGGCGAGGTCGAGGAGCAACTCGTGCGGTTTGGGCTGATTCGGCTTCATTTTGCCAACTGCGCGCGATCAAGGCGAATTTTTAGCTGAAGGGAAAGGAAATGCAGTGAATGTCATACGCCCGAAAAGCAAAAACTATCCCATGTGGTTGTGTTATGTCAATCTTACGCGGGGGTGTTAGAATTGGCCCATGCTCGAGTCTGTTGACCAGGCAAAGCAGAAGGTGCGACAGTGGGCGCAACGACACCCTCAGGCGGTGCTCTACGACGAAGAAAGCACGACGCTCCTGGATGTCGCGTCGGGCAAGAGCCTGCACCTTCCCTGGCGCGAAGTGAAAGCGTTCGAGGAAAAGGTGCATCCCGAGACCCAGGAGACCTATGTCGTGCTGCTGTTCGAGAGCGGCCGGCAAATCGCGCTCGTCGATCCCGGCGGCGTCGCGTTCGAGCCTTCGACGGTGAACACCGGGCCGTTGAAAAACTTGCCGCCGGTGGTCTGCCTGAGGGATTTTCACACCCTCAAGCAGCGCATCGATCACTATCTCGTCGAGCACCGGGACGAGCCGCCGCCGAAGGAATCGCTCGACCTGCTGATGATTTGCATCGCGATCCTCGACGGCGCGCGCGCGGCCGGCTTCGATGTCGGGGATTTGGAAGCGGAATTGGAAAAGTCCCTGCGCAAGCTGGAAGAAAGTAAAGAGTGAAAGTAAAAAGGCTCCGCCACAAAAATTGGCGGATCAGCCTCAGGCTGAAAAAGTAAAAAGGGGACCTGCCCTATGAACAGCGAAGAATTCGTCCAAGAGCTGCTGCGGCCGATCCATGAATTTTGTCGCGCGCTCGACGACCGGCCGCCCGCGTACAGTTATATCCCGCTCAAGACCGACGAAGAGCGCGTGCGCGTCATGAAGAGCCGTCTCTTCAACGAGCATCGCGCGGCGGACCTGTTTGGAACCTGGCTCAAGACGACGCCGGAGCTGGACGTGAAAGCGATGATGGCCGAGTCGGCGCAGGAGGAGATGACCCACGCCGGGCTCCTGTCGAAAAGGATTCAGGACCTGGGGCAAGATCCATCCGATTACAAGCCGCTGCCGGCGCAGGTCGCGATGTTCAACGCCATCGAAAACCTGGGCGAAACGTGCGAGCGCATCGCCGGCTTCTCGCTTGCCGGCGAGACCGTCGCCAACTATCTGATTCAGATGTGCCTAAAATCTCCCTCGGTGCCGGAATGGATCAAGCAGCCGTACCGGAGAATCACGGAAGACGAAGAAGGGCATGGCAGCGTGCCGCAAGAATTTCTCAAGCGTTACGCCACCACCGACGAGCGGCAGGACAAAGCGCGGCGCGCGGTCGCGATGCGCATGGTTTTGTTCCGCGAGTATCTCGCCAGCCTCGATCGCTGGGCGTTGGGGCAAGCGGCGTGGTGATCGAGAGCTAAATAGCCGAAGCTTTAATCGCTGCGGGTTAATTCCCCGCAGCTTGCTGCGATAAATCAATTGCCGGTCCGAGGTCCGTCATTCCCGCATGCTTTAAGCGGGAATCCAGGTTCGGAACTGGACCCCCCGATAGAAACATTCGGGGGTGACGCCGTTTAAGACCAATCACGTCGCCGAGTTGTGATACCCCGCAGCTTGCTGCGGGGTAGTTCATTTGATTTTTCTCTTGGCCAACAGTCTTCGAGCGTTCTCGTGCGCGATCTTTCGCGCGGTCGAGGGATTGCCCTCAGCTCATTGAATCGTAAAATCGGCGTCGCTCGTGTCGCAGACCGACGGCGAACTCAGACTACAGACACGAATCCGGCCTTGCGTCGTCGCCGGCTTGTTCACTTTCCAGAGCTGACTTCCATCGTTGGCCGCCTTCTTAAAGAGCGTCTTCCAGGAAGCTCCGCCGTCGCGGGAAAGCTCGATCTTGACGTTACTGCCGAGGCCGCTTGATGTCCACCGGATCGTCTGTTTGCTGCCCCTGTGCCACGTTTCGCCGCCGTTCGCCGCGGTGACGTTGAGGCGCTTCGAGAAGGTGGCGGTGCAGCTCTTGTCGGCGTTCATGGCGACGACGCCATCCGAGCAGTCTGCATCGCCGCTCCAGCCGGAAAAGACGGAGCCGGCGTCAGCAGTCGGCGTGACGGTGACCACCGTGTTAAAGTTATAGCTTTCCGAGCAATCTCCGCCGCACTCGATGCCCGCTGGATTGGAGGTCACCGTGCCGGTTCCGTTTCCGGACTTGGTCACCGTCAGAGTAAAGATTGACGGGACGAAACTCGCCGTGACAAGTTTATTAGCATCCATTGTCACGATGCACGTACCGGTGCCGCTGCAACCTCCACCGCTCCAGCCGGTGAACTGCGAGTTTGCTGCCGGAGCCGCCGTGAGCGTGACAACCGTGTCGACGTCATAGTTTTCCGAGCAGTCTCCACCGCAGTTGATGCCTGCAGGATTCGAG
>DASXRG010000090.1:0-25359 GCA_036506735.1 Binatia bacterium | reverse complement strand
GCTCTAAGCTAACGAGCGCGGCTTAATGATGGTAGTACGGCTGCTGCGGTCTTTTTCGCGGCGCCGAGATCCATAATACGCCCAGCATCAGGATAACCAGCGTGACCACGTATTGAAGTTCGGATTCCATGTGTGCTCCTCCTATCTTGCGTTGGAGGATTCGCAACATACGTACCAAATGACGTTGTGGCTTTAACTCTCTAGTTTTTAAGGGAATTTCTCGTCTACGATCCTGAGACGGGCGGGCCAAAACTCGACAATTACGGGGCGCTCTGCACAATTTTGCAACTGGCGTTTGAACGCGCCTCGTGAAAACCCCTCAGCGCTTAGGATTGAACGGCGCGCCGTGAAGCAGCGGAGTCATTCTCAACCAAGCGAAAGAATTCTGGCCTTTCGCTGGATTCAGACCGAGCTTATTCGTATCCAATCGCCGACACGATCGGAATCGACGCCGCCTGCTTGGCCGGGAAATAGCCGGCCAGAAGACAGAGAATCACGGACGCGACGAGGGAAACAACCGCGACGCCGGCGGGATAGTAATACTGGAAAGTCCAACCGGTGAGAAACTTCGTGTTATAGACGACGTGATGATACGACATGACCGCGCCGGCAAAGAGACCGAGGACGCCGCCTAAAAGCCCGATCCAGCCCGCTTCCGCCATGACCATGCCGCGTAGCTGCTTCTGCGTCGCGCCGATCGCGCGCAGCACTCCGATCTCGCGCGTGCGGTCCAACACGGAAGCCAGCAAGGTATTGATGACGCTGAAGATCGCCACGACCACCGCCACGATCTCGACGGCGTAGTTCACGCTGAACGATTGCTCCATCAGCGCCACGACGTTTCGTTTGAGCTCCTTATGCGTGCTGACGAATAACTGGTACGGCTCGCCGTAACGGTGGATGATCTCGCGGGTGACCGCCTGCGGGTCCGCGCCGGGCGCGAGCCAGAGGTCGAAGGCGTCCACCAAATCGTCGCCCCAGAATTTTTTGTACAGCTCGCGCTCGATCAGCACGCTGCCCGAATCCGAAGTGTAATCGACGTAGAGCCCGATGATTTTAAAACCGACGGGTCCGGACGGCGTCATCAGGCTGACGACATCTCCCGCACCTTTGCCGAATTTGCCGTGGAAGCTTTCGCTCACGACGACGCCCCTCTCCTCGGCCATCTGCCGCAAAGCGCTTTGGCCGTCTCCGGTGATCACCGGCAAGGTGCGGACGCGCGCGGATCTCTGCGCGGAAAACGATTCGATCATGATCGGTTTTCCTTCGTAGGTGGAGCGGATCAGCCGGTAGAAGTCCACCACCGCGACGCCGGGCACCTGCGCCAATTTGGCGCCGAACTCTTCTCGCAAAGGAACGTTGAGCGGTCCGGCGGTCTTGGCGCCCGAATGCACGACCAGGTCCGCCGTCACCATGCGATCGACCCACAGGAGCAGCGACTCGCGCACGCTGGTGACGAACGCCGCAACGGTGAAAATGGCGGCGAGGCTGATCATGAGCGTCGCGATGGTCATCCCCGACCGGCCCGGGACGCGCCGTAGACTGTCACAGGCAAAGCGCGCCTCGTTGCGAAGAAATCTCGAACTCTTCGGCAGACGCGCAACCAGAGCCCAGAAGAATCCGGCCCACGCGGAGACAAGAAACGGCGCGAGAAAAGACAGCCCGAGCAAAAACAGCATCATGGCGATCACGCCGAGAGTGAACTTCGCCACTCCGCTGGCGGCAACCGACGGCGCTATCGATGCGAGCACCGGCGACGAAACGAGCAGCGCCAGGCCCGCAAGCGAAGCGCGCGAGATTCCGGACGACCGCGGCCGCCAGACCGCCTGGCGCGAGCTTTCGAGCGGCGTCACGCGCGACGCCTGCCACGCCGGGTAGAGTGCCGCCGGAACCGAAACTCCGATGCCGCTCGCCAAGCCGATCCAGATCTCTCCCAGGGCGGCGGCGCCCGCGCCGAGGTCGAGCTGAAAAAAAAGACTGTTGACGGTGCGCCCGACGAACACCAGCGCCGCGTCGGCGAGCAGGACACCCGCGACCACTCCCGTCAGAGAGCCGGCAACCGCGATCGCCAGCGCCTCGAGGATGAAGAGCAGCAAAATTTGCCGGCGCAGGATGCCGAGGCAGCGCAAGGTGCCGATCTCGCGCTTGCGCTGGACGACCGATACCGACACCGTGTTGGTGATGAGAAAAAAGCCGACGAAGAGCGCGATGAGGCTGACAAAGAAAAGACCGACGCGGAACGAAGTCATCAGCGATTCGACTTGCTCTCCCCGCTCTCGCGGCCGCTCGACCTGGGCCGCGCCGCCGAGGCGGGCCGTCAACCGCCGGCGCACCGTCTCGATCCGTTCACCGGCGTCGATCGTGAGATCGACGATATCGAGCTTGCCTTGCTTGCCCAATGCGATCTGCCCGACCGGCAGATCCATCAAGGCGAAGTTTCCGCCGAAGACTTTCGCCGCGCCCTGCTCGCGCAAAAGCGCGCGCACGGTGTACTGCCGCACTCCCACGGCCGTAGCCAGACCGATCTTGGCGCCAATCGGCAGGCCGAGCCGGCGGGAAAACGTTTCGGTCAGCGCGACCGAATCGGGCCGCGCGATGAAGTCGAGCGCGCTGTCGAGGTCGAAGGAATCGCCGACGAACTGGTGCTCCCGGATGGAAGAGTCGGCGAGGAAATCGACCCCGTAGACGTAGAGCTTCTCGCCTTTCGCCGCGAGCAGCGGCAGAAATCCTTCGACCGCCGGAGCGGCGTCGCGCACTCCGGCAGTGTCTCGAATGACCGCAAAGAGCGCTTCCCTAAATCCGCTCTCCCCGTTTTCCACCTGCAACACCGCTTTGCCGGCAATTAAATCTATCGTTCGCTGGAAAGAGCCGACCAGCGCTCGGTTGACGATCGCGATGGCGACGATCACCGCGACGCCGAGGACGATGCCGAGAAAAGTCAGGAACGTGCGGAGCCGGTGGCGCTTGACATGGCGCCAGCTCAAAAAGCGCAGCAGCCGGAACATCAGCCTCTCATCTCCTCGATCGCGCCGTCCTTCAGGTAAATCACGCGATCGCCCAGGGCCGCGGCCTCGCGGTCGTGGGTCACCATGACCACGGTGCAATTTTCTTCGCGGTTGATCGCGCGGATTAATTTTAAGATCGCGCCGCCGGTTTTTGAATCGAGGTTGCCGGTGGGCTCGTCGGCGAGCAGAATCGTCGGCGCGAAGACCAGCGCGCGGGCGATCGCCAGGCGCTGAATCTCGCCGCCCGAAAGCGCTTCGGGCAGATGGTTTTCACGGCGCCCGAGCCCGACACGCTCGAGCACCGCCTGCGCTTTGGTGCGGGCCTGAGCCTCCGCGCGGCCGTCGAGAATGAGCGGCAAGGTCGCGTTCTCGATCGCGGTCAGGGTAGGAAGCAGGTTGAAAAATTGAAAGATAAAGCCGATTTTTTCGCGGCGGAACAACGTGACCTCGTCATCGCCCATCTGCGAGATCACCCTGCCGTCGGCGACGACGTCGCCGCGCGACGGCCGGTCCAGCCCGCCGATCAAATGCAGCAACGTGCTCTTGCCGGAGCCGCTCGGGCCCATGACCACCGCGAATTGTCCCTTGGCAATGTCGAGCGAGACGCCCGCTAGCGCCGTGACCTCGCTCGCGCCCTGCTTGAACGTTTTGTGAACGTCGATCAGGCGGATCATTTCGCATCGGCTCCGCCATCGAAGGCGATTTGCGGCACATCGATCTCGGCCGCGCGCGAACTTTGTTGATGCGCGGCTTCGACGACTTTGAGATTCTCTTTGGTCGCGCGCAACAGCGAACCGAGATCGATTCCAAGATGAATCGCGGGATAGCCTTCCAGCTTTTCCAACCCGGTGCGCCAGAGCTTGATCGCCCCAATGAGAACGCCCTGCTCCCATTTGAGATAGCCGGCCGCGACCTGGATCAGGCCTTGATAGAACGGGCGGTCTTCGCCGTGCTCTTCGAGCCAGATCTCTTCCAGGGTCTCGTGGCACTCGAAGAAGAGACGCCGGTTGAACTCGTCGATGCCTTTGACGAAGCGCGGATCGAGAGAAGGGTTCATGTTTCGACTCATTTCTTATAACATGCGATTTGTGACGAATGCCACGGAGAACGTCCGCCTAAAGATCGATTCGCTCGCCTACGGTCCCTATGGAATCGGACGCCATGAAGGCCGGGTGATCATGGTGCCGCTGACCGTTCCCGGCGACGAAGCGGAGATCCGAATCGTCCAGGACAAAGGCAACTATTCGATCGGCGAGCTGGCGAATCTAATTCAGCCGTCGCCGCTTCGGCAAGAGCCGCCCTGCCCTTACGTCGGCGCGTGCGGCGGCTGTCCTTGGCAGCCGGTGCGCTACGAAGCGCAGCTCGAAGCCAAAGCGCAGAGCGTCGCGGAGGCGCTGCGCCGCATCGGCAAGCTCGATGGATTCGAAATGCTGCCCATCCTTCCCTCGCCGCGGGAGTACCGCTACCGGCGCCGCATCCGTCTGCACGCAGATGCCGATAAGCGGCTCGGCTTTCATCGCGCCTTCAGCCATCAATTAGTCGAGATCGACTCGTGTCTCATCGCGACGGAGAACGCCGACCGCCGCCTGCAAGCCGCCCGGCAATGGGCCGCCGGACTGAAGTCCCGGATCGTCGAGGTGGAGATCGTCGAAAGCGACGCCGGAGACCGCGTCGTCCTGGTGGGAAAAGTCGACGGCGATATAGCGCCCGAGGACGACTCCGCCAACGCGCGCTTTCTCGAATCGCACCCAGAGATTCAAGGGACGGTGCTCTTCGGCCGCGGCTCTCGCCGCTCGTGGGGAGAGGCAAAGATCGCCGTCGATTGCGGCGACAGCTTGACGATGGCCGTGGACGCCGAGGTTTTTATACAAGTCAATCGCGAAGGCAACAGCGGGCTCGTGCGCGAGCTGCTCGCTTGGGGCGAATTCAACCCGCGCGACCGCGGGCTGGAGCTGTATTGCGGCGCCGGTAATTTCACCCTGCCCGCGGCGCGCCGCGTCAAGGAAATCGTCGCGGTCGAGGGCGACCCGCGCGCGATCGACAACGGCCGGATCAACGCTCAGGCCAACGGCCTGGGAAATATTCGCTGGATTCGGGCGCACGCGCCGCGAGCGGCCGCGCAACTGCGAGAAAAAGGCGCGACGTTTTCCAAGATTATTCTCAACCCGCCGCGCTCGGGCGCGAAAGGGTTGGAGCGCGACCTGGCAGCGCTCGGCGCTCAGAAAATACTCTACGTTTCCTGCAATCCGGCGACCCTCGCTCGCGACCTCGCCGCGCTGGAGAAAAAAGGCTACCGGACCCTGCGCGTCCGGCCCGTGGATCTTTTCCCGCACACGTTCCACGTCGAAACGCTGGCGGAAATAGCGTTGCGATAACCGCCGGAAACTTTCTTGACAGGGTGCGCGGTTTCGTCTAGCTTCGCTTCGAAAGGAAGTGAGCCATGGGAATTTCCAAAGTCATCGACGCCGACGGGCACATCATCGAGCAGAACGACGTCCTGCGCTCTTACTTGGAGCCGCCGTATGACCGCCGCGGCGGGCCGCTCGGATTCCAGGAGCCGTGGGACGGCCATCTCGGCGGAACCCTTCCCAAGAATCGCGCGTGGTGCAACAGAGATTTGCGCGCTGCGGACTGGCTTCGGATCATGGACGAGCACAACATGGAGCTCGCCTTTCTTTACTCGACCGGGGCGGGAGACGCATCGCGCCTGCGCGAGACCGGCTACGCCAAGGCCTTCTGCCGCGCCTACAACAATTACGTCCATGACCACTGGGCCAAAGTCTCCGACCGGTTGAAGCCGGTGGCGATTTTTCCCCAGCAGGAGCCCGAGGCGGCGGCGCTCGAGCTGCGCCGCGCGGTCAAAGAGCTCGGCTTCGTCGGCGCCTCGATCAAATCCGTGGGTCTTCAGTTGCCTCTCGGCCATCGTTTTTACGATCCCATTTACGAAGAGGCGGAGAAACTCGGCTGTGTGATCGGCGTCCACGGCACCCGCAACGGCGCGCAGGAGCTGGGCGCGGGAATGTTCGAAACCTTCAGCGAAGTGCATACGGTCGCGTTTCCGGTCGGGATCTTTCAGCAGTTCACCAGCATGATCTTCCAGGGAGTGCCGGAAAGATTTCCCATGCTGCGGCTGGCTTTTTTGGAGATCGGCTGCACCTGGCTCCCGTATTGGCTCGATCGGATGGACGAGCACTGGGAAAAGAGAAAGATCGAGACGCCGGCCTTGAAGCGGCGACCGAGCCAGTGCGTGCGCGAGCGGCCGATCTATTTCAGCGTCGAAGCCGAGGAGGCGCTGATCCCCGAAACCTTGCGCTACGTCGGCGAAGACCACTTCGTCTATGCGTCGGACATCCCGCACTGGGACAACGAGTTTCCGGAGAGCATGCACACGATCCAGGCGCGCGAGGATCTGTCGCCCCAGGCCAAAGAAAAGATCCTTTATAGCAACGCCCGCGCCCTGTATAATCTTTGAGCCGCCTCTGATATAGTCTGTCACCGCACAGGAGGACAGCGATGACCCAGGCAAAAAAAACCCCAGCGCCCAAAGTCACCATCATCGGGAGCAAGGGGGCCGATCAAGCGATCAATTATCTCTTGGAAGACCGGCACGAGCTGGAATGGCTCGTCGCCGTGGGCCGTACCCGGGACGGCGACATCGTATTTTACGACAGCGGCGGCGACATCATTCACGATCTGGGCGCGCTCGAATACGTCAAGGAGAGAATCCTGAGAGACTACTTCGGCGAAACCGACGACTGAGACGCGCTGAAGCGGCCGCTGTGGCTTTCCCGTGAGCGCGCCGCGGTTAACGGCCTCCGTTGTTTCGCTTAGCTTCCGAGCACCTCGACCTTACAATCTTTTCCTTCCCACCGATCACTCTCCATCCAGTAAAACGTGAAACGAACCGGCGCCCGCTGCGTTTCCGGGAGACGTATATCCATGTAGTGAACACCGACCGCGGTCGTCATCGACACGCCGTCCTTCGGGGTCGCCCACTCATCGAGAGTCCAACGAAGTCTGAAAGACGCCGCCGCCTGGATGCGAAGCGTGTCGCCCGCGGCGGCGCTCCTCACCCGTCGATTGAATTTCCAAATCTCCAGGTCTTTGCGCCCTTTCCGTTTTAGATACCGTTCCGCGACCGCCGGGATGCGGTCGAACACGGCTTCGTCCCAGACCGAGCGCAATAATTTCATATACTCGGCGTGCGCCCACACGAGCGGCATCGCCGCGCCCGCCGGCTTTCCTAGATAGAGCCCGAGTTCGGGCCGATCGGCTTCATCCCAAACCTGCTCAGGAAGCATCCCGCCCTTCGAGGCGAAGCCTTCCATCGCGCGGATCAGCGTTTTCACTTTCCGGCCGGCGGCAAATTCATAGTGCGCGCGCTCGCCCGTAAGCAGCGGCCAAGCCCTGCCTTTGCCCCAGCCGTTAAAGCCGCGGCCGTCATCGCGCTGGCCATAACCGTCGTAGTTATAGCGCCGCCAGCACGGCCCGACTGGAGTCTCCACCTTAAGAATCGCATCCACGACCCGCAGCGAGTCGACGATCAGACGGTCCCGCGGCTTGCGAATGCCGTAGCGAACCAGCTCCAGGAAACCGGCGTCGACGATGTCTTTGGCCCGGAACTCGAACGGCTCTCCCGGAGGGCGATTGCGGATGGCGATGATTCCCGTGTCCGGGTCCTCCAGCGGCTCGGGATCTTCGGGATCGACGGGATTGATCCGAATGAAATGGCGCGAAATCCCCGGCACCAGAGAACCTCTCGTGGTCACCGTCCATCTCTCGACGTGCGACTCGAGAAAGTCGGCGTAATCTTGGAGAAAGATCGCGCCCTCGCCGTCGCCTTTGAGGCGGGCGAAATCGGCGGCGCAAATGAGCGCAGCGATATTGGTCGCCAAAGTGTACGGAGAGTAACCGCTGTTTTCTTCCCACCGATCCTGCGGCGTGGCCGGCCCGCGCTCGATCAGATAGCGCGCGGCTTTTAGGACCATCGGGTAGGGATCGAAATCCTGCAGCGCCGCCGCCTCCTTGAGGCGCCAGGCGAGCAGCACCGGAAACGACACCGCGTCGAGCTGTATCCCTTGCCAATAGGGCTCGCCGTCGATCCAAAAATTCTGGTGAAAGCCGCCGTCCGGTTGCTGCGACGCGGCCAAGTAGATCAGCGCCCTGAACGGCGTCTCGACATCCCCCGTCGTCAGCAGCGCCGTGGCGCTCTGGCACAAATCGCGGCTCCAGACGAGATGATAACCGCCAAGCCCGTCGTCGTCGGCCCGCTCCTCGCCCCACGGGATGCTCAAGGATGCGATGATCGCTCCCGGGAAGCTTTTGTCTTCGTGCGCGTGAACGACCATGTGGCTCACGCAATAGAGCTGTCCCTTGTCGCCGGCGACCTGCTCCAGAGGGATAACGTGGCAGTGGATCCGGAGCCACTGCTCCAGATAACGCTTCTGCTGCTCTTCATAGTGAACGCCCAAGGATTGCAGAAGCGTGCTCACGGCGGCCTGATAGCCGGGGCCGAAGCCAAGCCCCAGCGTGAATTCACGGGACTTCGAGAGATCGATCTCCGCCGTCAGCGCGACGTTGCCGTTGTCGGCAAAATCGAATTCCCAATCCATGCGGAAGTCTTCGTAAAGATCGGTCCAGCCGTCGCTCGAGCCGACGTAGCCACAGGACGTTTTCTTGAACGGCGCCGTTGCGCCGAGCGCGAGGTAGGTTCGCCCGCGAAACGCGACCATGATGGTCCTGCCGCAAGCTTCCGCCCTGGCGGCGTTGTTGCCCCATCCCCTGCTCTCGAGGTGAGGGGCGAGCAGGACATAGAGGTGAAGCTTTTTGAGAAGAGCCTCGTCGCCTTCGACGCGCGTGTGCACGAGAACGCAAGGAAGGTGCGGATCGGCGATGATCTCTTTGACGATCGAATACCGTCCCGCGGGATCCCGGTTGCTTATGCGGAACGCCGGCGCGTGAGGATCGACATATTCCAGTTCCGTGGAAAGATCGCGCTTTTCTTCATGGAAAAAGCTCTCGCCGTCCGTAACCAGATACTGGAGATCGCGGATCTGCGGCGAATCGACGGTGGGATAATAAACTTCGTTGAGAATGCCGTGAGAAAGGGTGAACCAGACGCGGCTCGCCGTATGATACGCCGTGCCCACGCCTTCCTTGGTGCTGTGGGTCCAGCGCGGGGGAATTCCCGGATGGCCGAAAGCACGGCGGCCCTGCAAGAGGCTCTGCACGATGTGCTCCTGAGACGAGAGCCGATGAGCGGATTGTTTGGATTGAAGCCCGCGCGGATCAACGCGCGGCGAAGTTCTTGACGCCTACCAGTGCCAGACTTGATCGTGCTCGTCGATCAACTGCGGAATTCCCTGGCGCTTGATTTTCCTGATGCCGTCGAGCAGATCGCCGTCCGCCAAGCCGCGCTCGCGCGCGTCCTCTTCGACCAGGTAGATCGATATGCCCTTCTGGATCATCTTCTCGACGTCCTTGTCGATCTCGGGAGGATGCGTCATTTTGCTGTCGCCGAAATGCAGGCCGGAGGCGTCCTGCCCTTTGGCCGCATAGTTGACGGCGTTGGCGCGCAGCAGCACGGCGATATCCGCCCCGGCATTCTTCAGCATGTGCGTGAGCCAGAGGATCGTGTCGTCCTGCTCTTCCAGAGTTCCGCGATACGCCGTCTCGACGATATTCAAAATTTTCGCCATGGCCGTCTCCTACTTGGTCGGGATCACGAGCGTTGCGTTGCTCGCGTTCGACGCGTCCAAAAAATCTTTCGGGCCGCCGCGCCGCGGTCCTTCGACCCAATCGCCCGCGCCGCGCTCGTCGACGCAGAGGCCGCAGTTTACCCAATCGAGCTTCGCGCCTTTATCTTTCGCGAGCTTGAACAACGAGGCGACCCAGTCCTTGGTCGTCGGGTGCGCCTCCTGCTCGACGTTGGTTCCTTTGACCGGGTTCGGATGGGGCGCTTGCGCTTTCATCGTAAGATTAACGGCGCCCTCATAGGCGAAGACGTTGACGTTGTGGCCTTTTTCCAAAGCGGACTGCACGATGCGAAGCGCGGTCGTCGAATTCGCCGACTCATACGGCGCGTCCATGATCGCAACCGTCACCGTTTTCCCTGAAGCCATGATTTACCTCCAGTTTTTACAAAGCTGAAAGCGGAAACGATGAAAGCGGAAATTTTCCATTTTCAGCTTTCATCCTTTGTTTAGTGCCAAATGGCTTTCGTGCCCGGTTCGAGGAGAAGATCCACCAATCGGTCTGTGTCCGCCGTGTCCACGCCCTCGGCGAGCTGGCGTATGCCCCGTTCCTTCAACGAGAAGCGATCGGCCACGACCTTTACTTTATTCTTGATTAGGTCGGAGATGACCGTGTTGTACTTGGAGCCCTTGCGCGCCGGGAGAACCCCGTTTTGCACGAGGAACACCGTCGCCTCGTTGCCGCGCTTGGCAATCCCCTGGACCAGCTCCGCGAAGTATTGGGAATCCGTGCTGTCAAACGGATCTCGGGATTCGATCAACAGATACTTTGCCATCGCACGCCTCCTCGCCTTAAAAGAGAATTAACCTAACGTCTATTTATAACAACGATAGGAGGTGTCAAGGGCCGGAAGGCGCTTTCGGGCGAACTTTATTGAGAGAGTTCGAACATGCGTTGCAGCGCTTTTTCGGCGCGGACGCGAACCGGCTCATCCAACCCGATCTCATGGCGCATGAGTTGCAGCGACTTGAGCGTGTCTTCCAGCGTGATCATCTTCATGTACCGGCAAAGCTTGCAGGCTTTGTAGAATCTCTTTTCCGGCAGCTCGAGCAGCAAGCGATCGGACAAGCCGCATTCCGTGACGATGAGAAATTCCGTCGCCGGGCTTTCGGTCGCATATTGGACCATGCCGCTGGTGCTCATGACAGCATCGGCCAGCGCGAGCACGTCCGCCCGGCACTCCGGGTGAACGAGAACTTTGACGTGCGGCAGTTTTTCTTTTACCTCATGGATCTGCTCCGGCGTGATTTGATGGTGGACGTAGCAGTTTCCGTCCCAGGCGATGATCGTCTTGTCGGTGTTCTGCTGCACGTAGCGCGCGAGATTTTCGTCCGGCACGAACAGAATGTGCCGGTTCGGTAAGGCGTTGACGATCTTGACGGCGTTGGAAGAAGTGCAGCAGACGTCGGACTCGGCTTTGACATCGGCCGTCGTGTTGACGTAGCTCACGACCGCGAGATCCGGATAAATCGCGCTGAGCGCCTCCTTGCGCTCGGCCAGCCGCTCGGCCGTGGCGCTCTCCGCCAGCGAGCAGCCGGCGCGCAGATCGGGCAACAGCACGGTTTTTTCGGGATTGAGAATCTTCGCGCTTTCGGCCATGAAGTGAACGCCGCAAAAGACGATCACATCCGCCTTCACGCGCGCGGCCTGACGCGCCAGCTCCAAGGAATCGCCGATAAAGTCCGCGACTTCGAAAATCTCCGGCCGCTGGTAGTTGTGCGCCAGAACCACCGCGTGGCGTTGCTTTTTTAGGCCGTGGATTTCTTCAATCTGGCCGGAAAACGTTGCACAGCTATCGGCCGTGTAGGTATGTGAGTCTTCCAGGCGCGACAGGTGTTCGTAAAGTTGCGCGGGGTTTTTGTGCTCGACGTGGAGCGATGTTTCCATGCCTCCGCCTCCCGTGAGTTAGTGTAAAAGATACGCTATGATAACGTATTCTTTACACGAAGGTGAAGGGCTGTCAAGAGAGGCTTTATTCGCGGTATTCGGCGCCGTCGATCGGCAGCCTGGTGCCGATTCCGCGCTGCAGCGCGCGCCGGTAGAGCAGCGCGCCGATCGCCTGGTCGCCGACGCCCCAGAAGGCGTTGTTCTTGAAAAAGCTGATCTGCCGGTCGGTGGTTCGCCCCGGCGCTTGCCCGCTAAGCAAGTCCCTGAAGTCGCACACCTGCTCCCAGGTGATGATTCCCTGCTGGATCGGATCCCACAGGATGCCGGGCTCGTCGAGTCTTTCCTGGTCTTTCGAATTGCACGCGATGATGTCGGCGCGCTTTAACGTCACGTCGTCGACTTCGCGCCGTTTGTGCTTCACGAAGCCGCCCCGGAGCAGACCGATATTGCTGGAGACGATCGAGCAGAGATGCATTCCCGGCTCGAGCCAGTTGCCGTCGAAAGTCGGGACGTTCGAGTTCGTCACGGAAAGCAGCACGTCGACGTCCTGAACGGCTTCGCGCGCGCTGCCGACCGGCCGCACTTCCATGTTGAGAAGCTCGGTCATCTCCGCCGCAAACTTCACGCGGTTCGCCGCGGTGGGACTGTAAACTTTCGCTTCCTCCAATTCCGGGATGACCGCTTTGCAGGCAACGAGCTGGCAGCGCGCCTGTCCCCGCGAGCCGAGAATGCCGATGCGGCGCGAATTCTTCCGCGCGAGCAGCTTGACGCCCACCGCCGTCGCGCAGGCCGTCGGCACGACGGCCACGTTGTCGACCTCGGGCAGCTCGCGCACTCGCACCTCGCCGATCGTCAGCGCGAGCAGCTCGGAGTTATCGGCGTCGTAGATCACGCGCACCGGGCGGCCGCGCACCGCGTAGGTCTGCCGGCCGTCGGCGTGAATCACCACTTGCTCGCAATGGGTGAGTAAACCGGTCACGCCGGCCGAAGCGGGAGCGCCCTGATGCACCGTCACGCGCGCGCCCGAGGGGGCGTGCACGCGACGGCGCACCGCGGCGAGCTCGGAATTTTGCGCCCAATCTTTGAGCCCCTGCTCCATCGCCTCGACGGCTTCTTTCATCGTGATGAGACCGTTAATGTCCTCCGGCCCGAGCAACAAAATCATAAGCGCGCCCTCCTTTGAATCGACGTTTCCTTACTATGGATGATCGTGGCAGTCAAAGAAGGGGCGCGCGAACAAAACTCGATTGACTGAATACGCCGGCTAGTCTACCTTCCGTTTGTGCGCGCATTATCGATCGCGACGGTGTT
Source organism: Binatia bacterium (assembly GCA_036506735.1). Taxonomy (GTDB): domain Bacteria; phylum Desulfobacterota; class Binatia; order UBA9968; family UBA9968; genus JAJPJQ01. The sequence continues at coordinate 12,403 of DASXRG010000090.1, read as the reverse complement.
CGGCTTGGGCGAGCTCTCGCCCGAAAAGCGCAAAGCGCTCGCGCTCGTCTACGGCTCGAGCCTGGCGCTGATGATGGGATCCAACTTCCTCCAGCCGGCGCTGCCGGCTCTGATCCAGCCGTTCGGCATCAGCGACTCGGCGTTGGCGCTGATCATGACCGTCTTCACCGGGCCGGCGATCATCCTTGCGCCGATCTTCGGCATCATGGCGGACCTTTACGGCCGCCGCCATCTCCTCGCCTGGGGCTTGATTCTTTTCGGTTTGAGCGGCGCCGCGATGGCCTTCGCGCCGACGTTCGGCTGGCTGCTCGCGTTCCGCGCGATTCAAGGAATCGGCTTCAGCGCCGTGATTCCGCTGACGATCGTCCTAATCGGGGATCTGCTCGAAGGCGACTACGAAATCGGCGGCCAGGGTCTCAAAGTTTTCATCGACCGCGTCGGCTATCTGATTCTGCCGCCGCTCGGCGGCATACTGGCGGCGATCGCGTGGTACTGGCCGTTTCTGCTTTATTTGGTGGCCGTGCCCATGGGACTGTGCTGTCTTTTCTGGATGCCGGAGACCAAAGGAACCGATCACGACGACACCTGGAAGTATATCAAAGAGATGCTGCGCCTCACGCGCCATCCGCGCTTGCTGGTCGCGTTTTGCGCCGGCTTCTTGAGATTTTTTCTCGACTACGGCTTTCTCACCTATTTGCCGCTTTTCGTCGTGCGCGCTCATTCCGTATCGACGGCGACCGCCGGCTTCCTGTATGTTTTCTTTTCCGCCGGCGCGATGCTGACGGCGAGTCAGGCCGGACGGCTGGCGGCGGGCCGGGACAAAGCAAAGCTCCTTTTCTTGGCCTTCGTCGTCTGCGGGATCGCGATGGTCGCGATTCCGTTCATGCCCGGAGTCTGGCTCGTCGGCGGCGCACTTTTCTTCTACGGCCTGGGCAACGGCGTCATCTCGCCGATGCAGAAGAGCCTGCTCACGCAAAACGCCCCCGCCGAGCTGCGCGGCGGAATCATCTCGTTCGACCGGCTGCTCCAGCAGGTCTCCAAAACACTTTCCACGACGGTCGTCGGCCTGCTGCTCGTCGCCACGACGATCCCGACGATTTTTTGGCTGCTGGGCGTCCTTTCGATCATCAGCGTCGTCCTCATGGCGACACTGCTCCCCAAGAGAAACGTCTGATCGTCCCCTTGGCAACCGGCCGTTCCGTAGTTATGTTAAACGAGTTATGGCGGAACGGGATTTTTATCAGATTCTCGGTGTGCCGCGCGGCGCGTCGCAGGAGGACATCAAGAAGGCGTACCGAAAGCTGGCGCGGAAGTATCATCCCGACATCAATCCTGGAAACAAGGAAGCCGAAGCGAAGTTCAAAGACATTTCGAACGCGAACGACGCGCTGAGCGATCCGGAAAAGCGAAAGCTCTATGACGAGTTCGGCGAAGCCGGCTTGGCCGCGGGATTCGACGCCGACAAGGCCCGGACCTACAAGCAATGGCAGGAACAGGCGTCGCGCACCGGCGGATGGACGGGCGGCGCGGGTGGACGGGCGGGCGCCGGCGGCGGCTTCAGCGCCCAGGAATTCGACCTCAACGATCTCGGCGATATCTTCGGCGATCTCGGGGGAATGTTCGGCAGATCTCGCGCTCAAGCGCGCACCGGCCCCGTGCCGGGTCCGGACATCGAAGCGGCGATGGATATCGACTTTCTCGACGCCGTGCGCGGCTTCCAAACGGCGCTGTCGCTGCAGCGCCCCGACGGCTCAGGTGTTTTGAAGCCGGAAACGATTCGCGTCAACATACCGCCGGGAGCGGAGCCGGGAAAACGCATCCGGATTCCCGGAAAAGGCGAACCCGGAGTTCGCGGCGGGCCGCCGGGCGACCTCTACATCACACCGCGAATCCGGCCGCATCCGCTGCTCACGCGCGAAGGCAGGGATCTCACGATGGAGTTGCCGATCACCATCGGCGAAGCGATCCGCGGCGCGACCGTCGAAGTGCCGACGCCGACGGGGCCGGTCAAAGTAAAAATTCCGCCGGGCGCGCAAAGCGGCCAGCTTCTACGCGTCAAGGGCAAAGGCGTGCCCGCGCATGGGAAATCGCCCGCGGGAGATTTGTTTCTGCGGCTGATGGTCCGGGTGCCGAAGAACGGCGTGGCCAGCGAAGCGGTCGAGAAGATCGATCAGAGTTACACCGAAGACGTGCGTAAAAACTTGCGCTTGTAGAGCGAGAACCATGCCAGAGAACTATTTGCGCATCACGGAAGTCGTCGAGATCTGCTGCGTCGATGAAGCTTTTGTCCTGCGCCTGGAACAAGAGAACCTCATCACGCCGGTCGTACAAGACAGCGAAAAGCTCTACCCGCTCGAACAGGTCGATCGCATCCGTGTGGCGCACCTGCTCATGGAAGATATGGGAGTGAACCTGGAAGGCGCCGAGGTCGCGCTCCACATGCGCGATCAGATGATCGAGATGCAACGGCAGTTCAGCGAGGTGCTGAAGCGGCTGAGCGAAGAGCTGAAGAAGTGAAGCTATAATTGTGGCGATTATTTGAGTTCTGCAGGAACATCTCCCTTTCGAATTGCCGGTACCACCGGCGGCTGGCCGGTTTCTTTCAAGATGCTCTGACCTTCCGGGGTCAGGAGGAATTTGACGAATTCCATCGCCTCCTTCGGGTTCTGAGCCGTACCCGGCACGGTCGCGGCATTGCGGATTGAATCGCTCAAGTTGACGCCGGCGGGAAAGCGGACGATGTCGAGATCGTTCCTGGCCGCGATCGCCGCCGAATAATAGACCACGCCGGCGTTGGCCTTCCGGTCTTGGACTGCCCGCACGGTATCCGGCACCGAATTGGCTTTCACCGCGGCGCCGTCGATGATCTTCTGCGCCATTTCCGGTTTTTTCTCGAGCGCTGCGGCCTTCTTGATGAATTCGATCGTGCGCCCCGTCGCCAGATCTTTTTCACCGGTCACGCGGACAAACATGACCTCGGGTTTGCCGAGATCGGCGATCTGTCGAATAGCCAGCGGGTTTCCCTTCGGGGTGATGACGACCATTTCATTCGCCGAGAAGACCACGTACCAGGTCGCCGCGTCCTTGGCCGCGCCGGCGATTTTTTTGTTCATGAGATCGTCATCCACGATGGCCGGAGACGACGGCGCAAACACGTCGCACGCGTCCCCTTTCAGGATGCGTTCGCCCAGCTGCTTTGAAGTGCCGGAGGTCAGGTTGATCGTAGTCCCGGGATGTTTTGTTTCGAAAGCCTTTTTGAGTTCTTGCATCGGACCGGCGAGCGAATCGGCGTGAAATACTTCGAGGCTCGCCGCCGCCGCGCGGCCGGCGGAAAACACGGCCAGCAACCCGAATCCTCCGATGAGAACGGCGCGCAATAATAACCTCAAGGAATAAATTTCACATTGGGTATATCGCCGCACGAGTCGCCTCCTTGGCCGCGAGCCGTAGCATATGAGATTCGCCGCCGCGCGCATTCAATGGTTCTCCAGCAGCCTCTTAATGGCGGCTCCCAATTCCCTATGGGTAAAAGGTTTCGCTATATAATCGTCGCAACCCGCTCTTAAGCATTTTTCTCTATCTCCCGACAACGCGTTTACCGTTGCAGCCAATATCGGAATATTACCGGTCTTGGGATGATCGCGTATCAGCCTGGCGGCCTGGAGTCCATCCATCTTGGGCAAGCGGATATCCATGACGATCAGGTCGGGAAGCATGGAAGCGGCTTTCTCCACCGCGTCCAAGCCATTCACGGCCACGGTGACCTCATAGCCGAGAACCTCCAATTCCTTCTCCACTACGTCGATGGTCGATGCATCGTCCTCGACTAAGAGAATTCGTGTCGGCATCAAATGGATCTCCAATAAAATTCCGGCGCGTGGCTTTCCGACCTGCCGCCTCACCCGGAGCTTGTCGACACGAGCGTATCGGATAAGTTGCGGACGTGTCAACGTCGAATTTACGACGTTGGAGTTTCATCGACAGCTCTGCCGCTCCAAAAGTCTGTTTGACACCGGAGCGCTTTACCTGATACGTCCTTGCCGCGACTGAAGGGCCGGGCCAGGCCCTCTTTTTCCGGTCCCAGTGGACTTGAACGCCGATTTCGGGGTTATTCAATCGTTGGAATCGAGGAGGAAGCTATGAGAAAATTTTACCCGCTGATGGTCGCGCCGCTCCTTGTTTGCTCGTGCGCTTTTGTGCATCAAGAGGTGACGTTGAAGCCGGAGGTAAACGTGGCCGCAACGGATATCGGTAAAGGACGCGCGATCCAACTCAAGACCGTCGATGAGAGAACCAGCGCGGTCATAGGCAGCCGCGGGATGAAAGGAGGAGCGGCGGCATCCGCCGAGATCACCAGCACGCAGGATGTGCTAGCGGTCGTCCAAACCGCGCTCCTCGACGGATTAAAGCGTAAAGGTTACCGGCCGACCGTGGAGGAGGGCTCTGTGCAGCATGGCTTGCGCGTCGATATCCGCAATCTCGAGTACGGCGTAACGCCGGGGATTTTTACGGGGACTCTGCGCACGGAAGTCGCCTTGAAAGCGGGTTGTATCGTTAACGGCACGCAATCATACGACCGAATGTACCGGGGTGAGGACAAAGATTCCGTCTTTTTCGTTCAATTTGCTTCGGCGAACGAGCGGTACCTGAACAGCGCATTATCCAAAGCGATAGAGAGTTTACTCGACGATCCCAAGCTGCAGGCGTGCCTGGCACAATAGCCCGGGAGGGCGTTGGCCGAAGACCGGACTGCGCCCAACTGTTACGGCTCGTAGAACGGCTTGGACCACGGAATCTCTTGGTCCGGGAATTCGAACCCGCAATGGGGACATTTAGCCGCCTTGGCTCTCATTCCCTTTTTACAGCGCGGGCACGTTTTGGTTCGGCGGTGTTTGATGAGCAGCCACGCAAAAAGGACGACCCAGGCCGAAACAAGGCTGAGCAAGAGCGGCGAATTGAACAAATCCATGGATACCTGTCTGTCTTTGCAGCTGTAGGAAAGTAGCTCAGCTTCTGATTTCCTGCAACTCGGCTATTGACTGCGAGCTCGCATCCCAAATAGGTTACCGGTGCGCAGTTCAAGTAACGCGCCGCTCACCGAGTGACTCTAATGAAGCAAAAACTATTGTCCGTCTTATTTAGCCTCCTCGCGGCTTTCAGCAGTAGTTCCGTCTTGGCCCAACCCAAGCCGCCCCTGGAGAAGATGCGTTTCATCTACAGTGCGATCGGCGGGTCGCAGAGCTCGGTGTGGATACCGCACGAGGCGGGACTTTTTAAGAAGCACGGGCTGGATCTCGAGCTGCTTTACGTCGGCGGCGGCGGGCGCGCGGCTCAAGTCGTGCAGTCCGGCGAAGTTCCCATGGGAATCTTCACCGGCGGCGCGGTGGTGACGGCGAATCTCGCCGGCGGTGACCTGGTGGTCGTCGCCAGCGGGCTGAACGCGATCACCTTTTTTCTCGTGGCGCGGCCGAACGTCCGCCAGATCGAAGATCTCAAAGACAAAAAAATCGGTATCACCCGCTTCGGCTCGGCCACCGACTTCGCGCTTTCCTACAGCGAGAGAAAATGGCCGATCAAGCGCGCGCGCGATTTCGCGGTGATCCAGATGGGCGGGATGCCGGAGATGATGCAGGGGCTGAAAGCGGGCGCGCTCGACGCCGCGACCCTCAACGCGGAATTTACCATCCTGGCGCGGAAAGAGGGACTGAAAGAACTGGCCGATATGTCCACTCTGGGGCTCAGCTTCCCTACTTCGGCGATCGTCACGACCCGCTCTTTTATCAAGCGCAACGAGAACGCCGTGCGGAAATTTGTCCGCGGCTTCGTCGAAGGCAGCCACTTCGCAAAGACCAACCGCGCCGCCAGCGTCGAAGTGTTCAGAAAATATATCCGCAACGACGATCGCGAATATTTGAACGGCCTCTACGAGCTCTACGTCCTGCGCTACCTGCCCAAAGTTCCTTATCCATCGCCCGCAGCGATCAAGACCGTCTTGGATCAGATGGGCGACAAGGAGCCGCGCGCCGCCGCGGCGCAGCCCGAGCAATTCATCGACGCCCGCTTTTTCAAAGAACTCGAAAACGAAGGTTTCATCCAGCGCCTCTGGCAGTAGACCGCGCATCGATTCGAGGGGGATTGTGTCGCCCTGAGGAAACTGATAATACGAAATCAGTTTCCTGGGTATACGACGAGAGGCTCATGATCAGCGATACGGTTGAACCGTTGGACGAGAATTCCGCCGCTCGAAGGATCGTCGCCGCGGCCAGGCGCCACTTTTTCAGCCACGGCTTTCGCAGCGTCACCATGGACGACCTGGCGGAAGAGCTGGGAATGAGCAAGAAAACGCTTTATGCCCGCTTTCCGGGCAAGGCCGCGCTGCTCAGGGCTGTGCTCGAGGACAAGTTCCGGAACGTCGAGGCCGACCTCGACCGGATCACGTCCGAGCGTGCCGCCGATGCTCTCGACAGCCTGCATCGACTGCTCGCTTGCGTGCAGCATCATACTGAAGAAATTCAGCCCGCGTTCGTGCGCGATATACGGCGCGCCGCCCCGGAAATGTTTAAATTGGTGGAAGCGAGGCGGCGCAACTTGATCCAGCGCCACTTCGGCCGGCTGTTCGACGAAGGCCGTCGGGAGGGAATCATCCGCAAAGACATCCCGGCCAAAGTCATGATCGAGATTCTTCTCGGCGCGACCGAAGCCGTGGTGAACCCGCGCAAGCTAGCCGAGCTCGGGCTGGCGCCGAGGACCGGTTATAGCAGTGTGATTTCGGTCATTCTCAAGGGAGTCCTTACGGAGAGGCATAGGTCGAAATTATGAGCCGTTCGGCTACGCCGCATTTCCGAGCGCAGCTTGGTATCGCAGCCGGCCTTGCGGCGCTGGTTATTTTTAGCGGCTGCAAACGCTCCGACGGCACGCGCCTACAAGGTTACGTCGAGGGGGAATTCGTTTACGTCGCCTCGCCGCTGCCGGGCGCGCTGGAATCGCTGCATGTCCGGCGCGGCGCTCAGGTCAAGACGGGTGATCCGCTTTTCGTGCTCGACAGCGCACCCGAGAAAGCCGCACTGGAGCAGGCGCGGGCGGCGCTGATCCTTTCGGAAAAAGAATTCGAACGGCTGGAAAAACTCGCCCGGGCGAACCTGATCGCGATGGCGGATCTCGACCGCGCCCGCGCCGCGCGCGACCAGGACCGCGAGCGCCTGGTCAAGGCGGAATGGGACCTCGCGCAAAAGCGCCGGAACGCGCCGAAAGCCGGCCTGGTTTTCGACACGCTTTTCCGCGACGGCGAATGGGTCCCCGCGGGCCGTCCGGTCGTCGCCATACTGCCGCCCGAAAATACTAAAGTCCGCGCATTCGTGCCCGAGGCGCGAATCGCGACGATTCATCCCGGCGATCCCGTCCGCGTCACCGCGGACGGCCTAACATCGCCGCTCGCCGGCAAGATCAGTTTTGTTTCACCGAAGGCGGAATATACTCCGCCGGTTATTTATAGCCGGGAGAGTCGCGACAAGCTGGTTTTTATGATCGAGGTGGGTTTCGCCCCCGAGGTCGCGGCAAAGCTGCACCCGGGCCAGCCTGTGGACGTGCAATTCGGTTCTTGATCATGGCGCATCACATCGAGCAAAACATGTCCCAACATCTGGCGCAAAACCTTGCGATAAACGTGCGCGGGATGACCAAGCGTTTCGGCAACCGCGTCGCGGTCAATCACGTGGATCTGCAAGTCCGCACGGGCGAAATCTGCGGCTTTCTCGGTCCCAACGGCAGCGGCAAGACGACGTTCATCCGTATGCTTTGCGGCCTGCTGCGGCCCGACGAAGGCAGCGGCACCTGCCTCGGCTACGACGTGATCGCCGAGAGCGAAAGGATCAAGCTCCAGGTCGGCTACATGACGCAGCGTTTCAGCTTCTACGAAGACCTGAGCATCGCCGAGAACCTCGATTTCGTCGCGCGGATGTATTCGATACCCAACCGGGAGCAGGCCGTGCGCGAGAGCATCGAGCGGCTCGGCCTCACCGCGCGGCGGAATCAAGTCGCCGGCGAGCTTTCCGGCGGCTGGAAGCAGCGGCTCGCGCTCGCGGCGTGCATGATTCATCGCCCGAGACTGCTTTTGCTCGACGAGCCGACCGCGGGCGTCGATCCCAAAGCGCGCCGCGAATTCTGGGAGGAGATCCACCGGCTGGCCGCCCAGGGGCTGACGTTTTTGATCGCCACGCATTATATGGACGAGGCCGAGCGCTGCCATCGGCTCGCTTTCATCTCTTACGGCAACCTGCTCACCCAAGGCACGGTCGATGAGGTGATCGCCCAGGCGCATCTTACGACCTGGGCCGTCACCGGACCGAATTTATTCAAGCTCGCCGAAGAGCTGCGGCGCCGCCCCGGCGTCGAGCAGGCCGTGGCATTCGGCAACGAGCTGCACGTGAGCGGCGACGACGAAGCGGCGCTCGAACAAGTCATCGCGCGGTTCCGGAAAGAGCCCTATCAATGGCGGCGCGTCGAATCCGGGCTCGAAGATATTTTCATTCACCTGATGAACCGGTCCAGGGATCATTTCGGAGATAGCTTTCCGCATGAAGCAACGGCGTGAATTTTCGCTGCAGCGCTTCTGGGCGATCGTCGTCAAGGAATTCATCCAGATGCGCCGCGACCGGCTGACCTTTGGAATGGTGGTCGGCATCCCGCTGATCCAGCTCGTTCTGTTCGGCTACGCCATCAATTCCGACCCGAAACGGCTGCCGACCGCCGTGCTGCTGGCCGACAACGGCCCGCAAGGGCGAAGCCTGCTGTACGCGATCCGCAACAGCGGCTACTTCGAATTTGTGCGGCAAGTGAAAACCGAAGACGAGGCCCGCAAGGCGCTGGCGCGCGGCCAGGTCCAGTTCGTGATCAACATCCCGGAAAATTTCACCCGCGATCTCCTGCGCGGCGACCGTCCCGCCATCCTCGTCGAGGCGGACGCGACCGACCCGGCGGCGGCCAGCAACGCCGTCGGGTCGTTGCGCGTGCTGCTCGACGGCGCGCTGCAAAACGACGCCAAGGGAACGCTGGACTTCCTCGGTGATCCTCCGGGCCCGATCGATCTCAGGGTCCATGCGCTGTACAATCCGGAAGCGGAGACGGAATACAACATCGTGCCGGGCCTGATGGGCGTCGTGCTGACGATGACCATGATCGTGATCACCGGTCTCGCGATCACGCGCGAACGCGAGCGCGGGACGATGGAGAATCTCCTCTCGATGCCGACGCGCCCGCTGGAAGTCATGATCGGCAAAATCACGCCCTACGTTTTCGTCGGTTACATTCAAGTAGGGCTCATCCTCGTCGCCGCGCACCTCATCTTTCATGTGCCGATGGTCGGGAGCCTGGGCCTGTTGCTCGCCGTCGCCTTGATTTTTGTCGCGGCGAATCTCGCGGTCGGCATCACGTTCTCCACCGTCGCCGAGAACCAGCTCCAGGCGGTACAAATGTCGTTCTTCTTTTTTCTGCCCTCGATGCTGCTCTCCGGATTCATGTTTCCGTTCCGCGGCATGCCGCGCTGGGCGCAAGCCGTCGGCGAAATCCTGCCGCTCACGCATTTTCTGCGGATCGTCCGCGGCATTCTACTCAAAGGCAACGGCCTCGCGGACATCGCCCCGGAAATCTGGCCGATCGCGCTGTTTACTGCCGTCGCGTTAACGATCGGGGTGAAACGCTACCGGCAAACGCTGGATTGATTCCCGCAAGGCAAGAAATCTTTCTCCAGGCCGGTCAGAAAGGTTCGGATCCGAGGTGCGCGAAAGCCCGCGAGCGGAGGCGTACGGCGCGCTTGACTTCGAAAAGTGAAATGCTAGGCTGAGTGAGATAATTCTATGCGCAGTGTGAAGAACCTGGTCGCCGCCCTGGGGTTCATCTGTTTCTCTAGTCTGGCGCTGTTGCCCGTCAGTATGACCGTGTGCGGGCCTTTGACTTCGCGGCTTCCGCACCACGCGAAAAAGATTCGTCATGTCGTCCCCCACCCGGCCACCGCGTTCGCAGCCGTACAGCCCGAGGGGAACGTCTTCACCCGGGACGTCATCCCGACCGAAGGAGATCCCGCGCGCAATTTGTTCGAGCATACCGCGGTCGCAAGAAACGGCGCGGCGCTCGAACCCGACGGCCCGCAGATCCATCTGGCTCAGGGGTTCATCCACAGGGCTAAAGTTTCCGCGTTTGTCTTTCAACCCGTTCTGAACCTCTGACTCCTCGCACCGGATCGTGTTTTCTTGTCGCCTGAGCGATGATCTCGGCGCTCGCGGCGCCGGGCGTCATTCCCTTGGGCTTGGGGGCCCACAGCTCCCAGAGGATGCCAGTTTCAGTTTTCAGGAGGTCTCAGATGCCGACCCAACAAAAACGAACCGCGCCATTTCTACGGCGCATTCAGCATGAGTTCACTCCACCGGCCGCTCGCAACCACGCGGTGGAAGAGAAAGTCTATTCGCTGTTTCAACCGGACGTCCTGCTGCCGACCCAGTATCTGGCGACGACGACGAGCAAGACCTACCGTGAACCGGAAAAGAAGCTGATGCTGGCGGTGCTCGAGGACGCCATCTGGTGTTTTCAGAACGGCCTGCTTGCCCGCGACAACAAAAAGAAGCGGGGCCTGTCGAGCGAAGCCGAAGAGTGGATCATGGAAGAGGAGGGCGACCAGCTCTTTTCGTTCAACGAAATTTGCGAGTTGTTGACTCTGAATCCGAAATACATCCGCAAGCATTTGCTGCGCTGGAAGGCGGACGCATTACGCGGTAGAATCGCCGCCGAGATGCATCGCATGAGCCGCAGCGGCAGAACCCGGAAAAGAGCGGCGCTGGCCGCAGAAAAGCACCACCGCTCTCATTACCGGGCTTCATTAACCCATTAAGTAAGGAAAGGTTTACAAAGGAGATCGCATGAAAAAGATGACCCATATTTACACCGTGATAGCCGCCGGCCTCTTCGCCTCGGTTATCGCTTTTACCGCGGCCGAAAACGTCAATCGGTTCGTTTCCGGCCGGACGGCCGCCGAAACGACCAGCGCTTACGCCGCCGCCCCGGTGACGGACGCTCGCGGCCTGCCGGATTTTGTCTCGCTGGCGAAAAAACTGACGCCAGTGGTGGTGAACGTCTCCACCACTCAAACGCGCGAGGGGGGGCAATGGCCGCAAGGTCCGGGCGCCAACCCATTCTCGCGGGAGCCGCGCGGCCGCAGAGGCGAGCCGGGAGACGACCAGTTCGGAGAATTCTGGCGCCGGTTTTTCGGCAATCCCCCGCGCGGCGGCCAGTTTCGCCAGCAGAGTCTCGGCTCCGGCTTTATCATCGACCGCGACGGCTCGATTCTGACCAACAATCATGTGGTCGATAACGCGCAAAAGATCGTGGTGAAGCTTTCCGACGGGCGAGAGTTTGAGGCGAAGGTGCTCGGCAGGGATTCGAAGACGGACATCGCAATCATCAAGATCGACGCCAAAGGCGATCTTCCGGTTGCGCCGCTGGGAGATTCGGACCGGCTGGATGTCGGCGAATGGGTAATGGCGATCGGCAACCCGTTCGGCCTCGACAGCACGGTCACGTCGGGCATCGTGAGCGCCAAGGGCAGGCACATCGGCGCGGGCCCGTATGACAACTTCATTCAGACCGACGCATCGATCAACCCCGGAAATTCCGGCGGCCCACTGATCAACCTGCGCGGCGAGGTGGTGGGAATCAACACCGCGATCTTCAGCCAGAGCGGCGGCAATATCGGGATCGGCTTCGCCACCCCGATCAATTCCGCCAAGGACATCCTGCCCGAACTCAAGAGCAAGGGTAAAATCACCCGGGGCTGGTTGGGCGTGTCGATTCAGAGCGTGACCCCCGACCTCGCGACCTCCCTCGGACTCGAGCGCTCCAAAGGCGCCCTGGTGGCCGACGTGACGAAGAACGCGCCGGCGGAACACGCGGGCATCAAAGTCGGCGACGTCATCGTCGAGTTCGACGGAATCGAGATCAAAGATTCCACCGATCTGCCGTCGATCGTCGCTCGCACGAAGCCCGACAAGCAGGTGCGCGTGAAGCTTCTGCGCGACAAGAAGGAAATGACGCTGCCGTTGACGGTGGGCGAATTGAAGGAAGCCGACGTGGTGGCGTCGGCAAAGGAGAAGGGCGAGCTGGGCTTGACCGTGCAGAAGGTCACGCCCGAGCTGGCGCAAAATATGGATCTCGATCGCGCGCAGGGGCTGGTCGTCACGGCCGTAGAGCCGGGCAGCCCCGCGGACGACGCCGGCTTGCAGCAAGGCGACGTTATCGTGGAGGTCAACCGCAAGCCGGTGCGCGAAGTTTCCGAATTTAGAAAGGCCGTGTCGGGAGCGAAAAAAGGCGAGCAGATTCTCTTCCTGGTCAAGCGCGAAGGCAACTCGCTGTTCGTCGC